>CAYZIX010000214.1:0-6321 GCA_964478395.1 uncultured Candidatus Solibacter sp.
GCGGATGCGGCTTTGCAGGAGCTGGGCAGCGATCAGGTTGCCTTCGGCTACGTCACGGCGACCGTGACCGTGCTGGATGCCGACGCCAATACGGCCGACGAGAAACTGCGGATGGTGGAGCGAGTCATCCAGGGCCGGGGCTTCGTGACCATCCCCGAAACGCTGAACGCCGTGGAGGCATGGCTGTCGTCGGTGCCGGGCAATGCCTACGCCAATGTGCGTCAGCCCATCGTCTCAACGCTGAATCTCGCGCACCTGATGCCGGTGTCGGCGGTGTGGGCCGGGCCGGAGAGAAACGACCACCTCGACGGCCCGCCGTTGATCGTCGCCCGCACCGATGGCGCGACGCCGTTCCGGCTGGTGACGCACATCGGTGACGTGGGGCACACGCTGGTGGCGGGCCCGACCGGCATGGGCAAGTCGGTGTTGCTCGCCACGCTGGCGATGCAGTTCCGCCGTTATCCCGGATCGCGCATCTTCGCCTTCGACATGGGGCGCTCGATGCGCGCCACCATTCTCGGCTTGGGCGGCGAGCACTACGACCTGGGTGCCGACGGCGCGATTGCGTTCCAGCCGCTCGCGCGCATCGACCGTGAGGGCTATCGCACCTGGGCGGCCGAGTGGGTCGAAGGCCGTCTGCGGCATGAGGGCATTGCGGTCGGTCCGGACGAGAAGGTAGCCATCTGGTCGGCGCTCGGCAGTCTTGCTGGCGCGCCCGTGGAACAGCGCACGCTCACCGGCCTGTCGGTGCTGCTGCAATCCAACATGCTGCGCCAGGCGCTCGCGCCTTACGTGCTCGGCGGCGCGCACGGCAAGTTGCTGGATGCCGACAGCGACCGGCTGGGCGTGGGCGACGTTCAGGGTTTCGAGATGGAGGAACTGATGCACAGCAAGGCCGCTGTGCTGGCCGTGCTGGGGTATCTGTTCGCGCGCTTCGATGAGCGTTTCGACGGCGCGCCGACGCTGCTGATCCTTGATGAAGCCTGGCTATTCCTGGACGACCCGGTATTCGCGGCGCGTATTCGCCAATGGCTCAAGACACTGCGCAAGAAGAACGTCAGCGTCATCTTTGCCACGCAGTCGCTGGCCGACATCAAGGACTCGACCATCGCGCCCGCGATCATCGAAAGCTGCGCGAGCCGCATCTTCCTGCCCAACCCGCAGGCGACCGAACCGCAGATTCGTACGATCTACGAGGGTTTTGGGCTGAACAGCCGCCAGATCGAGATCGTCGCCACCGCCCAGCCCAAGCGCGACTACTACTACCAGTCGCGGCTGGGCAACCGCCTGTTCGATCTTGACCTCGGGCCGGTCACGCTCGCCTTTGCGGGCGCTTCGACGCCCCAGGACCAGCGCGCTATCGACAACGTGCTGCGCGATGCCGGAACGCCGGGCTTCGCAGGTGCCTGGCTGCGCCATCGCGGCCTCGATTGGGCGGCCGACTTATTGCCGTCCGCTTCCTCGGCCGCGTCTTTCCTTGCTTCCCAACCTCTGGAGGTTTCACCATGAAAAAACGTCTTCTTGCCATCGCTGTCGCCGCCTTGATCGGTGTCATGCCCGTCGCACACGCGCAATGGGTCGTCATTGACCCCACGAATTTGGCCCAGAACATCCTGACTGCCGCGCACACGCTGGAGCAGATCAACAACCAGATCAGGCAGCTTCAGAACGAAGCGCAGTCCTTGATGAACGAGGCTCGCAACCTCGCAAGCCTGCCGTTCAACGTGGTCAACCGTCTGCGATCCAATTTGGATACGACACGGCAACTGATCGCCCAGGCGCGGGGGCTCGCTTTCGACATCCAGAACATGGACCAGCAGTTCGCGCAACTCTACCCGGAGCAGTACGCCGCCAGCGTGAGCGGCAACCAGATGTTCCAGGACGCGCACAAGCGCTGGCAAAACACGCTCCAGGGCTTGCAGACCGCCATGCGCATGCAGGCGCAGGCGTCGCAGAACCTGAACCAGGATGAGGGCGTTTTGGCCGATCTGGTCGACCAGAGCCAATCGGCCACCGGCGCCTTGCAGGCGATGCAGGCCACCAATCAGCTCCTGGCCCTGCAAGCCAAGCAGTCCATCCAGACCCAGCAGCTCCAGCTTACGCAAGGTCGCGCAGCCTCGCTGGAACTGGCTCGGCAGGCTGCCGCTGTTGAGCGTGGACGCGAGGTGACGCGCCGCTTCATCGGCGGCGGCACGGTGTACACGCCGCAGTCCGTGAACTTCTACGGCAACTGACGGATGCGGCCATGAACGACGTTTCCGTCATCGACCGTTTCCTCAATGTCTTCTCCACGTACATCGATTCGGGGTTCGGCCTGCTGCATGGTGAAGTCGCTTTCCTGACCGCGACGCTGGTGGCAATCGACATGACCCTGGCCGGCCTCTACTGGGCGCTGGGCCATGCTACCGGCCAGGGCGAGGACGTGATGGCCAAGCTTCTGCGCAAGGTGCTCTACGTCGGCGCCTTCGCTTACATCATCGGCAACTTCAACTGGCTGGCGAGCATCGTGTTCCGGTCCTTCGCCGGCCTGGGACTGACGGCTTCCGGTTCGACCATGACCATGGCGACCTTCCTGCAGCCGGGGCGCCTCGCCAAAGCCGGCATCGACGCCGCTGCGCCCATCTTGCAGCAGATCAGCGAGATGGCCGGCTTCCCGGAGGTGTTCATCAACATCGCGCCCATCGTGGTGATGTTCCTCGCCTGGCTGATCGTCATCATCAGTTTCTTCGTGCTGGCGGTGCAGCTCTTCGTCACTCTGATCGAGTTCAAGCTGACCACGCTCGCCGGCTTCGTGCTGGTGCCGTTCGCGCTCTGGAACAAGACCGCCTTCCTCGCCGAAAAGGTGCTCGGCAACGTGGTGTCCTCGGGCATCAAGGTGCTGGTGCTGGCCGTGATCGTGGGCATTGGCACGGGGCTGTTCGCCGAGTTCCAGGTCACGCCGAATGAACCCTCCGTGGACCATGCGCTGGTGGTGATGCTGGCCTCGCTCGCCATGCTGGCACTCGGCATCTTTGGCCCCGGCATCGCTACCGGCCTGGTGTCCGGTGCGCCGCAGCTTGGCGCGGGTGCGATGGCCGGTGCAGCGATGGGCGCAGCCGGTGCGGCTGTCGCGGTCGGTGCCGCCTCAACCGGCGTGGGCAGCGCAGTGGTGGCTGGGGCGCGCATGGCACCCGCCGCCGCCAAGATGGCTGGCAATGGTGCGCGTGCCGCGGCCTCGACCGCAAGCAGTGCGCGCTCGGCCTATCAAGCCGGTTCCGCAGCAGCCGGCGGTGGCTTCAAGGGGGCCGCTGCCGGCGTGGGCAACGTCGCCAAGACCGGTGCGCAAGCCGTCGGTCAAAAGGCCGCCGCCGGGATGCGCTCGCTCAAAGAGCGTGCGGCGTCTGCTTTCCGTTCCGACGAGGCGGGACCGGTACCCGGTGGCGCCGCCGCATCGGGCCAATCCACCGCTAGCGAAGCCAATTCCGGCGCTGCCGACCAGCAGCAGGCGCAGCCCGCCTGGGCCAAGCGCCTGCACCGCCGCCAGCAGATCAGCCACGCCGCCGCGACCGCCGCCCACACGTTGCGCGGGGGCGATGGCGGTGGTTCGAGCAGTGGCCCGAGTTTGCACAGTTCCGACGATTGAAGCGATTCATAAGGAGAACAAACCATGCGATTCAAACGACCGCAGGTGCGCTATGCCGATACGCCGCAGCCTGCCACTCCCTACCAATCCGCTGCCCAGGTGTGGGACGAGCGCATCGGCTCGGCCCGTGTTCAGGCCAAGAACTGGCGGCTGATGGCTTTCGGCTGCTTGACGCTCGCGTTGCTGGTGGCGGGCGGCCTGGTGTGGCGCTCGGCGCAGTCCATCGTCACGCCCTATGTGGTGGAAGTGGATCAGGCCGGTCAGGTTCGGGCGGTCGGCGAAGCGGCCACGCCGTACCGGCCAAACGACGCACAGATCGCCTATCACCTGGCGCACTTCGTCGTGCTGGTTCGTTCGCTGTCTATCGATCCCATCGTCGTGCGGCAGAACTGGCTCGATGCCTACGACTACACCACCGATCGCGGCGCGGGCGTGCTCAACGAGTACGCGCGCGCCCATGACCCGTTCGCGCGCGTCGGCAAGGAGTCGGTCACGGTGCAGATCACCAGCGTCGTGCGCGCCAGCGATGCGTCTTTCAACGTGCGCTGGACCGAGCAGCGCTTCGTCAATGGCGCGCCGACCGGCACCGAACGCTGGAACGCCGTGATTTCCACCGTCCTGCAAACCCCGCGCACTGAACAACGTTTGCGCAAGAACCCATTGGGCATCTACGTCAACGGACTGTCGTGGAGCCGCGAACTCGATGCCGCCGA
The DNA here is from genome assembly GCA_964478395.1 of uncultured Candidatus Solibacter sp. Lineage (GTDB taxonomy): Bacteria > Acidobacteriota > Terriglobia > Bryobacterales > Bryobacteraceae > Paludibaculum. The sequence goes on from CAYZIX010000214.1 coordinate 4,336, forward strand.
AGGAGCCAAGCCATGAACCCGTCTTTCCGCTTTTACGCTTTCGTGCTGACGTTTGCAGCGTCAGTTCTGTCGTTGCAGGGCTGCGCCACGAAGGGCACGCCGCCGCCAGTCATCTCGCTTGATGAGCAAGTGCAGGCCCAGCCGCTGCCCGAACCGCCCAAGCCGGTTGAAGTGGTGGAGGTGCCGAAGGTTCTGCCGATGCCGGCGCAGATGAAACCATTGCCGGAGAGCATCGAGGCCAAGGCTGCCCCTGAGCCTACCGATGAAAAGCTCCGGGTATCGCGAGCCAACGCCGAGGCACGTATCGCGCCCACGCGTGAGGGCTACGTCAACGCCATTCAGGTCTGGCCCTTCACCGATGGCGCGCTGTATCAGGTTTATGCGGCACCGGGACGGGTGACAGTGATTTCTCTCCAGCCCGGAGAGGAACTCGTAACGGTTGCCGCTGGAGATACCGTACGCTGGATTGTCGGTGACACCTCGAGCGGCACCGGTGATGCGCTGCGCGTCAGCGTGCTGGTCAAGCCTATCCGCTCGGGCCTCAAGACCAATCTGGTCGTCACCACCAGTCGGCGCACCTACCTGATCGAGCTGACCTCGACCGAACGCGCCTGGATGGCTTCGGTGTCGTGGGAATACCCGAAAGATCGGATGCTGGCCTTGCAACGCCAGGCGCAGGCCGCGCAGGCGACCGCCCCGGTCGATACCGGCCTGTCGCTGGAGAAGATTCGCTTCCGCTATGCCATCAGCGGCAGCACGCCGCCGTGGAAGCCGCTGCGCACCTTCGACGACGGCGAGAAGGTGTATATCCAGTTCCCGCCGGGCATCGCCCAGGGGGAACTGCCGCCGCTGTTCGTGATCGGCGCTCAGGGTGATGGGCAACTGGTGAATTACCGTTTCCGCGCACCGTACTACATCGTCGATCGGCTGTTCGGCGCGGCCGAACTGCGCCTGGGCGGTGACAGGGGCGAAGTGGTGCGCATCGAGCGCACGGATGGCGTAGCACGGGGGAACTGACTATGAGCCTGGACGATACTCCCGACCTTGGCGCGCCGCAGGCGTCCAAGGAGGCCCCCGAGGCGGTGGCGCTACGCGCCCAGCCGCGCCCCGTGACACGCTTGAACCGGCGCACATTAGCGATCTTGGCTGGTGGCCTCGCCGTGACCGTGCTGGGCGCCACGGTGTGGTCGCTGCAACCGCGCAAGCGCAGTGCAAGCGAACAAGCCGAGCTTTACAACGTGGATCGTGTTTCGCGCTCGGAAGGACTGGAGCAACTTCCGACCGACTATTCCAAATTGCCGCCGCATGTTCCTGAACTTGGGCCGCCGTTGCCGGGGGACTTGGGTCCGGCCATCGTGAAATCGCAGCAGCAAGTAACACCCAGCTACACCCCGCCTGGCCACGCTCCGGCTAATGCCGAGCACGACGCACAGCGCAAGGAAGCGGAAGCGGCCGCAGGGGCATCGGTGTTCTTCCGTTCCAGCAACCAGCGCGCCGCCGCCGCCCCAACGCAGATGGCCACGGCCAGTCCTGCGTCAGGCCTTGCCGGCTTCGATCCGATGGCTGCCGGGCCGGCCTCGACGGCAGCGCAGCCTGCTGATCCGACCGCCGTGCAGAACCGGCAAGACCAGAAAGAGGCATTCCTGAAAGCCGGAACTACGGAAACTCGCAATTCCGGGAACTTGAAAATGCCAGCTTCACCGTACCAGGTGATGGCCGGTACGGTGATTGCTGGTGCGCTGGTCACGGGCATCAAGTCCGATCTGCCGGGCGACGTGATCGCCACCGTGACGGAACCGATTTACGACACGGCCACCGGCAAGTTTCTGCTGATCCCGCAAGGCTCACGCATCCTCGGCCGCTACAACAGCCAGGTGAGCTACGGGCAGAGCCGGGTACAGGTGGTGTGGAACCGGATCATCCTGCCCGATACGTCCTCGCTGACGCTGGATAACCTAGCCGGTGCCGACCCGGCTGGCAACTCTG
>CAYZIX010000215.1:0-6236 GCA_964478395.1 uncultured Candidatus Solibacter sp.
GCGCCGGCCGGCACGCGTGGTGAAATCGGCGTGCCCAAGCAGGGTCGGCGCATCGTCTCCATTGAAAGCGGCGCGCCCGTGCGCTGGACGCGCGAAGACGCCGACTTTGTCTACCTCACCGGCATCAGCCCCGGCCGCCACGCGTATCGCATCCACTATGAGGGCGCCATCCCCGCTGCTCCGGCCCAGCCGGCCATTGTCTACCCGGCACACCGTGTCGAAGCCCAGGTGCATGGGGCGGAAGGCTCCGTACGCTTTGGCACCGGCGCGAATGAGACCGACGAGATGACGCTGCCGGACTACGTCGAGAAGGTGACCTACCGCGCCACGCGCCATGGCCGCGGCTACATCATGACCGGCAACCCACGCGCCGTGTGGCAGACCATGGTCGCCGACGTCACGCTCAAGCACGAACATCCCTTCCGCCTGGCGCTCTACTTCCTCGACGCCGATCGCCAGCAGCGCCGCATGGCGGTTGAGTTATTCGATCTGGAGACGCGCAAACAGATCGCGCCGACTGAACTTGTTGAGGACTTCACTGGCGGCCGCTATCTCGTTTACGAGTACAACCGCTCCTGCCGCGTGCGCGTGAATCACATCCGCGGCGGGGACGCCATTCTGAATGGCATTTACTTCGATCCGGGTGAAGCTCACTAAAATGAGGGTGTGAGACTGCTTGCCGCCTTTCTGGTGCTCCTCCCGCTTGCCGCACAGGCGCCGGCAACGCTCGACCGTGCTCTGGCCGAGATCGACGCCGGCCGTTATGAGCCCGCCATCGGCATGTTGCGCCAGCTTGCATCCACGTCACCTGATGACGTCGCCGTGCGCTTCAATCTCGCGCTCGCGCTGGGCCTAGCTGGTCACGACACGGAAGCGATTGACGGATACAAGAAGCTGCTCGAAGCAAAGCCGGACCTCGTTGAAGCACGCATGAACCTGGCGCAGTTACTGGTGCGCAATTCACGCTTCGCCGAAGCGACACCGCTGATTGAGAGCATTATCGAAAAGCGTCCAGCCGACGCGCGCGCCTACAGTCTGGCCGGCCGCGCCTGGGCGGGCCAGCAGCAGTGGGACAAGGCCATCGCGACGTTTGAGAAGGCGATTGCACTGGATCCGAAGGACGAGCCCACGGCGCTGGAACTGGCCGGTGTCTGTGAAAAAACCGGCCACACCGCGCGCGCGATCGAAATCTACGGCCAACATCCGCAAAGCCCGGCCGCCATGGAGCGCCGCGGCATGCTGCAACTTCAGGCGGGCGATGCCCACAGCGCCATTGAAAGCCTGGAGGCGGCCCGCGCGCTCGACTCGACGCCAGCCCTGCTCTACGCGCTGGCTACGGCCTATCTGCGCGACAAACAACTCGACAAGGCCACGCTGCGCGCCGCGCAGCTTGCCGAAATCCAGCCGCGCAACACCGAAGTGCGGCTCTTTCTGGGCCGCCTGCTACGCGATCAGCGACGCTTTGAAGAGGCCGCACGCACGTTTCAGCTGGTGACGGTGCAAAAGCCCGATTCGCTTGAAGCATGGAATGAGCTGTCGGGCATGCTGATGATGCTCAAGCGCTGGGAGGAGGGGCTCACTGCGCTCGACCACGTGCGCGCCCTGGGTGGTGAAACACCGGCGTATCATTATTTTCGGGCGCTGATGCTCGATTCGTTACATCAGAATAGAGCAGCGGTCGAAAGCTACCGCAAATTCCTCGACGTGGCCGGCGGCAAGTATCCAGATGAGGAGTTCAAGGCCCGCCACCGCATCAAGGCTCTGGACCGGAACGCAAAATGATTGGACTGAGCCTCCTCACTTTGGCGTTAACCCTGGCCGCTCCGGCGCCGCCGCAGACGCTTGACGAGGTGCGCGCCATCAGCGATCCGTTGCGCCGCTTCGATGCCGCCATCAGCTTCGCCGAGCTACGGTTCAAAGCCGCTCAGAATCTGGTGCGCGACTCCGGCAGCCGGCAGGAGCTCAAAGCAACACTGAGCGACGTGGCCGGCGCATACGAATTGGCGCTCGATTCGCTGCGCGCCACCGGGCGTCCACTGCCCAAGCTCGGCCGGCAATGCAAGAAGGGCGAAGTCTCCGCCGGCACGACTGAACACCGTATGCATGAACTGCGGTTGGCCGTTGCCTTTGACGACCGCGCAATGGTGGAAGAAGCTCACGCCCGCGTCACCACGGCGCATGACGAGTTTCTACACGGTGTAATGAGCAAATGAGGCCCACCATGAAACGAATTGCATTGGGCGTCTTGCTGATGTTGCCACTGGCTATTCCGGCCGCGGCCCAGAAGGATTTTCTAACAGAGGATGAGACCGACCAGTTGCGCGAGATCCAAGAGCCGGACCTACGCCTCCAACTCTACCTGCGCTTCGCCCGCCAGCGCCTGGACCTGATCCAGCAACTGTTCGCCAAGCCGCCGGCCGGCCGCAGCGGCATGCTGCATGACACGCTGGAGCAGTTTGCGTCGATCATCGAGGCCATTGACACCAACATCGACGACGCTCTGCAGCGCCGCAAGCCACTCGCATCACTGGCCGCCGTGGCCAAATCCGAACGCGAGATGCTGGTGAAGCTTGAGAAATACACCGACATCCAGGCGCCGGATCGCGGCCGTTTCCAATTTGCCCTGGAACAGGCTATCGAGACCTTGCGCGACAGCGCCGATCTCTCCGACCAGGATCTGGAAACGCGAGCCAAGGATTTAAAGGAACGCGACGAGGCCGCACAAAAGGCGCGCGACGAGGCCAATCTGCCCGACCGTAAAAGCGAGCAGGCGAAACAGCGCGAGCGCGAAAAAGCCGAAGCCGAAGGCACCACGCCCGGCAAGAAGAAGCCGTCGCTCTACCGCAAGGACGAGAAGAAGGACGAGAAACCGCCCACGGCCAAGCCCTGAGCCAGCATCTCGATGTCGGCCTGATTGTTGTAGAAATGCGTCGAGACGCGCAACATGCCGTTGCGCGCCGACACCACAATACGCTCCTGCTTCAGCCGCGCGGCCAGCGCTCCGGCATCGTCCACCGGAGCGGCCACAATCGCTGAATCGTGGTACGGCAACGCAGCCGGCAGCGTGGCGCGCAGCTGGCCAGCCAGCTCCAGCACACGCCGCTCAATGGCCTCCGGACCAATTTCCAGCATCAGGTCGACACTCGCCTCCAGTCCGTAGAGCACGGACGAGGCCAACATGCCGCCTTCAAAACGTTCGGCCGCGCCGGTAAACTCCGGCCGGCCCTGCCACAACTGATTCACGTTGCGCCAGTCGTGGTGCGACCGCCAACCCACGGTGAGCGGCCGCAGCCGCTCGCGCAACTCCGCGTCCACAGCCATGAAAGCCGCGCCATTCGGCGCCAGCATCCACTTGTAGCAGTCCACGGCCAGCATGTCCGGGCGAATGCGCTCAAAGTCCAGCCGCAGCGCGCCCAGCATTTGTGTCGCGTCGGCATATAGCAGCACACCGCGCCGCCGCAGCTCCGCGGCCACCTGCTCCAAATTCACGCGCAGCCCGGTGGAGTAGTTCACCGCGCTCAGCACCACCAGCCGCGTGCGCGGCGTCAGCTCATCCAACAGCCGCCCGGCCGGCACCTCGCGCAGCTCCACACCGCACGCCAGTGGCGCGTAGATGTTGTTTGGGAACTCGCCTTCCAGGGTCAGCACCTCGTCGCCGCTGTGCCACTCCAGGCCGTTCAGCAATACGCCCAGCGCAGCGGAGGCATTCGGCACAAACGCGATATCGTCCGCGCCGGCGTGGATCAGTTGCGCCAGCTTCGCGCGCAGCCGGTCGTGATCGTCAAACCAACTTAAAAAGTCGACGCACGCCGTCTCGTTGCGGCGCTTGAGGTGAGCGTCAATCGCCGCCGCCGAGCGCATCGACAGCTGGCCAAAGGTGGCCGTATTCAGATACGTCCACTGGGCCATCGTCGGGAACAGTGCCCGCACAGCCGTCCAGTCCACTGTCACGAGCGTGCCTCCTCAATCATTATTTTCAGCACCGCGGCCACATCGGCGACAGCCACGTCCGTGACCTTCCGCGTTCCGCGCTCGACAATCTCCACCTTGCCCTGCGGCAACTTCTTGCCAATGGTGACACGGAAGGGTACGCCGATCAGGTCAGAGTCCTTAAACTTCACGCCGGGGCTCAGGTCACGGTCGTCGTAAAGCACGTCGATACCCGCAGCTTGCAGCGCCACATAGATCTCATCGCCCGCTGCGCGCAGCGTGGCGTCGGCCGATTTCACAGGCGTCACCACCACTTCATACGGCGCGATGGACACCGGCAGCCGGATGCCGTCCGTGTCGCCGTACAGCTCCACGGCCGCGCACAGTATGCGCTCGATGCCAATCCCGTAAGAGCCCATGATCACGGGTTGCTCAACGCCATTCTGGTCCTGTACGGTCAGGCCCATCGCGTTCGAATACTTGTAGCCGAGCTTGAAGATATGGCCGATCTCAACGGTCTTCACAATCCGCAGCGGCGCGCCGGTCACCAGTTCCGTATCGCCTTCAACCACCTGCCGCAAATCCGTAAATTCGGCCTGAAAGTCCGCTTCTGGCGTGACGTTTTTCAGATGATAGTCGTCACGATTGGCGCCACACACCATGTTGCGCCGGCCGCGTAGCGCCGAATCGGCCAGTATGGGCACATCCTTCAAACCGACCGGCCCCAGCGAACCGGCAGCGGCGCCAGTAAGCGCGCGCATCTCGTCCGCCTGCGCCGGCCGGAATGCGGCGCAGCCCGCAACGGCCTGAAACTTCGTTTCCGACAACTGATGGTCGCCACGCACCAGCGCCACCACCAGGTTGCCATCGGCCACCAGGATCAAGGTTTTAATCAGCGACGTCGCGGGCACGCCGAGAAACGCCGTCACCTCGTCGATCGACTTCTGGCCCGGCGTATGGACCAGTTCCGGCTCCAACTCCGCCGGGTCGTCGGCCACCGCTGGCACGGGCCGCGATACGGCCTTTTCCAGGTTGGCCGCATAGCCAGTCTGGTCGCAGATAACGATATAGTCCTCGCCGGCGCTGGTTTCCACCATGAACTCTTGCGATGCCGACCCGCCCATCGCGCCGGAGTGCGCCTCCACGGCCGTATAGCGCAGACCGCAGCGGTCGAAGATGCGGCAATAGGCGCGGCGGTGCTTCTCGTAGGCCTCGTCCAATCCACCCGGTTCAAGGTCGAATGAGTAGCTGTCTTTCATCAGAAACTGGCGTACTCGCAACAAGCCCGACTTCGGACGCGGTTCATCGCGAAACTTGGTCTGGATCTGATACCAGATCTGCGGCAGTTGTTTGTAGCTGCGCAGCTCGTTACGCGCTACGGCGGTGATCACCTCTTCATGCGTCATGGCGAGGCACAGCGACCGGCCAGTGCGGTCCTTCAGACGGAAGAGGTTATCGCCCATCGCGTCGTAACGGCCGGATTCCTGCCACAACTCGGCCGGATTCAGCGCTGGAAGGTACAATTCCTGAGCGCCGATGGCGCCCATTTCGGCACGTACAATGGCCTGGATCTTCAGCAACACCCGTTGCGCCAGCGGAAGATAGCTGTAAATCCCTGCACCCAACTGCCGGATGTAGCCGGCACGCAACAAGAGTTGGTGGCTGAGGACGTCGGCCTCGGCGGGCGTGTCACGCAAGGTGGGAATGAAGGACTGGGACCAGCGCATGGAAATTCTAGTCATTGTAACATTGCGAGTTCTCCTGCTTGACTTCCTTCCCAGCTCATGATTAATTTAGTAAATCTAGGGGTTTTTGCAGGGGAAACATCCATTGATCAAATATGTAGGGAGCGTGAAAGTTATGTGTGTGCTGAGGTACTGTCTCACTCTGGCGTTGTTACTAATGCCAGCCTTAGCCCAGAATACCGGCCGCATCAGTGGCTTAGTCACTGACGCATCAGGAGCGGCGGTGCCCGGGGCCAGCGTAAAACTCTTCATTCCGGGCGGCTCGGCGGCTGTCATGGAGTCGCAGACGTCGAATGAAGGCACTTACTATTTCCCTGGTGTACAGCCAGTCAGCTACGACATCCAGGTTGAAGCGAAGGGCTTCCGCACCGAAGTCGTGCGCGGCATCAAGGTGAACGCCGGCGTTGAACTGTCGATGAAGCCATTCAAGCTGGAAGTAGCCACTAAGTCCGAAATCGTTGAAGTGGCGGCCGACGCCAACAACGTTCAAACCAATAACGCCGAAGTGGCATCCACAATTTCGAACGCCCAGGTCCGCCAACTGCCGACGATGAACCGCAG
>CAYZIX010000216.1:0-6216 GCA_964478395.1 uncultured Candidatus Solibacter sp.
GACGCCGATCTCCTGCAAAGCAAAGCTCGCGTGGCAGCAGCAGTAGTCGAACTCAATGCCCTGTCCGATGCGGTTCGGGCCGGAGCCGAGGATCATCACCTTCTTGCGCGTCGTCGGTTCAGCCTCGCACTCGCTCTCGAAGCTCGAATAGAGGTACGGCGTGAAGCTCTCGAACTCTGCCGCGCACGTATCCACGCGATTGAACACCGCCTTGATGCCGAGCTGCTTGCGGCGGTCGCGCACCGCCAGCGGATCGGTCGACCACAACCGCGCCAGCCGCGCGTCCGACACGCCGTCGCGCTTGGCGCGCCGCATGTCTTCGCGCGTCACGGTGGGGAGCGTCGTCTTTTCCAGCTCTTGTTCGAACGCGATGCCGTCGCGCACCTGGCGCAGGAACCACGGATCGATCTTCGTCATTTCGAAGATGTCTTCCACCGTGTAGCCGCGCTCAAACGCAAACCGCAGATAGCTCAGCCGCTCCGGATTGGGCGTGATCAGGCGTTGATTGATCAGCGACGGGTCCAGTTGTTGCGCCGCCGAGCTCTTGCCGGTCTCCAACCCGCGTATGCCCTTGTTCAGCGCCTGGCGGAAGGTGCGGCCAATGGCCATCACCTCGCCCACCGACTTCATCTGTGTGGTCAGCACCGGATCCGTGCCGGGAAACTTTTCGAACTGCCAGCGCGGGATTTTCACCACCACGTAGTCGATGGTCGGCTCAAAGCACGCCGGCGTCTTGCGTGTGATGTCGTTCTTGATCTCGTCCAGACGGTAACCGACGGCCAGCTTCGCGGCGATCTTCGCAATCGGGAAGCCTGTTGCCTTGGACGCCAGGGCCGAGCTGCGCGACACGCGCGGATTCATCTCGACAATCACCATCCGCCCGTCTTCCGGGTTGATGGCAAACTGCACGTTCGATCCGCCAGTGTCCACGCCAATCTCGCGCAGGCAGGCCAGCGCGCCGTCGCGCATCATCTGATACTCGCGGTCAGTCAGCGTCTGTGCCGGCGCCACCGTGATGGAGTCGCCCGTGTGGACGCCCATCGGGTCGAAATTCTCAATCGAGCAAACGATGATGGCGTTATCCGCTAGGTCGCGCATCACCTCCAGCTCGAATTCCTTCCAGCCGAGCACCGACTCCTCGGCCAGCACCTCGTGCACCGGCGACAAGTCGAGGCCGCGCTCGAGAATCAACATCAGATCCTCGCGGTTGTACGCGATGCCGCCGCCGGTGCCGCCCAGCGTGAAACTGGGCCGCAGAATCATCGGGTAGCCGATGCGCGTGGCAAACTCCAGGCCGTCCTCAACGCTCTTCAATAGGCGCGATTGCGGTGTGGCAAGCCCGATCTTGCGCATCGCGTCCTTGAACAGGAGGCGATCCTCGGCCTTCTTGATCGAATCGATCTTGGCGCCGATCAGCTCCACGCCGAACTCGTCCAGCACGCCGCGCTCGGCCAGTTCCACGGCCAGGTTCAGGCCGGTCTGCCCGCCCACGGTGGATAGCAGTGCGTCGGGCCGCTCCTTGCGGATCACCTCGGTGGCGTACTCGACGGTGAGCGGCTCGATATAAGTCCGGTCCGCCAAGTCCGGGTCCGTCATGATGGTGGCCGGATTCGAATTCATCAGGATGACTTCGAATCCGTCCGAGCGCAGCGCCTTGCACGCCTGCGTGCCCGAGTAGTCAAACTCGCAGGCCTGTCCGATGACGATCGGACCGCTGCCGATAATCAAAATGCGATGTAAGTCGTTTCGGCGCGGCATCGTCTACTGGTTGAACTCCTGCATCATCTTGGCGAAATCCTGGAACAGGTAGCGTGAGTCGTGTGGCCCGGCGGCGGCCTCCGGGTGGTACTGCACGCAGAAGATCGGCTCCGAACGGTGGCGCAGGCCCTCCACCGTCTCATCGTTCAGGTTGATGTGCGAAATGTCCACTTCGTTCGTGTTGATCGAGTCCGGATCCACGCAGAAACCGTGGTTCTGGACCGTGATTTCCACCTTTTTCGTGCGCGTGTTCAGCACCGGGTGGTTGATGCCGCGGTGGCCGAACTTCAGCTTGAACGTTCGCCCACCCAGCGCCAGCCCGACAATCTGGTGGCCCAGGCAGATGCCAAACACCGGCGTCTTGCCGATCATCTTACGCACCTGCGCGGCCTGATATTCAAGCGGCTCCGGGTCGCCCGGGCCGTTCGACAGGAACACGCCGCTCGGCTTCAGCGCCAGGATATCTTCGGCCGAAGTGGTTGCGGGGACCACGGTGACACGCGCCCCGATCGAGGCCAGGCAGCGCAGGATGTTGCGCTTGATGCCGAAGTCGTAAGCCACTACGTGGAAGCGGTCCGGCTCGGCGTTGGCCATGAGCTCGGACGGTGAGCACGGCGCCAGTTGCTGGCTCCATTCGTAGCGTTCTTTGGTGGACACGCGCGTCGCCAGCTCCAGGCCGGCCATCGACGGGCTCTGGCGCGCCATCTCCACCAGTTCTTCCACCGTGTGTCCGGCGGTGGACAACGCGCCGCGCAGCACGCCGCCGGAGCGCAACTTGCGCACCAGGCCGCGCGTGTCGATCTCAGAAATCACCGGTACGTTGTTGCGCGCCAGAAACTCATCGGCCGTCGCATCGCTGCGCCAGTTCGAGGGCACCTCGGCCCATTCGCGCACGACAAGACCTTCGATATAGGGCCGCGCGCTTTCGTTATCGCTATCGTTGGTTCCGTAGTTGCCCACCTGTGGATTGGTGAGTACGACAATCTGGCCGCAGTAGGACGGATCGGTGAACACCTCCTGGTAGCCGGTGATAGAGGTGTTGAACACCACTTCACCGGTGCGCACGACCTGGGCCCCGTAGGCCCGGCCGTGGAAGGTGGTCCCGTCCTCAAGCGCAAGTATGGCGGGATTCAGCAAGCTAGCTCCTGAATTGGTGATGGGGGACAAAAACTATTTTCGTATTTTAGAGCCCTCCACTTCAAGCCCTTCGCCCGGCGCGGGGTACCCTCTTTCGGCGTCGTCGAGCACCAGCACGGTGTCCTCACCCGGTTTGGGCGTAAACGTGCGCTCGCCGCGGTTCGGGAAACTGCCGATGGCGGTGGCCTTGCCGGTGCGCGGATCGTACCACCAGGCTTTCACCGTGCGGCCCGAAATCGCGCCCAACCGCGCCACAAACGGCTTGCCCGTGTAGCTGTAGTAAAACGCATAGCCGCGCCCGCGCGCCGCCGCCACGCGCTCGTAGCGCTCGCCGTTCTGGCTGCCCACCAACGTCTGGTCCGGCACGCGCTCAAAGTAGGGCCGTGACAATACCAGCTTCTTCACGTACTGCATCTGGCCCGCACCGGGTGCGTCAATCGCTTGGTCCCAGGTGGCGAGCGGTGCGTAGGACGCCCGCCGGTCCGTGCTCTTCCGCATCTGCATCACCGCGCTGTGGCCATAAGTGTGGCCCGCCGCGCCGGCAAATACGGACCAGTAGGCGTAGCGCCGGCAGTCGGCGTCGGTCCAATAAGGTTGCTTCGGATCGTGCAGTCCGTGCGGGATGCCCTCATAGGACGGCTCGCCATCCAATGTCGGCTTGGCGGGAGTGCGGCCGTAGTCCTCTTCGACGTAGCGCCAGTTGTCCTCGCCTTTCCCCTTCGGGTCTTGCGCATAGTCCTGGTGGCCGGACTGGAACATATTGAAGTCGAGCCACGGCTCGGCGTGGAACCACGTGGATGATTGCGTCCGGCCGAAGGGGTGATAGGTGATCAACTGATTGGGCGCCACCGCCCGGATGGTGCGTCCCATCGCGCGCCATAGTTCCAGATGAAGGTTGCCCTGGATGTCGCCGCCGGTCATCCAAAAAACATTTTTGCGATCTTTGTAGCGGCCGGCCAAAAAACGTGTATAGGACTCCACGTTTTGGGCGTTGAGCTGGCCTTTCTTCGCCAGATCGCCCCAGGCCGGCACCATCGCGATGTAAATGCCCTTTGCCGCGGCCAGATCGATCATCCAATCCATGTGCCGCCAATAGTTCTCGTCGCCGCCGTCCAGGTTCGGCCGCGCCGGGTCGGAATTGATAAGCGCCGTCTGGCCGTAGATGTTCTTGGCGGCGGCCACGTGCAGCACCATCACCTGGATGACGTTGAAGCCCTTCTGGCGGCGGTCTTCGAGGTAACGCTCAGCGTCAGCGCGGTCCAGCTTTTCAAACATCAGCCAGCCGGTGTCGGCCAGCCAGAAGAAGGGGCGGCCATTGGCGGTTTGGAAGTAGCGGTGATTGGACGAGACCGAAACCGGGCCCGTCTGGGCCATGGCCACGGAGGCCAGCAACAAGGCAAGTACGGGGTAGCGCATAGGGACCTTCTGCGTTAGCGTATCAACATTGGCCGAGATAGGATAGATAGTTATGCACCGTCGAGAGTTCATGACGCTGGCCCCCGCCGCTGCCGTTGCGTTACACGCCGAGCCCACGCGCGAGGCGCGCTGGCTGGAGATTGCCGAATCTCTCAAGCCGCGTCCGCACGCGCTGCCGGTGAAGCCCGTCGCGCTGGTGAAGCCGGTGGAGGACCGCTCCACGTTCCTGCAATGGCGTATGGAAAGCCAGCCGCTGGCCATGCGCCCGGTGAAGCGCGGCGACAGCTTCATCGTCGACTTCGGCCGCCATATGACCGGCACGCTCGCCTTTTCTCTGGAGGGCGTGGGCACGGCGGTGGATTCGCCCGTGCGTCTGCGCATCACGTTCGGCGAGGCTCCGGCCGACGTTGCCGTGCCGCTGGAAAGCTACACGGGCGAGCTCAGCCGTGGCTGGCTGCCCGATGAGGTGATTAATGTCGACTTCCTGCCGCGCCGTGTGGAGGCGCCACGCCGCCACGCCTTCCGCTACGTGAAATTCGATGTGATCGACACGTCGCCGAATTACTCGGCGCTTTTCTCCAACATTGAGGCCACCGCGTTCACCTCTGCGGGTCCGATGCCGGCGCCGTTGCAGAGCGCCGATCCGTTGCTGCGACGGATCGACGAAGTAAGTCTGGCCACGTTGCGCGACTGCATGCAGACGGTGTTTGAAGACGGTCCGCGCCGCGACCGGCGGCTCTGGATCGGCGACCTGCGCCTGCAGGCGATGACGAATTACGTCACATTCAAAAACTACGATCTGGTCAAGCGTTGCCTCTACCTGTTCGCGGGCCTGCCGCGTGAGGATGGCCTACTGGCGGCGTGCGTCTATGACGAGCCGCGCCCGCTGTGTGGCCGCCAGTACATCATGGATTACTCGGCGCTGTACGCCGCCGCGCTGCTCGACTATGTGAAGGTCAGCGGCGATACGGCCACGGCTCGCGACCTCTGGCCTGCTGTTGCGCGTCAGTTCGAGATCCTTGGCGCGTTCATCGGCTCGGACGGGCTGTTCCGCGATCCGGGCGGCTGGTGGTTGTTTGTCGATTGGCGCGATGGCCTGGACACGCTCGCGCCCATGCAGGCCATCCTGCTGTTCTGCTACCGTCAGGCGCTGGAACTCGCGCATCTGGCGGGCGTGAAGGTCGATTACGCTGCGCGCATCGGAGCCATGCGCAAAGCCGCGCTCGACAACTACTACGACCCGCAACGCAAGGTCTTCGTCAGTGGCAAGAACCGGCAAGTTTCATGGGCCACACAGGCGTGGATGGTGATGGCCGGCGTGACAACGCCCGAGCAGGGCGCCGCGGCATTACGCGCGGTGGCGCAGGACAAGACGGCGGTGCGCCCCGGTACGCCGTATCTTTATCACTATGTGACCGAGGCGATGCTCGCCTGCGGCATGAAGGCGGAAGCCGAGGCGCTGTTGCGCGAGTATTGGGGCGGCATGGTGAAGGCCGGTGCGGATACGTTCTGGGAAGTCTACGATCCCACCAATCCGCTGCTCTCGCCCTACAAGAGCATTCTGGTGAACAGCTATTGCCATGCCTGGAGCTGCACGCCCGCGTGGTTCCTGCGCTCCGGCAAGCTATAGCAGACGCGTGTTCGCGGTCTTGCGCCGCAGCCGCAGGATGCGATGTTCAATCGCTTCGCCGGGCTCCAGCGCGGCGGCAGCCAGGGCCATCTCCAGCGCCAGCGCGGCGTTCTTTTCGCGATGCTCATAGTGCATCGACAGACGCTCGTAAGCCTGCGCCCGATAGGGGTTGGCAATCGCGCTCAGCTCGGCCCACTTCGCCACGGCTTGGTCGTGCCGGTCGAGTTTGCGCTCAATCTCGGCCGCATGCCACAACGTCTCATACGTCAGCGCGT
>CAYZIX010000217.1:0-6115 GCA_964478395.1 uncultured Candidatus Solibacter sp.
TGCCGCTCCATCAGCTCTTCCATCGGAGCCACGCCACGGTGCCAGTCCGCAATGATGTGATGCACCAGCGTGCCCAGCGCCAGACGGTCCAGCCGCTCCTGTGGCAACGCCGGTTCAGGCTCCAGTTCCAGCGTGTAGCGTGCGAAGAACTGGTACGGGCACTGCAAAAACACCTCAATCGCCGTCGGCCGCTGCCGCTTGTGCCGGGCGCGGACATGGTCTAACACATCGTCGCCAGCCAATGCCGGCCGTGTCCTGTCACGCCCCGGCGTCGACGCGCGTACCGCCAACCGCCGCGCACTAGCGGCCGTGCCCGGCACAGCGTCCAGCGCAAACGCGCGCAGCGCCGGACGGCCTTCACCGTCGCCCTCCGGCCAGCTCAACGTCAGCCGCTGCGTGGCGCGCGTCCGCGCCAGTTCAAACAGAAACGCCTCTTCCTGCTCCTGATCAGCGCCAGTTCGCACCGGCACGCCGGCGCGCCGCAGCCGCAGCCGCGTGTCGTCGTTCAGCACGGCGTCGCCCCGCACCTGGCGCGGGAACTCGCCCTCCACCAGCCCGCAGACAAACACCACGGGCAACTCCCATTGCCGCGACTCATACACGTCCATCACGTGCACCACATCACGCCGCCGGTCTTCGGCGCGCACCGTGGCCAACGTGATGGCTTCGCGCGCCGCGCGCCAGAACGCGGCCAACTCCACATCGGCGTCGTCCATCCATTCCGCCGTCTGGTCCATCGCCCCGGCGAACGAGGCCAGCGCGGCGGCCCGTAGGCGATATACCTGGGCAGCCTCTTCATCCAGCGGCTCCATCGGCGGCGGCGCCACAAAGCGCGCCAGGCCGCTCAACCGCCGTGCCCACTCGCGTGGACGTGCGCTCTGCTTCAGCCACAGGCCCAGCTCGCGCAGCCCGTGCGGTTCCCTCCCGCCTAGCGCCTCCAGCCCGGCGAACGGCAGGCGCTCGCGCAGTTCGTACTCGTCATTACCAGTGAGCGGCCGCACCGATACCGCCGAGCGCAGCGCCGCGATGGTCTTCTGCCCCTCCCATTGGTCGAGCAGTGCCTCCACCAGCCCGCTCAGAAGTCGCCCTACGGCGTGCCCGGCCAGCGGTGGCGCAAAATAAGGGCGCGCCGGTATACCCAGCCGGGCAAACGTCGTTTGGATCAGCGCGGCGTAAGGATGCGCCGAGCGCACCACCACTCCCATCTCGCGCCAAGCCCGGCCGCGCTCGCGCTCTTCCAGAATCCGCAGCGCCATCTCGTCCACTTCGCGTTCACGCGAACTCGCAGCCACCAGTTCCGCCTGTGGCGCCGCGCGCCGGGCCGTCATGCGCTCCTCACGCGCGCCCATCTTCAACAGCGCCTCGCGCGACGCCGCCACGCCTTCCCACTCCGGCAGCGTCACCGTCACCTGCCCACGTTCACCCAACGCGCGAATCAACTCCAGCTCACCGCGCGTGAATTGGAAAAACCCGTCAAACCAGACGATATAGGAGCCCTGCTCGCGCACGCGCCGCGCCGCTTCGCCCATCTGCGTCGAGCGCGTCACCACGCCATGCTGGCGGAGCCTGTCTTCGACACCCGCGTAGACGCCTTCAAACGCCTTCATGCGGTGCACCCCAAGGCTGCCGAGCGCAGCCCACTGCGTCGCGTCGCAGCCCGCGTTCGAAAGATCCTCCATCGCCCCGGCCAGCGCTTGAGCCAGACCCGGGCTACCGATCAGCGAGGCGTATTCGGCAGGCCGCACCGCTTCGAGCACCTGCGCGGTCACCAGCGTCAAATCCGCGCCATCGGCGGCGCGCACATTCGGCACCAGTTCGGCAATCCATCCGGCCAGCGTGGTCACCGCGGCCGGCCGCACGGCCGCGCCCGACCGCGCCAGTTCATGCCGCAGGTGCTCGGCCATGGTCGACGTGGGCACAACCAGACGTGCCCCGGCGCCGGCGCGGCGCAACTCGCCGGCAACGCGCGTCGTTTTGCCGGAGCCCAACGGGCCCATCCACAAACGCACCATAGGAAACAGCTTATCCGTCTTATTCGCTCGACGCGAAGTGATTTACCGGACCGCAGCCGCCGCCCAGCCCTGGCGCCGTTCGTATGGCCGCCGTGACAAACCGTTTGGCCCGGCCCACGGCCTCCGGCAACTCCAGCCCCAACGCCAGACCGGCCGTGATGGCCGACGAGTACGTGCAGCCCGTACCGTGTGTATGCACCGTTTCCGTGCGCGGCGCGGCATACATTTCAAAGTGGCCACTGTGAAACAGCACGTCCACCGCGTCGCCCTCCAGATGACCGCCCTTCACCAGCACCGCCGCACCGCAGCGGCCGTGGATGCGCCGCGCGGCTTCCTTCATCTCATCGATGCTTGCGACATCCATGCCGCTCAGCGCCGCCGCCTCATGCAGGTTCGGCGTCACCAACGCGCAGGCCGGCAACAACTGCTCCATCAGCGCCGCGCGCGCCTCTTCGGCAATCAGCGGCGCGCCGTGCTTGCTGATCATCACCGGATCGACAACCAGCGGGAACGCGAAGCCCCGCGCCAATTGCCCGACGCGCTCCACCACCGCGGCATCGCCCAGCGCGCCGGTCTTGGCCGCGCGCACCGGCAGGTCGTCCACCACTGCCCGGACCTGCGCCTCAACCAGATCCGCGTCCAGCACCCGCACCGCGCTCACCGTGCGCGTGTTCTGCACCGTGATCAGCGTAATTGCGGCCGCGCCATAGACGCCGAACTGGTGAAACGTCTTGAGGTCCGCTTGTATGCCCGCGCCGCCGCTCGGATCCGATCCGGCAATCGTCAACGCCACCGCTCTCATGCCCCCCAGTGTCGCTCAGAATGTCAGCCTCCCGGTCTGTGCCGCGCCGCTGCCATTGGTGACTGTCACCTCGACACCTGCCAACTCCGTGTACGTGCCCGACACCGGGAACGTCGCCTGCAACTGGAAAGTGCCACCGGTGACGCTGGTCCAGTAGGCTGAAAACGCCGGGCTCGCATCCACCGCGATCGTTCCCGGGCTCGCGGCCGCGCCGGACGTCAGATAGAAGACGAACGCCAGTTTCGACACGGTCCGCGTCACGTCATAGCCGGTCAACGTCACCTGCGCCACGCCGCTGGCTACGCTGGCCTTGGCCGCCGTTAACGAGACAGGCATCGCGCCGAGCGTCAGCGCCGTTTGCGCCGTCTTTGAGCCCAACGTGAGCGCCAAGGTGATGACACCAGCCGTCGTGCCCGTCTGGAACTTGACGGTGTCCGATTGCGATGCGCCTTCGGCAATGGTCACAGGCACCGTTCTTGTGGCCGACGGCAGGAACGCCACCGCCGGATCGTCCTTCAACCCGGCTGCGGGCGCGAACGTCAACGTCAGCGTCCCGGTGAGCGCCGCCTTGGCCGCCTCGCTCAGCTTCACTGTGAGCCCCACCTCCTGAGCCGGGGTGATGGCCGCCTCCGGCAGCACCAGCGCCGGCGTGGGCGTGGCGAATTCAGTCACTTGTGCCGTCAACGTGAACGTGCGCCCATCCACGTTCAGGGTGCCCGTTGCCGTGCCCGCCACCTCGCTGGTGACTGACACGGTGTAGTCTGTCTTCGCCGAACCGGGCGCCAACGTGAAGCCCGCACCGGTGAGAGTGACAGCCGCCTCCTGCGACACGCGCAGTGCGCGCGTTAGTGCCGACCGGCGCTCCACGTTGCCCAGGCTGGTGGTGGACCCGCTCTTCAACGTCTGCCAGCCCGCGTCCAACTTCAACTCCACCGTCGCTACCGCCACGGAACTGCCGGCGAGCGTCACCTTGGTGTCGTTGATATACAGCGTGGACGAGTAACTGCCCGCCTCCGCCGGCGCGAAGCGCACGGAGAAATCGAGGAAACCGTTGGCGTCCAGGTAGCGCGGCGGGAAAAACTGGTCGAACGTTGTGAACGCACCCGGATCGATGGACAACCGGTTGATCAACACCGGCGCCGCCGTCAGGTTGCGAATGCGGAACTTCGCCTCCGACGTTTCACCGGGCACCGCTGCCGGCATGACGAAACTATCGGCCACCAGCGTCTCCGTCGCGCCGCGTGCGTAGAGATCGAACTGCTTCGCCTCGGCCAGTGGCAGCGTCCACTCCGCACCATTGGCGTCGCGCGCCGCCAACACGCCCGCGCTACGCACCACCTGCCAGCGCTCGCCCAACTGCGCGGGCGGCTCCACTTCATCGATCCACGCCGGCCGCAACTCGCCCAGCGCGTCTGCGCCGGCTAGCCACTCAGCCTGCTCGCCAGTTTTCGGGAACAGGAAGCGGGCCGGCTCCCCCGTCGCGGCGAACTCGCCACGCGCGGGGCCTTCGGGCGCCGGCACATGGCGCCACTCGCCGTCACGCGTGCCGACGTGCAACTCGGTCGCGGTCTTGTACCAGATCCAGCAACCGCTCGACCCCGCTGAGAGGACGCCTTCCCGCACCAACGCGCGCGCCGTCCACGCCCCCGGCACGCCTTCCACTAGCCGCAGCGCACCCGCATCGTCACGGAAAGCGCCCACCACCGGCAATTCCTGCGCCTGCGCCAGCAGGCCAACGGCCGTTAACAGAATGAGGCTTCGCATGGCTTACGGCTTCCCAATCACGATGGCGGGAGTGCCAATGGATGGCGTCACAACCGTCGAGCTTGCCGCCGACGCGCTCGACTTGCCCCGGCCCGCCGCCACCAGACCGCCACCCGCCGCGGCGCCCACCACGGCCAGAATCAGCCACTTCTTCGATGTGCGCCGTCCACCAGCCTTGTCAGCGCGCGCCTGCGCCGCCGATACTTCCACGTCAAACACAGCTTCAGCGCCGCCCGCCGCCGCAATCAGGCGCGCCTTGCCCGGCACGGAGTTCCACTGGATGCCCTGGACGTAGGCCAAGCCCTGCTCGTCGGTTAGTGCCGTTTCAGAGCGTAGACCGCTGGCAAAGACGCCGCCCGGCCCTTCGGCCGGCAACCGGAAATGCACTGTCACTTTCGGCGCCGGACGGCCCGCTGAGCCGGTCACTTCCACCACATAGCGCCGCGCGCTGTATCCACCAGCCGCCACCACGGCGCCACCGCCTTCACGCGCCGCAATCCGCAGCGCGCCGGGCGATTGCGCCAGCATGGTGCAGGCCGCCAGTCCGGCCGCCACCAATCGGGTCCCCATCCGGGCCATGTCCACCTCCCGCGAGGCAGACGCCAGCCGTTTCAGTTCCCGATCAGGACCACGGTGACGTTGTCCGGGCCCCCGGCCTTTTCGGCTGCCTCAACCAGTAAGTGGGCGCGAGCCTCCAAAGATATCTCTTGAAGTAGCACCTGGCGTATCACTTCTGGGGGAACCGGACCATGCAGCCCATCGCTCGCCAGCAGCAGAACGCTCTCCGGCGCCGGCTTCACCGTCAGGGTCTGCACTCTAAGTGACCGGCCCACGCCCAGCGCCATGGTCAAAACATGGCGTGCCGGATGGCGGCGCAGCTTCTCTTCACTGAGTCCAGCCGGCCGGCCCACCTCGTTTACCCAAGTCTGATCTTCGGTAAGTTGCCGTAATTCGCCGTGCTCCAACAGCCAGGCACGGCTGTCACCGACGCTGGCCAGCGCGTACTGGTCACCCAAGTCCAACGCTGCGACCAAGGTAGTCCCCATACCCATAAGCCCGGAGGCCACGCCGGTCGCAACAATCCGCGCATGCGCCCGTTCGATGGCTTCCTTGAGCGTTTGTTCGTCCCGGCGCCCCGCCGCACGCATATGCTCGTGAACGCACTCGACGGCCAGTGCAGCAGCCACTTCGCCGGCAACGGCCCCGCCCATGCCGTCCGCCACGGCATACAGCCCAAGCGCCGTGTCGATCAAGAACCGATCCTCGTTATTCTTCCGGACACAGCCGGTGCTGGTCAGGCCAGCCGAGACGCGCACGACTAGCTGAATTATAGTGCTCGCGCTTTCGCGTCCGCAGCAGTTTTGCCCAGCCGCTTGTGGGCGGCAGCATCCGCGGGCGGCGGTTGGCGAGAGCGTGGAGCCGGCGGGCGATGGGCGAATGGGGCAGTTTGGGGGTTGGGTTCTCGGGTTCGAATTTTACCGGCTCTGGTGCTGTATCTGCTTGATCCACTGGCAGTTGAGGGTCATTCTCGGGCTCT
>CAYZIX010000218.1:0-5979 GCA_964478395.1 uncultured Candidatus Solibacter sp.
CGGAGCCCTGGGCGCGGGAGCCGCCGCTGCGGGCCGCGAGACCGCCGTGCGGGCCATCCCGCGCAGCGCTTCCGTGGCGCGCGGGCCAAGCCCCTCGGCGGCAAGCTGCTCGACGTCGTCATCACTCAGTTTTTCAGTCAGTTGGACGTTCTTCAGATAGTTGGCCACCTGCTTGTCGGGGTGCTTCAGCGTGATGGACGAGCGCAAAAAGGCCTTCAACTGCGCGGCGGTCATTCTCATCGGCTGCGCAAACACCAGCGACGCGGCAAGCGCCGCCACAACCAACAAACGGCGGATCATGTCTTTAGAATAGACGCCGCTTCCGCTGCGCAGGTTGTGCCGAACCTACAGCTTTATCCACGGCCGAAAGCGCCAGCGGAGCCATCATGCGGTAGCCGGACGGGTTGGGGTGCAACCCATCGTCTGCGTATTCCTTGGTGAGCTGCCCTTCCTTGTCCACCAGCGCCTGCCAGTAGTTCAGGTAGGTGTAGCCCTTCTTCTTGCAGAGATCCTCAATCCAGCGGTTCAGGTCGGCCAAGGCGGAATTGGGGCGCTGGCGCGTCCGCTCGTAAGTGGGATTCACCGCCTTGTGGTAGTTGGAAACGGGCAGGATGGAGGCCAAAATCACCTTGACCTGATGCGCGTCGGCCAGTTCCGTCATCATCGTCAGATTGTTCTGGATGACGGCCGGATCGACACCACGTGCGACATCGTTGGTGCCGGCGAGAATCAGCACGGCGGCCGGCCGCAGGCGGATGACATCATCATAGAAGCGGCCGAGCATCTGGCCGGTGGTCTGGCCGCTGATGCCGCGGTTGAGAAAGTCGCGATCGGGGAAATACTCGTTCAGACGCCAGCCGTCGGTAATGGAGTCGCCCATGAAGACCACGCGCGGCTTCTTCGCATCGGGAGCGTTGAGCTTCATATTGGCGTCGCGGTAACGCTTCAGATTGTCGCGGTCGGCGCCGCGCACATCGGCCTGAAGTTGCTCCACCTGGCGCTCAAAGTAGCCTTCGGCGCGGGAGAGCAGATTGCGCAGTTCAGTCAACTGCGTGCGCGCCACTTCAGGGAAGCCGTCGGGCTTGGGCAACGTGTCGGAAAGCAGCAGGAAACCGCGCAGGTTCATCATGAAGCGGTAGTGAAGCTGCGGATTACGCACGCCGAGAAAGCGCAGGCTTTCGAGCGAATTGCGCATGTTCTCGCTGATGGGCAGCGCGGCGCGGCCCAACTCCGGGCTGGCGATGCCGCCAGCCTCGACCAACTGCAAAGCGCGCTCGTAGGCGGCAATGACGGTTGCATCGGTGAGCGGCTGCGCGGCCGGCGCCTGAGCCAGAACGGGCACGGCCACCAACGCGGCAAGAAAGAATCTTCTCAGCATCATGAGCTTTACTGCACCTTTTCCAGTGTGAGCGTCAGCGTGCCGATGTAGAACGGCAGCTGCACTTTGATTTGGACGGGCAAGCGGCGTTCGTCGTCACTGATCCAGATAAAAAGGCGGCCCTTGCGGGCGTAGAGCACGCCGTTGAACAGGTGGGCCTCGTACCGCATGGTGCGAAACTCGCCGACGGGCGTGCGGATCTGTTCACGGCCCTGCGCTTCGACGCGCGCCATCACGACCTTCTTCCCGTCGGTGACCGGTATTTCGGCCGAGCCACCAGGCTGGAAGTTCAGGCGGCGCAGGTGGCCAAGGCCGCCCGTTACGTCAAAGACACACGCCGGAACATCCAATTCTCTCGCCAGCACCGTGTTGCCGCGCGGGATGTCCTTTTCCAGATAGTTCAGACGGCGGTGGGCGCGGTCGACGGCAACCTTGGTTTCGCGCTGACGGCGGCCTTCATAGGCCCTCAACTCGATGTTGGTCAGGCAGTTGCCCGGATCGAACAGCGCTCGATAGATATCGTCTACCTTAAACAACGTCGAGACCAGCCCGACGCTGCGCAGTTTCATCTCTACCTGACGATCTGCCGCAACATGGAACTCCACCTCGCCGGCCCGCACGAAGCGCCATTCCACGCCGTAGTGAAACGACTCGGTGCGCGCCAGCGAAGGCTGCGCGTGCACGGTTGTGGCGCCGGCCAGCAGGGCAAAAACTGCGAGCGCGCCCCACGGCGCGTGGCGCGTATTCATGTCTCTCCAGTCTGGCAGATGCCCGACACAGCCCGCAATCCCTCCACGGGACTCCGCCGCGGCACAAAAAAGGGCCGGCGCGCCTCCGCAGGGAAACGCGCCGGCCCGGTTTCCAGCCGGTTAGAAAACGATCTTCAGACCGATCTGCATGTTGAACGGCTCACCGGCGCCGATGCCGGGCGCGCCGTTGTAATCGCCAATAGTATCGGTCACCTTACCGAAGCTGCCGGAACTGAGCGTCGTCGTGGGCGGCGCCAGGTTGGTGCGATTGAACAGGTTGAAGAATTCGACGCGCAACTGCGTGCGAATCCGCTCGGTAATGGGCGTGTTCTTGACCAGCGCGAAGTCCACCGTGGCCAGGCCCGGAGCGCGCAACGTGTTGCGGCCGAGCGTGCCGAACGTGCCGGCCGCCGGCGCGGCGAAAGCCGCCGGATTGAACCAGTAGCCGGACGACACGTTCGCGAACGGATCGCTCACCTGAACGACGCGGTCGCGGCCTTCGAACGTACCGCTATAGTTCTTACCCGCATAGATGGTGAGCGGCGTGCCGGTGTAGGCCGACGCCAACACGTTGCCTTGCCAGCCGTTGAGCAGGAGCTTGGGCCCGCGCGGCGCATTGGGCACGTTGTAGACGACATAGGAGGTGAACGTCTGGCGGACATCGAAAGCCGAGCTGCCGTATTCGTTCTTCAGGTCGTTGCTGTTGGTCGGCGTCACGCCGCGCACCGCTGAGGCGTTGTCAATGGCGTGGCCGGTAGTGTAGGCGAACTGGGACGTGAGCCCGTGCCAGGCGCTGGTCTTCAAGCTGGTGACCAGGCCCGCATAGTGCGAGTTGGCGCCGCTACCCACCTGGTTGATGGTGGCGTAGTTCGGATACATGGCGTAGTAGGGCCGCAACTTGTTCTGCACGGCCAGTGTCGCCGAGGTGCCAAGCGATGACACCGGAGCCTGGTTGATGTCGCGCGTGTTGATCAGGTGATGGCCAAGGCTGGCCACGCCACCCACTTCCAGCACGGTGGAACGCGACAACTGATACTGCACGTTGAGCCCGAAGTTCTGCGAACTGGCGTTCTTGAAGCCCTGATCCACCGAGAAGACGCCGTACGGTGGAGCAGGAATGTTGGAATCGCCGAATATGGCTTCGCCGGAGACGATGGCGAAGCTCGACCGCGCCAGCGAATAGACCGGGTCCGAGCCAGCCGGATTGGACAGGATGCCGGTCGCGCCCTTGTTGGGCGGCCGGTTGTCGCCAAAAGCGTTCACTTGCGGCTGTTCAAAGAAGATGCCGTAGTGGCCGCGGAAAACCAGCTTGCCGCCGGCCTTGGGGGCATAAGCGAAGCCGATGCGCGGCGCAATGTTGTTGTGACGCACCGGATAGATGGTGTCCAGGCCCGAGCCGCCGGTAAAGACAATGCCACTGCCCGGCAGGAAGGTGGAGATGCGGTTGGTGGGATCCGAAATCGGTCCAAAGTACTCCCAGCGCACGCCGTAATCCACGCTCAACTTCGACGAGAACTTGAACGTGTCCTGTGCGAACAGGCTGCTGTCGTTGATGTAGTAGTCGCGCTGCAGGTCGCCGCGCGTGATGCCGGCAGACTGCACGTAACCGGCCATGAAATCGGCCAGGCTCTTGACGTTGTCCGACAGCGTCGAGTTGCTGGCCCACGGGCCCTGCGATCCGTCGAAGCTGAACGTGCCACGCGCGTTGCGCTGGTAAAAGACGTCCATCCGCGAACGCCGGAACTCACCGCCGATACGGTACTGATGACGTCCGGTGGTGAAGGTGAGCGACTCGTTGAGGTGGCCCGTCGTGTCGATGCGGCCCAGCGGAGGCGTCAGGCCGATCTCGTCAAAGCCGGAGATGGCGATGTCGGGCGAGCCGTTGAGCGAGGGGTTGGTCACGCCCGTGTTCAAACCGGCCGCAACCGGGTTGAACGAGGTGTCAAAATCGTTGAACGTCTGCTTGAAGTAGTTCACGCCGGCGGTCAACTGGTTGACGATGCGCGGCGAAATGACGCGATTGTAAACCAGCGAGAAGTTGTGCATCCGGCTGGGCGCCACCTGGTAATACTCACGGTAGGGGCTGCCAACAGGCGCGGTCTGCGTGCCCGTGCCGGCAAAGTACCGGAAGGCGATGCTGTCTTTCGGACTGAGGATGTAGTCGATCTTGCCGATGCCGTTGTCGCTGTAGTTATCGCTGTTGTCGCTGCCGTAGAAATTGGGCGAGGTGGCCGCGCCGGTGCGGCCGCGCGATGGCCAGAACGACAACAGATTTGTGGCTACCGGATTTACGGCAACGCTGTAGGAACTCAGCACCGACGTTGCCTGGCTGACCCACGCCGCTGACGGCTCAGTGGCCTGAGTCTTGTTGCCGACGATGAACTTCTGACGCTCGTAGGTCAGGAAGTAGAACAGTTTATTCTTGACGATGGCGCCGCCGGCCGACCCGCCAAACTGATTATTCTTCAGCTTGCCCTTCACGCTGGCAAACGGGCTGAGCGCCGACAATGCGTCGTTGCGGTTGAAATAGTAAATGCTGCCATGCAGATCGTTGGTGCCGGACTTGATCACCATGTTCACGGAACCGCCGGAGTTGCGTCCGGCCTCAGCGTTGGCCTGGCTCTGCACTGAGAACTGGTCGATGGCGTCGATGGGCAACAGCGTGCCGGCGACGCCGGAGACGCCGCCCTGGTTCACGGCCGCCGAGTTGTGCCACAGGTCGTTGTTATCGGCGCCGTCTATCTGCCAGTTCATGCCCGTGGTGCGGGCGCCGTTCAAAGAGCCTGCGCCGTTGACGCCGGGCGCGAGCTTAATCAGTTGAGTGAAGTCGCGGCCGTTCAGCGGCACTTCCTGCACAGCCTTGTTTGGGATCACCTGATTCGCGGTGGCCGTCTCGGTGTCGAGTGAGACGACGCTGGCCGCCACCTCCACCACCTGCTTCTGTGACGCCACTTCCAGCGCCAGATGCAGGCCTGTCACCTTGCCGACTTCAACCGAAACCTTCTGTACGCGCAGCACGGTGAAGCCCGGATGGCTGACCTCGACCTGATACTCGCCAAGCGGCAAGTCAGAAAACGAGAACTCACCGGCCGCCGTAGTGATGGTCTTGCGTTCCAGGCCGATTGCGGGACTGGAAGCCGCAACCACCGCGCCGCTGACCGCCGCCGCGCTTGAGTCAACGACGGAACCAGAGATACCACCACGAAACGTCTGAGAATGAAGCGCCACCGAAGACACGTATAGTACGGCCCCGGCAGCAAAAAGCACACGGCTTTTGCGCATATACTCCTCACCTGGATTCACTGGACGGGCAGTTTTGTATGGAGGGTGGTTCTACGAAGAAGAACCCGGCCGCTACGTGGGTGTCTGGTAGCATAGCACCCGCACGGCCGCCGTGCAATCGCCAAGATCGTGTTGGTGTAGGCTTGGAGCTAGGGGGGCGGAGAAATATGAGGCGTTTGTTACCCACGTTATTTGTCGCGGCCCTCGGCCTGGCGCAAGTCCCACACATCGCCGGACGGGGCGAGGACCGCAAGGCCGCCATTACGGCCCAGGTGCTACTCGACCGCAGTCAGATGAAGACCGCCATCGGGCAGGATCCGGGCGAAAACATCGTCGTTGTCCAGGTGACGCTGACCCCCGCCGCGGGTGAAAAAGTGATCGTCAACCGCGACGACTTCCTGCTGCGCTCCGATCGCAGTGGAGACAACTCGCGGCCGCTGGAGCCGGCGCAGATTGCCGGCACCAGTGTGATGGTGGTGAAAAGCGAGGGCGGCAGCCAGGGCACCGGCATGGCCGAACAGCGGCGCGTGCCGTGGGGCACAAGCTATCCGGGCGGAATGCCGCCGGGCC
>CAYZIX010000219.1:0-5978 GCA_964478395.1 uncultured Candidatus Solibacter sp.
CCTTTACAACGCCACCTTTGAGGCCACACTTGTGCCCGGCATCACCGGCGCCGGCATTGAGTTCTGCGGCACCGAGGGCAAGCTCTACATCGACCGCGGCCGCTATGAGTACAAGCCGCGCGGCAAGGAGTCCAAGCCGATTGAGTTCAAGGTGGAGGAGAAGGACGATCCGCTCACTCTCGCCCACGTGAAGAACTTCCTCGACTGTTGCGCATCGCGCAAGAAGCCGAATTGCGATGTTTATGACGGCCACCGTTCCGCCATGGCCTCGCACCTTGGCAATATCAGTTACGTGCAGAAGCGCCGTCTGAATTTCAACCCGGACCGCGAAGAAATTCTGCCGCTCTAGCGCTTAGGTTACGGACTCTGATGGTGCTACAAGATACTCGTGCGGTGAAGTTGCTGCTGGCTGTTTTCATCGGTCTTCAGCTACCAGGTCAGGCGCCTTCCAGCGCAACGGCTTCAGCGCCGGAAGTGTCTGCCGAAGTGCACATGAAGGCGGTTAAGTTGATCGAGGCCAGTGGTGCGCGCGACCGTCTCGTGGCCGCCATCCCAGACTTGATTGGACAGGGCACGGCGGCCATGCAGAAGCAGTGTCCAGACTGTAAACGCGAGTTTTTCGAGGAATGGGGCAAGCGCATGACGGCTCGCTTGAAGATAGACGAGTTCGTCTCCGTCGCTGTTCGGGCTTACGAGAAACGCTTCACGCTGGACGAGTTGACCGAGTTTCTCTCTGTCGCTAATTCGCGTAAGACTGATCATCCGCTCACGCTGTCGCCTGCGCTACAGAAGAAAGTGATGGATCTAATGCCTGCCATCATGGGCGAAATGTCCGGTGGCTGTACGGAAATCGGTGCAAGACTAGGCGGAGAAATTGGGGCCGAAATCGAGAGAGAGCATCCGGAGTACTTGCCTCCGAAACCAAAGCCAGCTAAGCCCTGACCCTGCTGGTGACAGATTTCCCATCGAAATAATCGCCCTTCTTTGAGGCAGTTGGCGCAATTGCGTCCGGCTGGCTTGCGCGCGCGTGCCAGAGTCACACTCGGAGGGTAAGTCTCAATTGCCTCGTATCGCCACTGAAAAACAGAAAGCAGCCGCACGCCGCAATGGCGCGCGCTCACACGGTCCGAAAACTCTCGCGGGCAAGCTTCGCATCGCCGCCCGTTCGTTCAGACACGGCCGCTATGCCCGGCTCAACGTCATGCCTGAAGACGCGGAATCATTTCGCGCCTTCCGCGACTCGCTCACCAGCGCCATCCAGCCGGCCGGTGACGCGGAGGCTGCCCTCGCCGCGGCCATTGCGGCTGCTGAGTGGAGGCTGATCCAACTCTTCAGTCTCGACCGGAGCGTCGTCGCCGGCTCGTCGTCCCTCAGCCGGCTGGCCGAACTCCGCTACCTTGGTGCGCTGGAACGCCGGCTCATCATGCGCCGCGCCCGGCTGTTACTCCGTCTGGAAAACCAGACAAAAAAGACAAAACACACCCAGAAGACGCGACAACCGATTCAGAATGAACTGGTTGCGGGGAATATTGGCCCGATCAACGAACCTGAAACGAACCCACGATGTGATTGATTCTGCTGCATGAGCAGATTATCTAATGTTGCGTTTTAGCGGCGAAAACGATGCAAACCGGGCTCAAATTCTGCACTTCCATGCCGGTGGGCGTCAGCTTGCCCGTCGCTGCGTCCGCTCGAAAAGCCACGATGGTGTCGGACTGCTCGTTTGCGGCATACATTGTGCCGAACGATGGGTCGAAGCCGATGAAGCGCGGCGTGCGACCGCCGGTTGGCATCCAGCCAACGGAGGTCAGTAAGCCTGTGCGCGGGTCGGCAGCGTAGATCGCGATGCTGTCGTGGCCGCGGTTGGAGCAGTAGACGAACCGGCCGTTTTCGGAAACCGCGATTTCGGACGTCGTGTTCTCTCCGGTGTAATCGGCGGGCGTAGAAGGCAGGTACTGTAGCGGACGCAGGCTGCCGCGCTCGGCGTCCCAGAAGAACGTCGTGATGGTGGAGCCGATTTCGTTCACCGCCCAGGCAATCGGCAGTTTCGGATGGAACGCCGCGTGGCGCGGTCCGGACAGTGAGCGCGTCACCACGGCGCCTTGCACTGTGGGCGTCAGTTGGCCGTCTTTCTGGTCGAAGCGGAAGATGAAGATCCGGTCCAGCCCCTTGTCGGGCACAATCAGCGAGCGTCCGCCGGGGTCGAAGACAATCGCATGCGGACGCGACGCGGTCTGCTCCACGCGGTGTGGACCGGGTTGGCCTGGCAGCGCCACCACGTGCCGCGCGTCGTCCACGCCGCCGTCGGCGCGAATCGGCAGCACGCCCACGTTGCCGGTGGCATAGTTCGCGGCGACGACGAAACGCCCGCTCGGGTCGATGGCCAGGTGCACGCCGTTGCGCCCGCCGCTGGCGGCGCGGTTGATCACGCTCAACTGCCCCGTGGCGTCGTCCACGGCGAAGGCGGTGACGTAGCTTTCGTCGCCGTGCACCGAGTACATGCGCCGCCCGTCGCGGCTCATCGCCAGAAAGGAGGGATTCACCAGATTGCCCAGCCGCTGGATGTGTGTCCAGGCGCCCGATTGCGGATCGATCCGGTAAACATGGATGCCGTCGCCGCGCGCTGAGCGTTGCGCTGTTGTGTAGCAGCCGGCGTAAGCGTAAACCACGCCGCTGGAGGGTGCGGCCGTAGCTGTGGCAGCCATCGCACCCAACATCTGGCGCCGCGTCAGCGGCAGAATCTTCGAACCGGATCGAAGCATGGCCGCCATTCTAACGCAAGCGCGCCAGCGGTCCTACGGGCGCACATCTGATAGCATCGTCACCAAATGAGCACCACGCGCCGTGCCTGTCTTCAAGGCTCCATCGCTGCTATTGCCGGTTCTGCCGCCCCCTTGGCGGCAGCCACTTCCAGACGTAGCTCAGGCAAGGGCTGCTTCTACCTGACGGAGTTGCTGGGCGATCCGCGTAGCACCGATGTGACGCTGGCGCGCCAGGCCGGCGTGAATTGGGTCATCGCCGGCGGCATGCTGAACGGCGTCCGCAAGGAAGACTATGCCGAAGCCATTCGTAAGCGCAAGGAAGCCTTCGCCGCCGTGGGCATGCAGATTGCAGGCGTTGAGGGCCATCCGGTGCCGTTTGAAAAGATCAAGCTCGGCCTCGATGGCCGCGACCAGGAGATCGAAAACACGAAATGGGCCATTGAAGCGCTGGCGAAAAACGGCGTCAATCTCATCTGCTACAACTTCATGGCCGGCCTTGGATGGACGCGCACCAATCAATCTGTGCCCGAACGCGGCGGCGCCCTGACCAGCGAGTTCGACCTCGCCGCCGCCGAAGCTCTCGGCCCCACGCCCTACGGCAGCGTGAGTGAAGAAAAGATGTGGAGCAATTGTGAGTACTTTATTAAGGCCGTCATGCCCGTGGCCGACAAATTCAAGGTGAAAATGGCGCTTCACCCGGACGACCCGCCGCTCAGCCCGCTGCGCGGCATAGCCCGCATCATCACCAGCCGCCGCGCCTATGAGCGTGTCATGGACATGGTGCCGAGCCCTTACAACGGCGTCACGTTCTGCCAGGCCAACTTCGTTCTGATGAAGGAAGATATCTTCGCGTTGGCCAAGCAGTGGTGCGCCCGTAACAAAATATTCTTTGTCCACTACCGTGACGTGACGGGAGATAAGACGCATTTTCGTGAGACATTTCACGATAATGGCCCCACCGACATGGTCCGCATCCTGAACGTTTACGCCAAGGGCGGCTTCAGCGGTCCTATCCGGCCGGACCACGCCCCGGCGCTGGCCGGTGAGGCGCAGAACGGCCGGGCCTCCGGCTACACCATGGGCGGCAAACTGCTCGCCTTCGGCTACATGAAAGGCATCATGGATGCGCTCGGCCTGCGGCGCGCTTGAGGCCGGCGGAGTGATAAAGTTGAACTTTTGTACTCCCGCCCAGGCGCTTCTGGAGAGTTGAATGACCACTACCGCAACACCGGTCAAGAGGACCGGCATGTTCATCATCGAAGACGGCCGCAGCGTCGTCTTCACGTTTATACTTGTCAGCTCGCTTTTCCTGCTTTGGGGCTTCTGCAACGGCCTGATCGATGTCATGGACAAGCACTTTCAGGACGAACTCGGTCTCACCAAATCGCAGTCGGCCTGGGTCCAGTTCGCGCACTATCTCGGCTATTTTCTGATGTCGATTCCGGCGGGCTGGCTGTCCACCAAGCTTGGCTATAAAGGCGGCATCATTGCCGGGTTGCTGATTGTGGCCACCGGCGGCCTGTGGTTCATACCGGCTACACACATCTCGAACATGGTCAAAACAGGCGCCGTCTCGCCCAACATGGCGTTTGTGGCCTTCCTTGCCGGCGTCTGTTTTATCGCCACCGGGCTGACGTTTTTGGAGACCATCGCCAACCCGTACACGACGGTGCTCGGCGACCGGCGCTACGCCGCCACGCGCATCAACCTGGCCCAATCGTGCAACGGCGTCGGCTGGATCTTCGGTCCGATGGTGGGCAGCGTCTTCTTTTACTCAGTGGATGCGGCTGGACACAGCACCGGTAGCCAGACGCTGTATATCCCGTATGTCACCATCGCGGCCGTCGTGGTGGTGCTGGCCGTGGTGTTCTACTTCGCCAGCGTTCCCGACGTCAAGGCCGTGGACGACTACCATATGGACGACACGCAAGCCGATACAGCGCATTCCATCTGGTCGCATCCCCACTTTGTCATGGCCGTTGCGGCGCAGTTCTTCTACGTCGCCGCGCAGGCCGGCATCTTCAGCTTTTTCATCAATTACATGACGGCCGATACGCCTGCCATCCCGGCCGCCTGGCAATCGGGCATGCAGAGTCTGGCATCCGGATCGGGCGTCCTCAGCAACTGGTTGAGCGGCTGGTTCGAGGTGAACAAGGCGGGCGTGCTGGCCATCAGCAACAAGGGCGCGTCGAACCTCGCATCGTTGGGCTTTGTCTGCTTCCTATGTGGGCGGTTTACCGGCGCTCTGCTGCTGAAGAAATTTTCCGCGCACAAGGTGCTCGGCCTGTACGCCTCCATGAATGTACTGGCCACGTTGCTGGTGTTTTTCAAGCTCGGCTGGGTGTCGGTGCTGAGCGTTTTTCTGAGCTACTTCTTCATGTCCATCATGTTCCCGACCATCTTTGCGTTGGGTATCTTCGGGCTCGGCGGGCGCGCCAAACGTGCATCGTCCTACCTGGTGATGGCCATCATGGGCGGAGCCGTGCTGCCTAAGTTGATGGGCTATGTTGCCGACAAATATGACATGTCACGCAGCTTCATCGTGCCGATGTTCTGCTTTATTCTGGTGGCGTCGTACGGGTTCTTGTGGCCGCGGCTCAGCAAGGCCGAATCGCTTGACGGCGTGTCCGCCGGCCGCGGCCACTAACGCTGCGCTTACCGCTTTTCGGTGACGGTCACCGGTGCGGTCAGCTTGAAGGTGAGCGCGGATTCAGCCGGAATGACGGCCGCATCGCCACGCGTTGCCAGTACTGTTCCGGTGCCCGCCGCTCCGCCGGCTCCGGCGCCGATGGCCGCGCCCTTACCGCCGCCCGCGATGGCGCCGATGGCCGCGCCAATGCCGGCGCCGATGCCGACCTTCATCGCGTCCTTCTTCTTGGTGGAGGCTGCCTGGTGGCCGATGGGCGAAGTGTTGATGCCGATGACGGCGCCGGTGGTATCGGTGACGGAAGTCAGCGCCACGCTGATTGACGCGACGCCTTTCACGCGGCCGCCCGGATCGGATGTAGCTACGTGGCCCTTCACTGTGGCTCCCTTGGCGGCGACAACGTAGTTGTCTACCACCAGCGGTTCAGTCAAGGTCGCTTCAAAGACGTCGCCGGCTTTGGCGGTCTTGGTGGAAATCGCGCTGGTGGTCCGCACGTGAACCGGCGTGCCCGAGGCGAGCGTGAATTCACGTGGTGGGGCGGGCTTGGCCGGCGCCTGGGCAGCCGGGGC
>CAYZIX010000220.1:0-5964 GCA_964478395.1 uncultured Candidatus Solibacter sp.
CGCGGTTGCCTGCGCGTAGACGTGGGCCGCTGCTCATGGCGAGAGCCTTTCGAGGGCCTGCGGCTGAACGTCGATGCGCCGCCGTTCGGCTCCGGGGATGGCCGTCGGTTTTCGAACAGCGGGGCCTGCCTCAACGACAGGAGCCGACGCATCGGTTCTCCGCGCCGAGGCTCCTCCGGCCTTGCGCGGGGAACGGGCAGGCGGCTCGACCACGGTCGGTCGCAGCTTCTTGTCCCCCGTCTGCATGGCGAGTTTCAGGAGAAGTGGCTAAGGACGTCGTTAATGGAGCCAGTGAAGCCGCGGCCCACCGGCGCGTACTCCCAGCCGTTGTCGCCATGCATGACGCTGCCGAGCTGGACCACGTTGAAGTCCCCGAATTCCTTCGCGAGCTGGTAGGCGCCAAGTTCCCGCCCACTCTCGTCCGCGATGGTGACGGTGCAGACCTCGATGTCCGCGAACGCGGCCTCTTCCTCGGACTCGGCACCGCCTTCGTGCTCCTGGCCATGGCCGGCCTTGTGGACCGTGGCGAAGAGGGGAATCTCATTGATGCCGGCGGGAAGCCGCGACCCGTCGATGACGATGGCTTCAGTGTTGCCCTGCACCCGGATGTCTCCGGAATGGCGCAGTCCGCCCGAAGGCGTGGCAAAGGAGCCGTCCGCAGCGGCTACCAAGACGCCGGTCTTCGGGCTCATCCGGGTCGTGTTGTAGGTGGACAGAATCTGCTCCAGGGCAGTCACCTTCGCGCCGCCGCCGCCGTCGTTGCGCGCTTCCAGCGCGTGAATGTCTACATCATCCTCGTGACGTGCATCGCACTTCCACGCGACCGTGACTTTGAAGCTTGCTCCCTTGTTGAGGGCCAGCTGCAGCTTGGGGGCCGGCTTCGCGCCGGGTTTGTCGAGGGAAAGAGTGAGCATGAAATGATTCCCGCTGTCATGATTTGTGGAGCGCGGCAAGGTCCGCGCGCGACTGTTCGAACATGCTCCGCGCCTGCTCGAACTTTTCTTCAGTTTCCTTCTTGGCCGCTTCAACCAGTTGGTGGATCTCGCGGGTCTGGGCGATGATGGCCGCGATCTGCTCGGCCTGCGCCACGCGGTTTTCGCCGGGCGCCTTCGCCGCGGTGACCGCCACGTCCTTGGTCGCCTGCCCGCGCAACTGTGTGAGCTGCTGGTCCAGGCGCGCCTGGCGCTCGGCGATCTGCTGCACGGATTTCACGGCAAAAGCGCCATGGATCGACAGCAGCGTCATCTTGATCGAAGCAAAGCGCGAAGAGACAGTGGTGGCCGTCTCCTGCAGCGTCGCCACCCCGGCGGCCTCGATCTGTTGGATCACCATCTGGTCTGCCGGCAGGCGCGTATAGGTGCCTTCCAGCGCCAGTGCCCGGCTTTCCAGCAGCCTGAGTTTGTCCTGCAGCTCGCGCACGCGGGCCTGCGCGGCCACATCGGCGGGGTCGGCGGTTGTTTGCTCCTGCGCCACGTACTGCCTGGCCTTCTCGAGGAAGGCGCGGGCCACTGCAGCGTCGAGGGTGAAGCTCGAGAAATGCTCACCATACGATTTTTTGAGCGTGTCGAGCGCCTGCAGTTCGCCGAACAGCGTCTTCATCTCCTTCGACAGTTCGCCTTCGAGGTGTTGCATCTCGTCGGCCAGAGTCCGCGTGCGGCCAGCCACCAGATCGCCGACTTCCTGCATGAATTCACGAAAGGCATCCTCGGGTTTGCGCCCGGCAACCTTGGCAATAAGGCTGGCGAAAAATCCGCGCTGCTCACCCCTCTGGATCTTCTCCAGGATCTCGGGGAGCTTGGCGTCGTCGACCCCCTTTTCCAGGCGCTCGAACAGCGCGAACACCTTGGCAGCCGTCTTCTTGTCAAGACGCACCAGGAAGCCGTCCAGAGTCTGCTGCAGCGCCTGTTCAGAGCCCAGGCCGATGTTGATGATGTCACCGGGCGCAACCGCGCCGAAGTCCAGCGTCCGCAAAGCCTGCTGCGCCTGCGGTACCTGCTCCGGCCGCAGCACGATGGCGCCGGTTTCCAGGGGCGGTGCCGGGATGGGCAGGGTGGCTCGGGTGTCGGTCGCGCGTACGGCGGCGGGGAGTTCGGTGGGTTTCATCAGCTCTTCCTTAAGCACCACGGCGAGTCGCCGGGCCAAGCCTCACTAGATCACATGGCGTTGGTGCAACCATTATTGTCGCTTCCTGTGACTCCACGAGGGCGCGTCCCCAATTGTCGGGATGCGGTCTTTCCGTCGCTGACTACGACAATTAAGATCAATCAAAATCGCTGACCACTGGACTGGCCCCAGTCAGGGGGGGCGGGTGCAACTGCGCTGCGGGTCGCGTTCGGCAGCGCTGCCGGGCAATCTGCTGCACTGATGTTCTCAGGAGTGTGCAGCTTGTCTACCAATGAATCCGATCATCCCCGAACGTCCGGCACGGGTATTCCACGCCTGCTGACCGCTGCACCAGCGTTCTTCCGCATCGCCGAGGTCATGCGCATCACCGTCCTGAGCAGCGCTACGGTGTACCGGCGGCTTGCCGACGGTATATTTCCGCCACCGGTGCACCTGGGTGGGCGGGCCTGCGGCTGGACGCCGGTAGCGCTCCAGGCGTGGATCGAGAATCCCGGGGGCTACCGCGCACCCCGCTCGCCGCATGATGACGATACCGACGTGATGCCAGCATCGCCAAGGGCGGGCCCACGATCACTGCAACGCCGGGATCGCCGCGAAGCTGAGGACATTCACGAGAGGGGTTGGCATGGCACTTCCAGCCTCCAGCTTTCTGCCGCGAAGGGCTTGTCATAGTCGTGGGGAGAGACCACAAAGCATCCCCCCAATCCACGCTACGATATCATCGGCTTTCACCGCAATCGCTGTTTTGCGAGCGGCGGACCACCGCGACGACGCCAGCAATTTTCCTTGAGCAAGTTCCCATCGACCCCCGGCCCAGCCCTGCGCTTTCGTCTCTCGCAAGGAGCCGTGGCGTGGATCGCGGGACTCTGGCTGATCGCAGCCGACAATCCCGCCTTTTGGCGCAGTCTTTGGATGTCGCGCGACGTCGGCGACGTCCGGGTCCTTGCCGCTGTCGGTGCACTGGCGCTGCTGC
This sequence comes from uncultured Candidatus Solibacter sp., assembly GCA_964478395.1. Lineage (GTDB taxonomy): Bacteria > Acidobacteriota > Terriglobia > Bryobacterales > Bryobacteraceae > Paludibaculum. Next base: position 3,098 of record CAYZIX010000220.1, read on the forward strand.
TGTGGGCGGCCTTCAGCTTTATCTGCCGCCTGCTGTGCTGGCCTCGCACCGGCAAGTTTGCCGTCGCGGCACTGCTGCTGATCGGAGCGGCCGCGGCACATTTCATCGGCACATACGGCATCTTCATCGACAAGGGCATGGCCCGGAACGTTGTGCAGACGGACTGGCGGGAAGCGACGGATCTCCTCTCCTTCCGTTTTGCGTTGGACGTCGCGCTGCGCGGCATCCTGCCCGCCGCCATCCTGGTCTTTTTGGTGGAAGTGCGTTACGCCCCATGGCGTCGTTCCTTGATGCAAATCGGCTGGCATGCGCTTCTGCTCGGCGTCGTCGGGGCCGCGTCTGTCTTTGCGTTCTTTGGCGAATATGCGGACATTGCGAGGAACCACCGCGAGTTGCGCCATCTGCTGACGCCCACCAACGTCGCGAATAGCGCGTATGGACTGTGGAAGGAGAGCCGCGCGCAGCGACAGCCCGTCACGAGACTGGCAGAGGACGCGACCCGGCCCGCAGCGTCCGCGTCCGCCAAGCCTCTCGTCGTGGTGCTGCTGGTCGGGGAGACGGCGCGGGCAGCATCGTTCTCGCTCGGAGGCTATGGGCGGCCCACCAATGCGGCACTGGCGGGCAGAGACGTCGTCTACTTCGACTCCGTCACGTCCTGCGGAACGGACACGGCAACATCATTGCCTTGCATGTTTTCCGACCTGGGCGAAAAGAATTTTTCAGTCAACAAGGCGAACGCACGGGAAAACGTCCTGCACGTGCTCCAGCGCACAGGCGTCGGCGTCACTTGGCTGGAAAACAACTCCGGTTGCAAGGGCGTGTGCGATCGGATCGAGACCGAAGACCTTTCCGCGGCGGGCGCGACCGGGCTGTGCGCTTCCGGCGAGTGCCTGGACGCCATCTTCGTGGACGCGTTGCGCCGGCGCTTGCCGAAGTCGAACAGCGACAGCCTCCTGGTTCTGCACATGAAAGGCAGCCATGGTCCTGCGTACTTCCGACGCGCGCCATCCGCTCGCCCCTTCGCGCCGATCTGCGCTACGGCGGTTATCCAATCCTGTACTGAGGAATCGCTGCGCAACACTTACGACAATTCGATCGCCTACACGAGCGAAGTACTCGCCCAATCCATCGACCTGCTTGCGGCCGACAACACACGTGACACGGTATTGCTCTACGTGTCGGACCACGGCGAATCGCTGGGCGAACGCGGCATCTATCTTCATGGGCTCCCCAAGCTGATCGCCCCCGCCGAGCAGACGCGCATTCCGCTGCTGCTTTGGATGTCCGCCGGCGCCCGGGAGCGGCTCGGCGTGGACACGATCAAGCTGCGGGAGCGCGCTTCACGTGCGGCGTCGCACGACAACCTGTTCCCGACCTTGCTCGGCCTTTTCGACGTGCGGGCCAGGATCTATGACCAGAATGCGGACTTACTCGGAACCGTAAGGGACCGGAGCCCAGAATTGGTCGGCCCGCGCTAACGCGCGGATCGGCCGGTTCTGCGGATACGCACATCCCTTGTGTTGAGCCGCCCCACCAAGTGCGGTCTTGGCAAAGAGGTTCGGGGCGTCAACCTAAACGACCGTCGGCGCGATATGCTTGCGAGCTGTCGCAGTCATGGAGACTTACCATGGGATTGGTACATCGGCGCAGGGTCATCTTCTTCGGCGTCTGGACATGTTACGCGGCGGGCGCAACTCTGGCGAGCCAGCCTTCCGCCTCCGATTTGATCGCGGGTCAGATCGTCAGCATCGATCACGAGGCCGGAAAGATCACCTTGCAACACGCGCCCATTCCCTACCTCCATCTGTCAGCGGGAACGTCGACTTTCCGGTATGTCGAGGCCAAATGGCTGATCGGTCGCCGGCCTGGCGATCGTGTCCGATTTCAGGCCGATCGCATCGACATGTCTTTGCGCATGACCGCCTTGTTCTACATCCCTGGTTGAAACCGGAACGGGATGGCGCTGCCATCCCTTGGATGCCCGCGACGGCTTACTTCTGTCCGCTGGCGCCAACACTGCGTAGGAGAGCGCCGCACTGAGCACCGTGCGAACGCTCACAAGAAGTCTCCACCCAATTGCTCACCACGTGACCCGGTTCCAAAGCGCAGCCGCAGCTCGCGCTCAGGGCAGCAATTCGGCCAGTGCTTGCACGAGCGCGTTCGACCGGCGTGCGCTCGCTTCCTCGTTCGCCGCCGCATCGGCCTGCCGCTGCAGGTATTGCGCGGTGACGCGCCTGCCCTGACGATCACCGTCGCGACCGTCCTTGTTCCGCACCTGCTTCGCTGCACGTTGTACTTCTGCTTCTGAGATAACGGAGCCCCTTTGGTTAGAGATTGAACTCGATCGGCGGGGGCTGCTGCACGTATGGCTGGACGCAGCCGATCTGCTGCCGACAAAGTCGCTTAAGAGGTGTTAGGTTCGCGGGCCATTCGATGAAGAGACGCGGCGGGATGCGCCTCACGCTGTCGCACTGCGTCGAGGCGTCGGCGGCAATCTGAGAAGCGCCTGCGCATACTTGTCGACGCTGAAACTGAATGTGCCGCGGAAGTTGATGTGGCTGGAGTGGGCGGGACCCATCCGCCGCAGCCAGGCGTCGTCAATTTCCATGCCGCCCTTGCGCAGGCGTTCGACCACATCATTCATCCGGTTGGTATTCCAAGCGATCACGATGTTGGTCAGCAAGGCGTGCGAGCCGGAGATCGCCTTCATCTCGTCGCGCCGCCGGCCGCGCTCGGTGGGCAGTTTGCCGGTGTAGACAACCCGCTGCAGCTGATGAACCGACTCGCCCCGGGCAAGCAACGTGTGAATCTCGCGGCGGAAGTCCTCGATGGTGACGTAGTCGCACAAGAAAATGCTTCTCAACAAC
>CAYZIX010000221.1:0-5737 GCA_964478395.1 uncultured Candidatus Solibacter sp.
CAACGGCGACATCGGCAACCAGGGTGTGCACCAGATGGACGTGGCGCGCTGGGGCCTGGGTGTGCGCTACCCGGTGAAGGTGAGCTCCATGGGCGGTCATTTTATGTTCGATGACGACCAGGAGACGCCGAATATGCAGTTGTCCGACTTCGACTTTGGTGACCGGCGGCTGACGTTCGATGTGCGCGGTCTGCCAACTAATCCGGAGGCGGCGATTCCAGCCTGGAACCCGGTGGCGCGCGTCGGGAACTTTTTCTATGGTACGGATGGATTCCTGGTGCTGCACCCGCGCGGGTTCCAGGTGTACAAGGGGGCGAAGGGAGAACTGACGCGCGAAGAGAAAGCGGTGGAGCCGGTGCTCTGCGACAGCGCGCCGCATGTAGCGAACTTCCTGACGGCTGTGCGAAAACGCGACTACCGCTTGTTGAACGCAGATGTCGAGGTGGGCGTCCATTCGGCCGCACTGGCCCAATTAGCCAATATTAGTTATCGTCGAAAGGCGGCACTGACGCTGGACGCGCGCAACGGTACGATTGTGGGTGATGCGGCAGCCGCGGCGCTGGCAACACGTGCCTACCGGGCGCCGTTTGTGGTTCCCGAGAAGGTATAGCGTGCTGACAAAATTGGCGGGTTTTGTTTTTCTCTCCGGGTTGCTGGCCCAAAGTCCGATTCCGCGCTGGCGCGTGGTGGTGCTGCCCAATCAGGAGATTTCGTTTGAGCACGACGGGCGCGAGGTGGCGCGCTATCACCACGGAGCGGCACTCCAGCGGCCGTACGTGTACCCATTGATCGGCCCGTCAGGCCGGCCGCTAACCGACATGATTCACCCCGGGGCGCCGGGCTCGCACAGTCACCATACGTCGGTATGGATCGGCTACCAGATGGTGAACGGGCTGAACTTCTGGACCGATGCGGCGGGGCCGCAGCACGGCCGGATTGTGCACCGGCAGATTGCCCGGATGACTGACGGCGGCGACGGCGCAGCCGTGGTGACGCGCGCCGATTGGGTGGGCGAGGACGGCGGTGTGCTGCTGCATGAGCAGCGGCGGACCGAGGCGCGTTCGATGGCCAATGGCTGGCTGCTGGTGATTGAACTGATGCTGGACGCCGCCAATGGTCCGGTAACGCTGGAGAGTGCGAAGACGGCCTACGGTCCAATTGGGGTACGCGTTGCTAAATCCATGTCAGTTCAATACGGCGATGGCCGAATCCGGAATTCGGAGAAGGCAACGGGCGAACGGGCGTTGTTCCGGCGGCCGGCGCGGTGGGTGGACTATTCCGGGTCGGTGGCGCAGGGCGTGACCGAGGGGTTGACGTTGTTCGACGATCCGCGTAATCTGGGCCATCCGTCGCCGTTCCATGTGCGCGAAGACGGCTGGATGGGCGCGATGTTGCCACCGGAACGGTCCACAGTGATCGAAAAAGGCCACGGCCTGCGACTGCGCTACGGCGTGTACGTGCATGCGGGTGCACCCGGCGCCGAAGAGCTGGATGCGCGCTGGCGGGAGTTCGCGGCGTTGGCTACCAGTTGGTAGCGTCGCGGATAAGGCCGGCCTGGCGCTTACTGACGACGGTTTCCAGGCCGTTGGACAGCCGCAGCAGAAAACGCTTGGAAGAGAGCGGCGAGATGCGGCGGATGTGATCCGTATTGATGATGGTGGAGCGATGCACGCGACGGAAGCGCGGTGGCGGGAAGCGTTGTTCCAGCTCTTTCAGCGTGTGTGAGCATTCCAGGCGCGCTGAGGCTGTGACAATCCAACAGAAGTCGCCGGCGGCCTGAAAGGCGATGATATCGTCGACGCTGACGAGCACAAGGTCGGCACCCAAGCGGCCGGTGAGGCGGCGTGTTTCAGCGGTGGGCGCCGGTTGTGGGGCCATGCGCTGGCGGGCGCGGTGGAGCGCCTCGCGCAGGCGTTCCGGGCGGACGGGTTTCAGCAAGTAATCCGTTGCGCCCGCGTCGAACGCATCGACGGCGTGAGCCGGATGCGCGGTGACGTAAATGATGACGGGTGCGGCAGGTCCGCGCAGGCGGCGGGCAAGTTCGATGCCGTCCAGGCCGGGCATCTGGATGTCAAGCAACACAACATCAGGGCGCGCGGCGGCGATCAGCTCCAGCGCGGCGGTCGCGTTGGCCGCCTGACCGGCCAGTTCGACGCCGGGCAGCTCTTCGAGCATCTCGGCCAGCACTTGGCGGGCGATGGGCTCGTCGTCAACGATCAGCACTTTCATCGGCGGTTACCGGGAGCCGGAAACCTACCACGGTTTCCGCGCCACACCTTTCCACTTCAACACGCGCGGCGGCGCCGTAGCGCAGGCGCAGGCGCTCACGGACATTTTCCAAGCCGACCCCCTCGCTTTTCTTGCCGCTGAAGCCGGGGCCGGTGTCGCGGACGCGGACATCGAGCTGATTGTTGTCGAGACGCACGATGACGCGAACCGTGCCGCCGGCGGGCAGCGGAGCAACGCCGTGGCGGACCGCGTTTTCCACCAGCGGCTGAACGGACAGCGCCGGAATGAGAACGGAACTGGCGCGCGGATCGACGTCGATTTCGGAATGGAGCTTGTCGCCCAAGCGCAGGGCCTCGATTTCCAGATAGGCGCGAACGATAGCGATTTCGCGCTCCAGTGCGATAGCGGGCCGGCCGGTATCGAGAAAATAGCGGAAGATGTCGGCCAGGTTCAGCACCGTGCGGCGCGCTCCAGCGGCCTGTTTGGGAATGCTGCCATAAAGGGCATTGAGGGCGTTGAAAAGGAAATGTGGATGAATCTGCGCTTGCAGGGCGCGCAACTCAGCTTCGCGCAGCAGGCGGCGCGAATGTTCCTGGCGGAATTGTTCCATCCGCTCGTTGACTACGGCTTCAAGCCGCGTCAGCACGGCGCGGTCTTCGCTCAGGTAGGCGCGGCCCCCGGCGCGGCGGCCTAGCGCGAAGGGCAGTGTGCTGGAGCCGGGCTCGCGCGTAGCGGCAAAAAAGGCAGCCACCTGGTTGGCGGCCCATTCGAGGTAGGACGGTTCATCTGTAACCATCTGGCGGCGCAGGCGCGCGATGAGCGGCTCGACATCTCCACGGTGCAGCACCAGGCGCGTGAGTGCATGTTGCACCAGGCTACGCAACAGCGCGAACAGCACCAGCGCGGCGCAGGTGGAAACCGCCATCAACGCGATGCGTGAACTGGAGAGGCGTGTGTAGTCCACCCAGCCGGCACGGTGTGCGAATTCGGCTGCGCCCCACGTACAAAGGGCCGCCAGCAGAATGCTGGCGAGGAAGCGCAGGAAAGCGTCGAGCAGGACAAAGCGGTAGTCCTGCATTAGGACGAGCAAGGCCAGCGGTACACCGGCGTGGTGGACAGCCAGTTCGAATAGCCAGGCGTGCTCAGCGCCTTCACCATGCAGGTGCGTGAACGAGAGCGCGAACAGCAGTAGCGCCATGGCGGCGGCGGCGCGGCGCCAATCGAGGCCACGGCGGCGCAGCACGGCAATGCTTGCGACGGTGAGCAGCGCGAAGCCTGCGGCAGTTGCCTGGAGCGTGCGGCGATGGATTTCGTCACCGGGCAGGAATCGCTCGCTGGCGTGCAATAGCATGGCCGCGACGCTGAGCGCGTAACCGCACCAGGCCAGCGGACGGAAGCGCGTGTCGAGAAGGAGATCCAGCAGCAGAGCCGGCAACAGGCTCATGGCCGCAGTGGTGGCGAGCAGCAGCAGCGTGGAATCGAACGCCATCAGGGCCAGCGCGCCCGCGTTCCAAAGAAATGCCACGGCAGCGGCAGCCACAGTGAGCGAGGCGCCAGGCAGGCGTCGGCCGGCGCGGTCGCGCAGCAAAAGGATCAGAAAGATACCGAAGACCACCGCGCCGGCGGTGTAGCCGAAGACGTTGGCGAGCAGCGGTTCGGCGTGGGGCGTCATGCGGGTGGAGCGGCGGCGCGGCGCAGGCGGTCGCGGATGCCCGCCCAGGCCGGCAGATCGGGAGGCTCGTCTATCGCAATCCAATCGAGCCCACGCTGATCGAGTTCGTGCAGCTTTGCGTAGAGCGCGGCGGCGAAGTGACACGCGTCGGCCGGCATGCCATTGCCGGCGGCGAGGCGCACGCCATTGCCGGCAGGTGTGGGCGTCTTAGATTTCAACAGCAAGAGTCGCGTGTGCGGGCTGTAGTGGCGCTTGTGCATTCCCGGTGAGGCCTGTGGACCGGCCTGGGGCGTGCCCGCAACGTCTATAGGGCCGATGAGTTCTTCGATCTCCTCGCGTGTGATCATACCTGGGCGAAACAGCACCGGGCGCGGTGTGGCAAGGCTCAACACCGTGGACTCGATGCCCACCGGAGTCGAGCCGCCGTCGAGAATCATATCCACGGCGTCGCCAAGCGAGTCGCGCACGTGCTGTGCCGTGGTGGGCGATAGTTCGGTGAAACGGTTGGCGCTGGGGCCGACAATCGGCACGCCGCTCATCTCGATCAATGCGAGCGTAATAGGATGCGCGGGCATGCGGATGCCTACGGTGCCAAGGCCGGCCGTGGCGGCATCGGGAATCACAGGCTGCTTCAGAAGGACCAGTGTGAGTGGGCCGGGCCAGTGGCGCTCGGCCAGTAGTTGCGCCTCGCGCGGCCAGATGCGCACGAGTGAACGTGCCATCTCAATGCTCGAAACGTGGACGATCAGCGGGTCATCGAAGGGGCGACGCTTGGCCGCAAAGACCCGGCGGATAGCCGTTTCATCCAGCGCATTGGCTCCCAATCCATAAACCGTCTCGGTGGGAAACGCTACTAGGCGCCCGGCACGGATCAGTTCAGCGGCACGCTTGATCATTCCAGGTCGTCTTTGCCTTCCGAGAAGATCTTGCCGGTCTTCTTCCATACCAAATAAGCGTGGATGAACTCTTCGAGATCGCCATCCAACACACGATCGACGTCGCCGACCGAGAAGCGTGTGCGCAGGTCCTTGATCATGCGGTAGGGCGCCAGGACGTAGCTGCGGATCTGACTGCCGAAGTTAATGTCGGCCTTCGAATCCTCCAGCTTGCGCTCTTCGACGCGGCGCTTCTCCATCTCGTGTTCAAACAAACGCGCGCGCAATTGTTTCATGGCGGCGGCGCGGTTCTTGTGCTGGCTGCGTTCGTTCTGGCACTGCACGACGATGCCGGTGGGCAGGTGCGTGAAGCGCACGGCGGACTCAGTGCGGTTGACGTGCTGGCCGCCGGCTCCAGAGGCACGGAAGACGTCGATGCGCAGATCCTCGGGCTTGATTTCGATTTTGACGTCGTCGTCGATCAGCGGGATGACGAAGACGCTCGCGAAGGAGGTGTGGCGGCGGGCGTTGGCATCAAACGGCGAGATACGTACCAGGCGGTGCACGCCGATTTCGCTCTGCATCAGGCCGAAGACGCCCTCGGCGTCAATTTCCACAGTGGCGCTTTTGATGCCGGCGCCTTCACCTTCCAGGCGGTCGGTCACGGCGGCGGCGAAGTTGTTCCGTTCAGCCCAACGCAAGTACATGCGCAGCAGCATCTCGGCCCAGTCCTGGCTTTCGGTGCCGCCGGCGCCGGGGTGAATGGTGAGAATGGCGCCGCAACGGTCGTTTTCGCCGGACAGTAGCATCTGTGTCTCGAGATGCTCCAGCAGATGGCGCAGCTTGGCAATTTCGTTGCCGAGTTCAGCCGAGACATCTTCGCCCTCGCGGCCGAGTTCGAAGAGCGTGTCGATGTCGCTCACCAGCGTGGCGACCTCACTGTCCTGGTTCAGGGCGGCTT
>CAYZIX010000222.1:0-5712 GCA_964478395.1 uncultured Candidatus Solibacter sp.
GCTCCTTACGATTTTCATCCCTCACGGTGTGCCCTCGGCTCATGTGAACTGCCTGACACGACCGCATCGCATTTTTCATGAAATCAGCAGACGGCTCTGCCACTTTGGAGACTTTCTGGGTTTTAACCCCACTATTCGTTCGGAATGCCAAGAAATCAGCGCTGTGTCCTGCCCGGGCAAGCCTATCACATCACCCAGCGCGGCACCAACCGCCAGCGCATCTTCTTCATAGACTCCGATCGCTCCACCTACCTCCGCCTGCTCGCCAGAGTCTCGACGACGCTGGCACTCGTATCCTCGCCTAGGGTGTGATGCCAAATAGCAAACTGGTCAGCCTGAAACGACCGGTTGGCACTTTCAAGGCTCACATGAGCCCTCACCGACAGGCCCAAACGCTCCCGCCGCCAGCCCCACCGCTAATCACAGCTCTTCGCCCTACAAAATTCGTCACATTTTCAGCCACTTCCGAAGATCTCCGCCCGGCTCGGTTTTCGCCTGTACCAGAATTCTTCGCTAGGTGAATCTCTATGCTCCGGCGACTCTTCAACTCTCCGTCAGCCCCTCAACGCCCCCGCCGCGCCGCGTCCCGGGCCTTCTTTCGGAAAATCAATTTTATTCACCCTGAGAACCAGGCCCAACCAACTGATAAACAACGAGTTAACACCAGTTTTTCGCGCTGGAGGGTCCCGAGCCTCTGCCGCCCGTTTCTTCTCCATAACCGGCTGATTTCGCGGCATTTCATCGCACCCGTTCGTCCGCCTAACCCGAGAAGGTTTGCCGCCGTTGTATAACTGAAACCAGAGAGGGAGCCGTCTCATGAAGATCAGCCCGTTCGTCCTGTCCGCCGCCTTCGCCGTCACAGCGTCCGGCCAGACTTTCAAATCAAGCCCGGAGCAGGCCCGCTCCATGGTGGTGACGAAGCTCGGCATTGTTGCCGCGCCGCAGTTCCTGGCCGCGCAGGCCGGTGCGAAAGTCCTCGAAGCCGGCGGCAACGCCGTCGATGCGGCCATCGCCGCCAACGCCGTCATGGGCGTCACGGAGCCCTACGTCAACGGCATCGGCGGCGACCTCTTCGCCGTCGTGTACGAGGCCAAGACCGGCAAGCTCTACGGGCTGAACTCCAGCGGCTGGACGCCGCGCGGGCTCACCATCGATGCGCTCAAGGCGCGCGGCGTCACGAAACTCAATCCGATTGGCGTCCACACCATTGACGTTCCCGGCTGCGTCGCCGGCTGGGACGCGCTGCGCACCCGTTTCGGCACGCTCCCCTTCTCCACGCTGCTCGCCCCGGCCATCTATTTTGCTGAACATGGCTTTGAGATGCCGGAGTGGAGTTCGCACTATTGGGTCAGCCAAAAATTCATGCAGCAGCCCGGCTGGAAAGAGACGTTCATGCCCAACGGCCAGCGCCCGGCCATTGGTGATACGTTTGCCAACCCCGCGCTGGCCGCATCGCTACGCGAAATCGCCACTCACGGCCGTGATGCCTTCTATAAGGGCGAACTCGCCGCCCGGCTGGTGAGCTTCCTCCAATCCCAGGGCGGCTTCCACACTGGAGCGGACTTCGCTGAATTTGAACCCGAGTGGGTGGAGCCCATCTCCACCACCTATCGCGGCTGGACCGTCTATGAACTGCCGCCCAACGGCCAGGGCTTGGCGGCGCTCTCCATGCTCAACATCATGGAGCGTTTCCCGCTGTCCGGCTACGGCCACAACTCCGCCGCCGCGCTGCACGTCATGATCGAGGCCAAGAAGCTCGCTTATGCTGACATGGCACATTTTGTGGGCGATCCACGCTTCACCACCGTGCCCGTCGCGGAGCTGCTCAGCAAGGAACTGGCCGCCAAACGCGCCGCGCTCATCAGCATGGATCAGGCCGCCGGCAAAGTCCTGCCTTCCGAAGTGACGGCCAGACTGGCCGCGCGCGGCAGCGAGACCATCTATCTCTCCACCATCGACAAGGACGGCAACATCGTCTCGTTGATCCAGTCCAACTACGGCGGCTACGGCACCGGCATGGTCGCTCCCGGCACGGGCTTCTCGCTGCACAATCGCGGCGCGGGTTTCGATCTTGAACCCGGCAAACCCAACTCTCTGGCCGGACGTAAGCGCCCGCTGCACACCATCATTCCGGCCTTCATGCGCAAGGGTGACATCAGCATCGGCTTCGGCATCATGGGCGGCTGGAACCAGGCCCAGGCGCATGCCCAGTTTGTCGCGAACGTGGTCGATTTTGGCTTGAACGTGCAGTCCGCACTGGAAGCGCCTCGCTTCACCAAGCAGACCTTCGATGGCGTCGATGTGGAAATGGAGTCGCGCGTGCCGGAGTCCGTGCGCTCGGATCTTGCCCGCCGCGGCCACAAGATTCAGCTCTTGCCGCCGCTCAGTTTCACTGTCGGCCAGGGCGAGGCCGTGATGCGCGACGCCGCGCGCGGCGTCAATTTCGCCGGCGCCGACCCCCGCTCCGACGGCGCCGCCATCCCTCAGGCGCCCCAGTATTCAGCCAAGCCATGACGCCTATCACTGAAACAGCATGTATTCGAATTGGCGTGGATCGTGACCGGAGCTGGCCAGCGCCGTCATGCAATCGGCTGCGCTGGCGCCGATTGAAGCGATGCGTTTCAGCGGAACGGTCTCGGGGGTATAGATTTCAAGCGCCACCCACCGGCCGGACAGGCAGGCGAGTTCAGCGGACGAGAGACGCGCCGGAGCGCGGCCAATCAACTGCGCGGAGTCCATCGCTCTCGATCTTAACGCATCGCGCGCAGCGTCTGGACCACCGCGCCCAAGCCCTTGCGCCGGTACAGCCCGGCCAGCCGTAGCGTCTCGCCCGAGGCCGGCAGGCGCGGGTCGCGCAACGCCTCGCTGGGCGGCACCCACAGCTCGCCGTCGGAGTATTCCACCATGGCCGGATACACCGTGATGGCATTGGCCGGCCGCGCGAACTTCAGCGTGTTGTCCTTGCGCACCGTGGAGCGCGCCCCGGGCGCCAGCGCCACGTCAGCCGGCAGCACGCCGGCGGCCGTTTCACGGCCCTGGGCGTCTTGAATGAGCCAGCCCAGCTCGATATAGCGGATGGGCTTGCGGGAGCGGTTTTGAATCTCGATACGCGGCGCGCGCGCTTCCACGCCGGCCAAACGGGCATCGCCGGAGACCAGCTCAACGGGCGCCGCCGGCACGTGCAGGAAAGCCAGACTCACCGTGCGCTCTGGTTGCAGGTTAGTGGCTGGCAGCGTGCGGCCCACCTGCATGGCCAGTTGTGGCTGCGCATCCTGGCGGGCCATTGCGGCCAGCAGACGCCCCCGCAGGGCCTCCTCGCCACCGCTTTCGAGCGCCGCCAGCAGAGCCTTACGGTCCCGGCGTGCCTCCATCTCCCAAGCCAGCATGGCGCGCCGGGCGTTTAGCCGGTTGGGGCCATAAAAGGTGAGGTCGCCAAACAGCACGCCGTCCAGCGCCACTTCCACCAGCGCGCCGGATTGTGTCGCCAACGGCCGCATCAGGCGCAGATCGACGTGAATGGGTACCGTTTCGCCGGGCTGCACGTCCAGGCTGGGCACGGTGACGGAACCCTTGCCGCCGGGCGTGACTTCCTGAGCCAGCACCAGCAGCGAGATGCCGCGAATAACGGCCGGGCTGGAGTTGCGAAAGATCAGCGTGGAGCGCAAATCCACCTGTAAAGCGCCACCGCGCGCTACGGCGTTGGACTGACCCCAGTCCGCCGAAACCAGCGTCACCGGCGAACCCGCCGGCAGGTTGACGCGGAACAGATTTTTGGGGTCGTTGGTCTGCGCACAGGCCCAGCCGGCCCAGGCCACGGCCAGAGCTGCGGCGGCGAGTTTATTGCGCAATGACATTGTGAATGGTCACCTGACCCGTTTCAGTATCGACAAAACTCGACCGCGCGCCGCCGTCCCAACTGACGGTGGTGGCGACCACTTCCTGTTCGGGTTGCAGCAGCGTGAGCGTCGATCCGCGCTGGCGCAGCGCCAACCCGTCGGGGCGAGTTTCAAAAACCACGTTCTGCGCCACCGGACGTGGCGGTGTCTGCAACACCCAGCCGGTGAGCATGACAAAGGCCATCGAGCCGGCCACCACGGCCAGCCGCCAACCAAAGGCCTCCGGCCTGGGCGCTACCGCCCGCTCGTCAACGATCGAGCCCGCCGCCAAACCGAGCCGGATGTTGGCCTTCATCTCACCAGCCAGGCGCTCCCAGTCGAGCCCCTTGGGCATTTCATCGGCACCGGCGCGCAGTTTGGCGCGCGCATCGGCCAGCGCGCGGCGTTCGGCCGCACACGCCGGACAGCCCAACAGGTGCAGACGGACAGCCAAGCGCCGCCACAACGGCAGATCGCCGCCAGCGTCGAGCGCCAAGAGCCGGATGGATGGATGCTGTTTCATGACGCCCGCTTCTCCAGAAAGCGGCGCAACTTGATGCGCGCATTGGCGATGTGCGACCGCACGGTCGCCTTGCCGCAGTTCAGCCGGCGGGCCACTTCCTCGGCAGGCAGGTCTTCGACGTCGCGCAAAATCAGCGCGGCGCGTTCGCGGTCCGTCAGCCGGCCGAGCGCCTGGCTCAGGCGGCTATGGCGTTCAGAGTGCAGTAGTTGCGCCTCCGGACCCTGTTCTTCCTCCACCCGGGGCGGATCGACAATTTCGTCCAAACCGGTGAGCCGGGCGCGGCCCCGGCGGCGCAAAAAGTCGAGAGCGGCGTTGGTGGCGATGCGCGACAGCCAGTGTGCGGCCTTGTCCAGATCCTTCAACTGCTCCTGGCGCTGCAGGGCCTTAATGAAGGCCTCCTGGGTGACGTCCTGCGCATCGGCCACGTTGCCCACAATGCGATAGACAATCAGGAAGACGCGCCGCATGTGGGCCTGAACGAACTCTTCCTGCTTTGCCCGCCAAGCCAGATCGCCGGCAGGCGCATCGGTTTGAGGCCGCGGTTCGTTCATGGTCGCGATCCAGTCCACCGCCACGGCGGCCGTAGCCGCCTGAGCATGTCGCGCTGGAGCAAGAGTCCACATGGGTCCGCTACCAGAGATGACGCGCCAGGGTGGCGAACCGTGCAAACCGTTTGTCCGGCGCTATGCTGTGATTGTATGAGAAGCGCCGCTACCGTGGCCATCTTAAGTATTCTCAACCCCTTCCTTACCAGAAAGGTTCAGCTATGAAACTCACTTCCGCAATGTCGCGGATCGGAACCGAAACCGCGTTCGAAGTCCTGGTGCGGGCCCGCGCTCTGGAGGCGCAGGGCCACAACGTCGTCCACCTGGAGATCGGCGAACCCGATTTTGCCACGCCCCAACATATTATTGACGCCGCCAAGCAGGCTCTGGACGATGGCTGGACCCACTATGGCCCGACGCAGGGCTTACCGGAACTGCGCGAGGCCATTGCCGAGTACATCTCCAGCAGCCGGGGCATCCAGGTGGGGCCGGAGCGGGTATGCGTCACGCCGGGCGGCAAGCCTATCATCTTCTTCCCGATCCTGGCGCTGTGCGAGGCCGGCGACGAAGTGATCTACCCGAACCCGTCGTTCCCGATCTACGAGTCGATGATCCGCTTTTCGGGCGCCACACCCGTGCCGATGCCGCTGATTGAGAGCCGCGGCTTTAGCTTCGACCTAGACCTGTTCAAGTCGAAGTTGAACGACCGCACGCTGCTGGTCATCCTGAACTCGCCCGCCAACCCGACCGGCGGTGTGATTCCAGACGC
>CAYZIX010000223.1:0-5622 GCA_964478395.1 uncultured Candidatus Solibacter sp.
GGAGCGCGCCGCACCGCTGTTGGCCGAGGCGTTGTAGACAATGGTCGCGCTGCCGTACCCGGATTTGTACGAGTTGATCGTCAGCCAGCTCAGATCGCTACTGCTGGCCGTCCAATGGCAATGCGACGGAAGCGTCAGTCCGATGTTGCCCGCACCACCTTCAGGACGCAGGTTGATCTCGTATGTGTCTAGCTCGGGGTTACAGGCATTGGTTTCCCACTGGAGGATGGAAACCGTCTTGCTAGCAATGGTGAGTGTGCCGGTTCGGGCGACGCCGCTATTGGGCGCTGCGTGAAAATTGACAGCACCGCGGCCGACACCACTTGCGCCCGAGGTGATGGTCAACCAATCGGAATTGCTGACGGCAGTCCAACTGCATCCCGCGTCGATTGTGACCCATACGGTGGAGTCACCTCCGGTACTGAAAAGAGCCGTGGAGGGACCAGACAACGTGGCATCGCAGTGGGGCGTTGCGCTGGCGCCGGACTGGTTTATGGCGAAGGTGAGGCCTGCAACCGATAGGCCCCCCGTTCGTGGTGTGGTGCCGTTGTTGACGGCGACGGCGACATCGACCGAGTAGGAGCCCCAACCGGAGGAGAGACTGGCCGGGCTGATGGACAGCCATGACGGAGCGCTGACGACAGCTGTCCAGGCACATCCCAAAGGCAGAGTAAAACTAAAACCGTACCAGCCGCCGTTGGCGTCAACGCTCTTCGCTAGGGACTGGTACGTGATCCCTACGCAACCGGAGGTCTGCACGGCTGCCTGGACGATGGTGAAGGAGACGCCCGCAAAAGTCAGCGTCGTGCGGCGTTCAGTGGAACCGGTGTTAGACGTGGTGGCGAAGGTGACATTTGCGTTGCCCGTGTAACTACCGCCCGAGGTAACAGTCAACCACGACGGATCGCCGCTCACCGCTGTCCAGGTACAGTCCGTGTCGGCAAAAATCTCTAGGGTGAGGATGTTTTCGGTTGGAGAAAACTGAAACTCACTGAACGGTACCTTCGCGTTGCAAGTGGCTGCAATGCGGATGGGCGACTGAGCTGCGCTGAATTCAGTGCCAATCGGCTGGAAAGATGGCGGAGAAGTTTGAGCCGATAGAGTCCAGCAGGCAATGAATAACAACAAAGTACGCGCTAATGGCACAGACATCGACGCACAATCCTCGCACTCCACTCTACCAGAGCGCGACTGCCGCAAAAAGCCCGCCCTGAAGGGCGGGCTTGAACGTGAAAATAGGCGTGATTTAGAACGGGTAGAGCGAAATCGCCTCGCTGCCCGAGACGCCCGCGCCGACCGTGGCCACTTCACCTTCACCGTCGGTACGGCGGCAGAAGATGCCGGTCTCGCCGAGGTAAACCTCGTATTCGGCCGGGCGCACCAGCGAACCCTGAATGAGCGCTTCCGAGAGCGGATCCTCGATGTACTTCTGCAAGGCGCGGCGCAGCGGGCGGGCGCCGTAGCTGCGGTCCGAGCAGGTCTTGTCCAGGATGTACTTCGAGGCCTCCGGCGTCAGCCGGATTTTGATCTGCTTTGCGACCAGATTGGTGTTGATCTGGCCCACCATCAGGTCGATGATCTTGAGCAGATCCTCTTCGGCGAGCGAAGTGAACAGAATCACTTCGTCCAGGCGGTTCAGGAATTCAGGGTTGAACGCCTTCTTCACCTCGGCCTGGACCATTTCCTCCACCTTGTGGGGAATGCCTGCGTCCTGTTGCGCGGAGAAGCCGAGCTGGCCCTTCTTGTCCAGGTAACGCGCACCCAGATTCGACGTCATGATGATGATGGTGTTCTTGAAATCGACCGTATTACCGACGCCGTCGGTCAATTGTCCGTCTTCAAAAACCTGCAACAGGATGTTGTAAACATCCGGGTGCGCCTTCTCGATTTCATCGAGCAGAATGATCGAATACGGGTTGCGCTTGACGCGCTCGGTGAGCTGGCCGCCCTCCTCATAGCCGACGTAGCCGGGAGGCGAACCAATCAGCTTCGACACCGAGTGCTTTTCCATGAACTCCGACATGTCGAAGCGAATCAGCGACTTCTCGCTGCCGAAAAGGAACTCGGCCAGGGCGCGGGCGACTTCGGTTTTGCCGACGCCGGTCGGGCCCAGGAACAGGAAGCTGCCGGCCGGGCGCTTGGGCGATTTCAGGCCCGCGCGTGAGCGCCGGATGGCGCGCGCCAGCGCGTTGATGGCCTTTTCCTGGCTGATGACACGCTTGTGGAGCTCTTCCTCAATGCGGATGAGCTTGGCCACCTCTTCCTCGCGGATGGCGGTCATCGGAACACCGGTCCAGCGCGCCACCACATCTTCGATGTCGTCCTTGCCGACGACGCCGGAGGTGCCTTCGTCCAGGTTGTACTTTTCGCGCAACTGGCGAAGGTTTTCGCGCTCCTTACGCTCCTCATCACTGTAGAAACGGGCCTTTTCAAACTCGTGATTAGCGATGGCCGTTTCCATGCGATGCACGGTGAACTTGATACGCTTCTGCACCTCGCTGATCTCAGGTGGCAGCGTGGTCTGGCGGAGCTTGACGCGTGCGCCGGCCTCGTCAATCAGGTCGATGGCCTTGTCAGGCAGAAAGCGGTCCGGAATGAAGCGCGAACTGGCGTAAACGGCCGTCTCGATGGCTTCATCGGTGTAGGCCACGGCGTGGAACTTTTCGTAGCGTTCCTTGATGCCGAACAGGACGCGGCAGGCGTCGGCCTCTGACGGCGGAGCCACCTTCACTGCCTGGAAGCGGCGCTCCAGCGAGCGGTCCTTCTCAATCGACTTTCGATATTCACCTGGCGTAGTGGCGCCGATACACTGCACTTCACCGCGGCTCAAAGCCGGCTTGAGAATATTGGCGGCGTCGAGCGAGCCTTCAGCCGAGCCCGCGCCTACCAACGTATGCAACTCGTCGATGAAGATGATGGCGTTCTGGTTCTCCATCAGCTCCTTCATGATCGTTTTGAGCCGCTCCTCGAACTGGCCACGGTACTTCGTGCCGGCGACAATCAGGCTCAGATCCAACGCCAGAATGCGTTTATCAGCCAGAAAACTGGGCACATCGCCTTCGGCGATCTTCTGCGCCAGACCTTCGACGATGGCCGTTTTGCCCACGCCTGGCTCGCCGATCAGCACCGGGTTGTTTTTCGTGCGGCGGCATAGAATCTGGATGACACGTTCGAGCTCATAGTCGCGGCCGATCAACGGATCCATCGTGCCGTCGGTTGCCAGCTGTGTCAGGTCGCGGCTGAACTCGCCGAGCAGGGAGGATTCCTTCGGACGGCTGGTGGTTGTCTTTTCCGACGTGGCGCGCGCGATATCGTCGCGCACCTGCGTCAGCCGCAGCCCGCGCTCCTGCAGGATTTCCGATGCAAAACATTTCTCTTCGCGCAGCAGACCGAGCAGCAGGTGCTCAGTGCCGATGTGCTTGTGGCCCAAACGTTCGGCTTCCTCCGCCGCATAGGCCAGCACGCGCTTGCACTCTGTGCTGAGTGGCAGGTCAACGCTGGTGGAAACCTTCTCGCGTGCCGTGGTCTGCGCCTCGATCTGCTTACGGATGGACTCGATGTTAGCCTGCGAACGCAGGAAACGGTTGGCCAGCGCCTTGTCTTCCCGCAACAGGCCCAGCAGCAGGTGTTCGGTCTCAATGTAAGGACTGCCGAACTGGCTTGCCTCGTAACGGGCGAAGAAGATCACCCGCCTCGCCTTCTCGGTATATCGTTCGAACATAAGCCTCCGCAGCCTCCGCGCGTCTCGCCTCGTCCGGCCTCCGATGCCGGCTCACATAGTTGTCTGGGCGCTTCAGGCACAAAGTGCCACAAGAACCATATCGCGCCCTACTCTAATTGTAAGATGCCCGGTGCGGCGATTGGGCGCAGCGAATGCGAACTACGCATCGATTGAGGTTCGTATCAGGCGAAAGTCTGTATCGGATAATCAGGTTCTGAAATTATGAAAGATCCTGTACCCTGCCGCTAAATGCCTGCGTCTATTGAGCCGAATCGCTCTGGTGAGTTGGTGAGAGACACCAGGGACGCCATCGCGGAAGCTCTTCCGCAAACTGATTTGGGCCAATATAGTCTGGTTGATATGCCTCGACGAGGAGGCCATGGGGAGGGCGTGTGCAGGCCCGTGCCCGGAGTGTGGCGCGGAGATGTCTCGGAGTATTCGGATGTCCACACGCAGGGGTTGGGGACTCATTCTCGGATGTGTGCTGCTTCCGCTTCAGACTCGGGCCCAGCCGGAGGTGGTGCTGCGTTCTACTACGCGCCTGATTCAGGTGGAGGTGATTGTCCGCGACAAGGCGGGCCAGCCGGTGAGCGGGCTGACAAAAGACGACTTCCTTGTTTTGGAGGACGGCAAGCGCCAGACGATTGGCTTTTTCAGCGCGACGCCGGTCAGCGTCTCGAAGTTGGGTGCGCTCGAGCCGGGCATGGCGTCGAACCGCTTGGTGGGGGGCACTGGGCGGCAGGGCGTGATTGCGATTCTGGTCGATTCGCTCAACACCAACTGGCGCGACGCCGGCGCAGCGCGCGAACAGTTGCGCAAGTTCCTGCGGACGGCGAATCCGAACGAACGGATTGCGCTCTATTCGTTGCGCGACAAACTGCGGGTGTCGCACGAATTCACGTCGAACGCGGCGGCGCTGCTGAAGAAGCTGGATCAGCCGGAGAGCAACGCCTCGTCGGCGGGTATGTTCGTCGACCTGATTCCCGAGTCGGCCGAGTTGGGTCATGACACGGCCGTTAAGGAGAAGGGTTTTCAGGACATGCACCGCATCGACACGACGCTGGAGGCACTGGCGAACGTGGCCGGTCACTTAGGCGCCGGGCCGGGCGTGAAGTCGCTCGTCTGGATTACGAGCGGAATTCCGATGGTGCTGGGCGAACAGCTGCCGCCCGAACCGAATATGCCCAAATACCGCTACAAGTGGGTGGATCGGGAGGCGCGGCACAACTACAACGCCGAATTCACCCGCGTCGAGCGTGCCTTCTCGAATGCCAACGTGGCGGTCTATCCTATGGACCCGCGTGGTTTGCTGCCGCGCCGCTCGTCCGACGTGGCGAAGTCTTCTCCGCTTGATACCGACGTGCTCGGCAACGAAGCGGCCGCGATGATGCGGAGGCTGGCCGAGGCCACCGGCGGGCGCGCCTTCACGAACGAAAACGACATCCAGGGGGCGTTGCGCAAGGTCGGCGAGGACGCGCAGCATAGCTATAGCCTGGCTTACTACGCCGCTAGCGGCGAGGCCGACGGGCGCTACCACACCATCAGCGTGAAGATGAAACGGCCGGAACTGACGGCCAGCCACCGGCGCGGCTACTACGCCGTGGATCAGCAGTCCCTGGCCAAGGCTGACGAACTGGCCGAGATCCGGGCTGCGGCCAGTGCCGTGCTCGACTCTGGCGTGGTGGGCATCGACGCCAAGCTGGAGGGCGGCAAGGTGCTGGCGCGGATCGATACCGCAGAGCTGATGGAGCCGGCCTCCGGCGGCTTCGGCGTACGCTGCACGGTGGGCGTGTTCCAGTACGACGCCGACGGCAAGCCGCTGGACAGCCTGACCGACAAGATCGAGTTCAAGCTGGACGCCCGGAAGGCTGCGGCGCTGGCCGAAAACGGGCTGAGCTACA
>CAYZIX010000224.1:0-5493 GCA_964478395.1 uncultured Candidatus Solibacter sp.
TTGCAGCTTACAAGGCTGCCGCCACCGGCGAAGTCGAAGAAGACGAGTAGGCAGTACCAACGGGACCCGGGCGCTGGCAGCCCGGGTCCTGGAACCGCAGCGCCATTGTGCGACGGGGAGTTCAACCCGCATACTGGGATTTGCCCATGGACCTCTCCGATCTGATCTACCTCGCGTTCCTCTTGATCTGCGCATGGCTGGCCTGGCATTGGGACTCGAACGGAGGCGGCGGAAAGCGTTCGCGCGTCCCGTCGCGCGCCTGACGTGGCGCAGGTTCTGATTGCCGGCGCCGGGCTGGCCGGCATGAGCGCGGCGGCCGCACTGGCAGGTGCAGGCCATCGAGCCACAATCCTCGAATTCCGTCCTTACGCTGGCGGACGCGCCTGCTCTTACGACTATCAGGGCGAGGAAATCGACAACTGCCAGCATATCCTGCTGCGCTGCTGCGTCAACTTGCAGGACTTTTACCGGCGCCTTGGAGCCGGCGGACACATTCATTTCCACGGTGAGTTCAATTACATTGAGCCGGGCGGGCGGCGGTCCCGGTTGCGCCGCGGCATGCTGCCGGCTCCGCTGCACATGGCCGGCTCGTTTCTAAAGTTGCGCTTTCTTGCGCTGGCCGACAAGCTCAGCGTTGCGCGCGCGATGCTGGCGCTGCGGCGTGAGCGCCGGCGCAAGGATCTCGATGAGATCACGATGGCCGATTGGCTGATCCAGCAACGTCAGACGTGCGGCGCCATCCAGCATTTCTGGCGGCCCGTGCTGGTCAGCGCCATCAACGAAGAGTTGGACCGCATGTCCGCCGCACACGGCTTCCAGGTGTTCTGGCTCGGCTTCCTGGCTGCGCGGGACGCTTTCGAAATGGGCATCGCCGACGTGCCGCTCAGCCGGCTGTATCAGCGTCTGCCAGCGAATGTGGAGGTGCTTTTCCGGACGCCGGTGACGGAATTTGTCATCGACAACGGCAGGCTTTGCGGCATACGCGCCGGTGGGCGCCTATTCACCGCAGACCATTACATCTCCGCACTGCCGGCCGTGCGGACGGCTGCGCTGCTGCCGCAGTTGAAGCTGGACGCGGCGCTCATGGAAAGCTCTCCGATCACGGGCATTCATTTGTGGTTCGACCGGCCGGTGACGGCGTTGCCGCACGCAGCGCTGCTCGACTCGCCAATTCATTGGGTCTACAACAAGCACGATGGACGACACCTGGCGCTGGTGGTGAGCGCGTCGCGCGACCTGATGGCCATGCCGCGCGGTGAAGTGATCGAGTTGGCGGTGCGAGAGCTCAAGCGCTTTTTCCCGGCTGCTGCTGCGGCGCGGTTGGAGCGTGCGCATGTGGTGAAAGAGATGCGCGCCACGTTTTCGGCGCGGCCGGGACTGGAACACCTGCGGCCGGTGGCGGGTACGCCATGGGCTAATCTTTCGATAGCGGGCGACTGGACTCGCTCCGGTTGGCCATCGACGATGGAAGGCGCCGTGCGCAGCGGCTATCTGGCGGCCGAGGATGCGGCGGGCGCGCTCGGAAGTCCTACCCGGTTTCTGATCCCCGATATCGCTTAGAATCGAGGTATGCGGACCGCACTTGTTTCACTGCTGGTGCTCGTTGGCCTGAGCGCTCCGATGTCGCTGGCGGAGCAGACGGCGCTGACTAAATTGCGGGTGGAGGTGAAGACCTACACCGATCGTCCGATAGAGCGGGCCAGTGTGATCATCCGCTTCGTCAGGGGCAAGAACGTCACCAAGGTGGCCAAACATGCCAACACCACCTGGGAGCTGAAGACCAACCAGGAAGGCGTAGCCAAACTGCCGCCGTTGCCGCAGGGCGAATTGCTGTTGCAGGTAATCGCCAAGGGCTATCAGACCTACGGGAAGGTGATCGAGGTGAACGAGGCCGAGCGCACCATTGAGGTGAAGCTGAATGCCCCGCAGCCCCAGGAAAGCGCACATAAGTAGCCCGGCATAGTCTGCCGCAAACTGTTAGCATATTGGCCAAAGGAGTCGTGTATGTCCGTTACCCGGCGTAGTTTTCTCGTTTCCGCGGCCATGGCCGCCGTTGCTACCGAGGTGGATGCCGCTACTGGCATGCCGATGCGCCCGCTGGGGCGGACCGGGGAGAAGGTCAGCCTGCTGGCCTTCGGCGCAGGCAGCCGCTGGTTGGCCTACAAGACTCCGGACAAAGGGCTGCCAGCGCTGGAACGGGCGCTTGCCGCGGGCATAAATTATGTCGATTCGGCCGCCAGCTACGGCGACGGGGAGAGCGAACGCTGGGTGGGCGAGTTCCTCAAGACCCACAAGAAGAATTTCTTCTTGGTTACCAAGATCGGTGGCGACCGAAGCTATGACGACACGATGCGGATTATCGAGCGCTCGCTGAAAAATCTGGGTGTGGATCACGTCGACCTGATGCACATCCATGCGCTTGGCAACGAGGACGATCTGGCTAAGATCGAGGCGCCGAATGGCCAGATGAAGGCGATGCTCAAGGCCAAGGAACAGAAGATGGCGCGCTTCATCGGCGTCACCTCGCACCAGAATCCGCAGGTGCTGAAGACGCTGCTTGAACACCACGATCTCGACTCCACGCAAATGGCGCTGAACATCGCGCAGATTGGCAATGCGGCGCCGTCGAACAAAGCCGGGCAGGGAATGACCGGCGCGTCCGGCTTCGAGGCCGTGGCCATGCCGGTGGCGCTACGCAAGAAGATGGGGCTCACGGCGATGAAGGTTTTCGCGCAGGAAAAACTGCTCGGCAAGGCCGCGCCTGAAATGTTGCTGCGCTACGCGATGACGCTGCCCGTGGCGGCCACCACGGTGGGCATGCCGCAGCTTGAACACATCGACTTCAACGTTAACGTGGCCAAGCATTTCAAGCCGTTGTCGCCCGAGGAGATGCGCCAGTTGCCGGACGGTGTGTCGGCGCAGATGCGCGCCTCGATCGACCATTTCTTCTCTGATCATGTCGACGCCTAAACCACCACTTTCGCCCGCGCAACTGCTGGAAAAGTACCTGCGCGACGCTAACGATTACTGGTTTCACGTCTATAAGCCGCACACGGGCGATGTCATTGTCGATATCGGCGCTGGACACGGCGAAGACGTCTACGCTTTTTCGCGGGCCGTCGGTCCGGCCGGAAAGGTGTGGGCGATTGAGGCGCACCCGGATTCGTTCCGCCTGTTGCAGGGCCTTTGCCAGACGCACAAGCTCGAAAATGTCGTGCCACTCAATCTGGCGTGCATGGACCGTCCGGGCCAGTTGCAGGTGGAGACGCTGCCGGTGTGGGAATCGAATTTCGTGCGCGAAGGGCCGCCCGCGCCGACGTCATTTCCAGTGGAAGGCATCACGTTCGACGCCCTGGCGCGGCGGCATTCGATCACGCGGATCGACTATCTGAAAATGAACATCGAGGGCGCCGAGCGCACGGCCCTGTTGGGCTGCCGCGAGGCGCTTAAGCAGACGCGTTTCTGCACCATCGCAGCGCACGACTTTCGCGCTGCGCGCGGTGAGGGCGAACATTTCCGCACGCTGGCCTTCGTGCGCGAGTTTCTCACCGGATGCGGGTTTGAACTGATCACCCGTGACGATGACAAGCGCTACTACGTGCCGTACCACGTGCACGGGCGCCGGCCGGCCTGACGGCGGTCAACGTGGACGCAGGTCTTCAGTGGGTACGGCGAAGCCTTCGATCTGATTGGCGGTGAGCTTCGTCTCGCCCGTCTTGGCGCCCAGGCGGATGCCGATGCGCTTGGCCGGGCCGCGCGTTTCACGCAGCCGGTTCGACGTCAATTCATTGCCGGTGGTGAAGCCTTGCACGTCGATGGCGATGCCCGTTTCATTGCCGCTGTCGATGATCTCGTTGGCTTCGACGCGGTTGCGCGTGGCGCTCTTGGCAACGTCCGGCTCTGGCCGGAAGACGATGCCCGCTTCCTTGCTGCCGCGGATGGTGTTGCCGCGAACGACGTTGTCGTTGTCACGGTGGCCAATGGTGATGCCGAAGCGGTTCTCTTCGAGCGTGTTCTCGATAGCGAAGCCGAAGCGCACGCCCCAGCAGAAGAAGATGCCCACCTCATTGCGCTGTGAACGGTTGCGGCGCAACACGGTGCGTTGGGCGCCGGAACCGGGATGGAAACCGAGTCCCGTGTGGTCGTGCGTGTAGCACTCCTCCACGGTCACGTCGTGGCAGATCTGCCAGCTCAGGCCATCGCCATGATAGTTGCGGGCCTCCACACGCCGCAGCGCCACTTTATAGCAGTCCTGCAGAAAGACGCAGCCGGCGAAATTGCCGTCCAGCTTGTCATTATTCTTGCCGTTGCCGTCGAGCGCGATGTTCTCAATCACAATGTCGTTGAGGTTCTCGCCGCTGAAGAGCGGAAACAGCGTGGAAACGGTGGGCTTGCCCTCCAGCCAGAGGTTGTCGCGGAGCGCGCGGTCCAGCTTGAAACGGTTGCCGGACTGCGCCACCAACGTGCGCTTGATCGTGACAGGGCCGCCGGTGCTCGGATTCTTGGCGCGCAGGCAGACGCCATCACCGACGGCGAGACCGCGCGCGTCGGTCACCGTAATCTCCTGGTCGTACCAGTCGGAATCTTCGGCGAGCGCCGCCGTGAAGCTGGGCTCCTTGATGAGCACGGAGTCGGCGCCGCTGCCCAGAATGCGCACTTTGCTTTGCAGGTAGACGGCGTTGCGCAGCTTATAAATGCCCGGCAATATGCGGACCGTGCCGCCGCCCTGTCGCCCCACGGCATCGACGGCCGCCTGTAACGCCTTCTCGTTCGAGCCTACGATATCCGCCTTGGAAGGGCCAACGGTGAGCGTCAGGCGGGCTGTCCAATCCGGCTCGCTGGCATCGCCCGCGGTGGAACGCAAGGGAGCCTGTGCGGCGCCTGCCAAGGCGCCGGTTGCGACTGAGAGAAACCCACGCCGTGCAATCCGCATGGCGTCATAATAGCGCGCTCAATGTGCGTAACGCCCAATCCAGAAACCAGCAGCGAAAGCCACCATCGCTCCGGCCACGATCGCCAGCCACAGCACATGCAGCAGACGGCTGGGGACAGCCGTTTCGACCAGGTCTTCATCCGCCTGCTGATCCGCCGGAATCTTGTCCAGTGTAGCCATGCGCTGGCGTAACGCCAGACTCTCGTCATCAAAGGCCTGTTGAGCCCGGGAAAGCTGGCACAACGCGTCGGTTGTGTCGTTTCCCGCGGCCACGATCATTTCGTCAACGGCGCGCCGAAAGCTGGATTTGCCTTCACCCATCCGTTATTGAGAGTGGTCCGGGCGGGCAAATCCTCTCACCACGACGGGCGTCTCTGCGATACGATAGGGCCGATTCGCCATGAGTACCCGCAGACATTTTCTCCCTGCACTGAGCGCGCCGCTAATTATACCCGGTTCCGCGCTTGGCCTGAATGGCGCCACGGCGCCGTCAGAGCGTGTCACGCTCGCCACGGTTGGACTCGGATGGATGGGCACCGGACACATCGACGAGTTTCTGA
>CAYZIX010000225.1:0-5435 GCA_964478395.1 uncultured Candidatus Solibacter sp.
AGGGCAGCAGCGCGGTGGCAGCCGAGGCGGCCACCAGCAGCAGCGCCAGCGTGCGCGGGCGCGGCGCGCGGTCGGCCAGCGTTCCGCCCGCCCAGGCGCCCAGCGCAAGGGCCAGCAGAAAGGTGGCGATCAGCGCCGTCCAGGTAAACAACGACGTGCCCAGGTGAGGGGCCAGCACCCGCGTGGCCAGCAGCTCCAGAGACATCACGGCCGCGCCGGCCAGGAACACCGCACATTCCAGCATGGCCGGAATCTAGCATGGGCGCGGCCGTAAATAAAAGAAACAAGTAGACCTGAAACACCGTGTTACCTTCCCGTTCCGGTAACACGGCGGGTTGTTTCTGCCTCTATCGCCCGCGCCAGCGTAGTGTAAATGCTCGGGAGGGGGGCTCGTGCGCCTAATTTTGTTACTCAGTGCCGTCTTGACTGGATGGACGGTGCAAGCCGGCACTACCACCATCCGTATCGAAACCGAGGAGGGCGGCAATGTAGTGACCGGCGGCAGTGTCGTGAACACGAAGGGGACGGTCTTTTGGAACGGATCGAGCTGGGTGTCCAACGACACGGCGGCACATATGTACTTCGTTAGCGTCAGCACCGGAGTCCGGTTGCGGGACTATACCACCGTCACCGTGCAGGGCAACACGCCCGGGGTTGTGGCGGGCACGCCGGGGCACACCGTCGTGCGGTCGCTCTACAGCTATGAGAAGACGGTGACCGGCGGGGTGTATCGTTTTCAGGCCGCCCAATATCAGGTGACGGCCACCGACCGGACCTCTGGGATCACCGATATCATCCTGCGCTCGCGCGGCACGGCCCAGGGGACCGACGGCGCGTTCTTCGACGTCTACCTGGCGCGTCCGGACGGAAGCGGCGTGACGGCCGTACGTGGAGATCCGGTCTGGTTCGACTACCTGGGCACGAGCTTGGCGGCGGCGCTCACCCAGACGTCGGCGACGGCCTCCAAGTCGGGCGAGTTTCCCACCGCGGGAGCCAACTATTGGCTGGATGTGAGTGGCGGCGCGGACATGGGCGGCAAGACGCTGCAACTGCGGACTGGGGCGTTGACGCCGGTGCATGACGCATTGGGATGGGGCGGCGCCTTCACGCTGGCGGCGAGCGTCAAGTTCATGGAGAGCAGTGAATTGAAGGAGATTCGTTTCCTGCCGTGGGCGGAGGGGACGTTCCAGGCCACCACCACGCCGCCGTCGGGCGTGCCCGTGCCGCCGACGGTGTGGCTGGCGCTGACAGGCCTGGCCGGGGCCGGAGTGGCGGAGTGGCGCCGTCGAAGGCGGCAATAGCCGTCGCGGCGGCCTGGGCCGTCTGCTTTGCGCCGGCCTTGGCCGGAATGGCGGAACAGTGGTGGAGCGAGCCCGACATGGGCCACGCGCTATGTGTCCCGCCCGTGCTGGCCTGGGCCGTCTGGCGGGAGCGGGCGCGGCTATCCTCCGCGATTGGCCGCCCGTGCGCCCTGGGGTGGGTCCTCATTCTGTTGGGAGCCTCGCTGAACGCCGCCGGCGCCATTGGCGCGGGCCTGTTCGCCCGTTCCCTGGGCGCCTGGATTTCCGCCGCGGGCGCCGTGGCGGCGTTTGGAGGAGCAGGGCTGTTGGGCGCGGCGCGCTTTCCGCTGGCGTTGGGCCTGTTCATGTTGCCCAAGATGGCCCTGGTTTATAACGCCGCCGCGTCACCCTTGCAGTTAGTGGCCAGCCGCATGGCCGCCACCGCGCTCGGCGTGGCCGGCATGGCGGTGGAGCGGAATGGCAACATCCTTTCCCTGGGAGGCCGCGCCGTGGAGGTGGAGGCCGCGTGTAGCGGCCTGCGCTATCTGCTTCCCCTGCTGTTGATGGCCGCCGTCTGGGGCTGGCAGAGCGGGGCGCGCGCGTGGGTGCGCTGGGCTTTGCTGCCGGTGGCCGTGGTGTTGGCCATCCTGACCAACTCTCTGCGTGTCGCTCTCGCCTTGGCTTGCCCGGGGCTGGCCGCCGGATGGCCGCACAACGTGCTCGGTTGGACGCTGTTTGTCGCCTGTCTGGCCGGCATCTGGGCCGCCGAAAGAGGATTGCGGCATGTCTAGATGGGGCATCGCTCTCTTCTTCATGGCGGAAGCCGCCCTGCTGTGGTGGGGCGTGGGGGCCGAACGGCCGCCCGGACAGGTGGATTTCCAGCGGCTGCCGTTCCGGTTGAGCGAATGGCGCTACGTCGCGGACGATCCGGATCAGGTCCTGCTCGAACGGGTCAGCCGTGCCGATTGTCTGGTGGCGCGCTACTACACGGATGCCCGCACCCGGCTATCGGGCCACGTTCTGGTGGCCTGGTACCGCTCGCAGCTTGGCGGCGCGCGGCAACCCCATCAGCCCACGCTCTGCCTCACTGGCTCTGGATGGACGCAGGCGCACGTCGCCCCACTCCATCTGGGCGGCTTCACGGCGCGGCGCATCCGCGCCGAACGCCGGGCCGCCGCGTCGGAGCTGGTCTATTGGTATCAGACCCGCCGGCGCGCCATTGGCGACGAGTGGACCGCTAAATGGTGGCTGGTGATCGACGCCGCGCGCGACCGCCGCACCGACGGCGCGCTGGTTCGTGTCTCGGTGCCCGTCGACCCGGGCCGTGAACAGGAGGCGGAGCGGGCCGCCAACCGGCTGGCCGTCGTGTTGCAGCAGGAAATGGCCAGGCTCTGGCCGCGCTGAGGCTACAGCACCAGAATCGGGTGATATACGTTCGGCAACCGCACTTCGCCAATCGCCACCAGTTCACCGTCCTCGCTGACGGCCCGCACGCGCGTCGTATTGCCACGGTCGCGGAAAGGCGACACGCGGAAGTCGCGCCCCTGGCGGATTTGCGATTCGGTGAGCCGGTCGACAATCTCCAGTGGCAGATCCGGCAGCAGCTCGGATGCCGGCAACAGAGCCTCCCGCAGGCGCCCGTCCTCACCCAGCGCGGCCAGCTCTTCAAGTGTCCGGGCCTGATCAATCAGAAACGGTCCGCTCTGCGTCCGCCGCAATGCCGACAGGTGTGCGCCGCAGCCCAGGCGCTGGCCGGCGTCGTGCGCAATCGACCGGACATAGGTGCCTGCCGAGCACTTCACGCGCATCTTCAGCTCCGCGCCATTCAGCCCCAGTAGTTCCAGCGCGAACACCGTCACTTCCACCGGTTGCAGCTCGAACGAGATGTTCTTGCGCGCCAGCTTATAGGCCGGCTGGCCTTGGATTTTTTTGGCCGATACCGGCGGTGGCGTCTGCATGAATGTGCCGTGGAATGGCTGCAAGGCCCGCTCCACTTCTTCCATGGCCGGGGCCACTTCTACGGCCTCGCCCAGCGGCTCACCCTCGGCGTCGTAGGTGTTGGTGGCCAATCCAAAGCGCACCGTGGCCTCATAAGTTTTGTCGTTCGCCGAGTAAAATTGCGCCAGCCGCGTTGCGCGGTCAATCAGCAGGGGCAGAACGCCGGTCGCCGAGGGGTCCAGCGTGCCCAGGTGTCCCACTTTCTTTGTACCGGCAATGCGCCGCATTTTGTTGACTACGTCGTGGGACGTCCAGCCACTTGGCTTGTCGACAACGATCACGCCATTCATCTCGCCTCATTGTACCGGCACGCCGCTACACTGGTCTTTGTGGAAGAGCAGATCTCCAATCGCGCCTTCGACCGCCGGATCACCTGGCGCCTGCTAGGCCTGGTGGCTCCCTACTGGCGCGCTGTCACCATAGCGCTGGTCTGCCTGCTGGCCAACGCCCTGTTCCAGGTGCTCACGCCGCTGCTCACCAAGATCGCGGTGGACCGCTACCTGGTGCCCGACCCAGCTTCGAAGCTACCCTGGCTGGAGCATTTTCTGCCCGTTGAACCGCGCGCCGGGCTGCTGTTCCTGGTGCTTACCTATTTGGCGCTGATCACCGCCGGCCTGTTCTGCGACTTCGGCCAGCAGTTGCTCATGCAGTGGACCGGCCAGCGCGCCATGTTCGATTTGCGCCGCCGCCTGATGGGCCGCCTGAACGCGCTGGATATCGCCTTCTTCGATCACAACCCCGTCGGCCGCCTGGTGACGCGCCTCACCACCGACGTTGACGCGCTGAATGAACTGTTCACCTCCGGCATTGTCACCTTGCTTGGCGACGTGCTGACACTGCTCTTCATCCTGGGCGCCATGTTCCGCCTCAGCCCAGCGCTGACGTTCCTGATGCTGGCGGTGATGCCGGCTATCTTTGTCGTCACCGTTCTCTTCCGGCGCACCGTGCAGTCGTCCAACCGCCGTATCCGCGTCGCCCTGGCTAAAATCAACTCATTCCTCCAGGAGCACGTCAACGGCATTGCCGTCCTGCAACTCTTCAATCGCGAGCCGCGCGCCACCCGTGATTTCGACAAGGTGAACCGGGAGCACATGCTCGCCTACCGCGGCGCCATCCAGGCCTACGGCTGGTTCTATCCGGCCGTCGAGTTGCTCTCCGCCATCGCTCTGGCCGGGCTGCTTGCCTATGGTGGTGTGAACGTTCGCTCGGGCACGCTCACGCTAGGCGTGTTGGTGGCATTCTTCCAATACGGCATGCGCATTTTCCGTCCCATCCAGGACCTCAGCGAGAAATACAACATCATGCAGTCCGCGCTGGCCGCCGCGGAGCGCATCTTCCAGTTGGAAGACGAACCGGCCTCCATCGGCGCGCCCGCCCATCCGCACGCCTTCCCCAAGAAGCTGGCCGCCATTGAGTTCGATCACGTCTGGTTCGCTTACAAGGATGAGGAGTGGGTGCTGCGCGACGTCAGTTTCACCATCCACCCTTCGGAGTCGGTGGCCGTGGTGGGCCACACTGGCGCGGGCAAAACCACGCTGGCCAATCTGCTGCTGCGCTTCTACGATGTGCAGCGCGGCGCCATTCGCGTTGGTGGCGTCGATATCCGTGAGTTTCAGCCGGAACGCCTGCGCGCCGCTTTCGGCATTGTGTTGCAGGATCCGCACCTGTTCACCGGCACGCTGGCCGATAACATCCGGTTGGGCTCGGAGTTGGATGACGCCGCGCTGGAGCGCGCCGCCGAGCAGGTGAACCTGCTCGATTTCATCCGCTCCCTGCCCGACGGTTTTGAGCAGCCCGTGCGCGAACGTGGCGGCGGCCTCTCCACCGGCCAGAAGCAGTTGATCGGTTTTGCGCGTGCGCTGGCGCACAACCCGCGCTACCTGGTGCTGGACGAGGCTACGTCGAGCGTCGATACAGAAACCGAAATGCTGGTACGGGAAGCGCTGGAACGTCTGATTGAGGGCCGCACCTCCATCGTCATCGCGCATCGTCTGTCCACTATTCAACGTGCGGATCGTATTCTGGTCATGCACAAGGGCCAGTTGCGCGAGTCCGGCACGCACCAGGATCTGCTGGCAGCGCGCGGCATCTACTGGAAGCTCTACCAACTCCAGTACAAGGACCAGGAGCGCCGGCGGTAACCCGGCTATTGCCGGT
>CAYZIX010000226.1:0-5323 GCA_964478395.1 uncultured Candidatus Solibacter sp.
CGCTGGAAGACAGCCCGTTGAAGCCGTACGATATTCTGCTGGCTGAGACCGACCCTTCCACTGTCGCCATGGAACTGGACATCGGCTGGGCGCACATCGGCGGGCAGAATGTGTTGGAGATGTTCAAGAAAACACCGGGCCGCTTTGAGCTGTGGCACGTGAAGGATGTGAAGGGCCTGAAGGGCTGCGCGCTGGACGGACTGGGCGGGCGCGACTTCGTGCCGATTGGCGTGGGTGACATCGACTACAAGCCGATCTTCGCTGCAGCAGCGACAGCCGGCATGAAGCACTTCATCATCGAGCAGGACAACGCCAACGCCTGGGGTGATGCGGTGGCCGCGGCGCGCACAAATTATCAAAACCTCGCCAAACTGCTAGCCTCGTAGGTGCGCGGCACGCGCGCCTGAAATATGAGTGGGAGTATTGAGCAGCGCAAACAGGCGGTAGCCTTGACGTCGCTGGCGGCAGCCGTGGCGCTGACCGGCTTCAAGATTGTCATCGGCTGGCTAACGGGCAGCCTCGGCATCCTGGCCGAGGCCGCCCACTCCGGCCTGGATCTACTGGCCGCCGCGGCGACGTACTTCGCGGTACGCACGGCGTCGCGGCCGGCAGACATCGACCACCGCTACGGCCATGGCAAGATCGAAAATCTCTCGGCGCTGTTCGAAACCGGCCTGCTGCTGGTAACGTGCGCCTGGATTGCCTATGCGGCCATCGGGCGGATGGTCAGAGGCGGCGTCGAGGTGGAGGTCACGGTCTGGTCGTTCCTGGTGATGATCACTTCGATTGTGATCGACTGGTCCCGTTCGCACGCGCTGTTTCGTGTCGCCAAAGAGAGCAATAGCCAGGCGCTGGAGGCCGACGCGGTGCATTTCCAGACCGATATCTGGAGTTCGTCGGTGGTCATCGTCGGCCTGATTGGCGTGAAGATCGCCGAGTGGATTCCGGCGGCGGGTTGGCTGCGGCAGGCCGACGCCGTATCGGCGCTGGCCGTGGCGTGCATCGCCGTGGTGGTGACGGTGCGCCTGGGGGTGAGAACAGTGCATGCGCTGATGGACGCGGCGCCGGCCGATATCGAAGAACGCATTGTGCGAGCCGCGCAGCGCGTGGACGGCGTAATCGACTGCCACCGTATTCGCTACCGCTATTCCGGTCCGACGCTGTTTGTCGATGCCCACGTCACCATGGACGGCCGCCTGACGCTCGCCCGCGCGCACCAGATTGCGGACGAAGTGGAGCAGGCGGTTCGGGCTGATCTGCCCGGTACGGATGTGACCGTGCATGCTGAACCGGTGGAGACCGCCGCCTAGCCTGGCACCCATGCTGGCGCTGACGATTTTCGTTGCGACCTACGTCGTGCTGACGCTGGGCCGCTTTCCCGGCCTGCGCGTGGACCGCACTGGCGCCGCCATTATCGGCGCGGCGCTGATGGTGGGAACTGGCGTAATGCGCTTCGACGCGGCGCTGGCGGCCATCGACTGGGCCACCATCGTACTGCTGCTGGGCATGATGATCGTGGTGGCCAACCTGCGCCTGTCGGGCTTCTTCGGTTACGCTGCATCGAAGGTAGTGGAGCACGCCGGCGGACCGAAATGGCTGCTGGCAGGCATTGTGGCGGTGAGCGCCGCGTTGTCGGCCTTGTTCGTAAACGACACCATGTGCCTGGTGCTCACGCCGCTGGTGTTGGAAGTGGCGCTGCACCTGAAGCGTAAGCCGCTACCCTACCTGTTGGCCGTGGCCATGGCGGCCAACTGCGGCAGCGTAGCCACCATCACTGGCAATCCACAGAACATGCTGATCGGCTCGCTGTCGCACATCCCGTACCGCACGTTTGCCGCGGCGCTGGCGCCCATTGCCGTAGCCTCACTGGTGCTCACGTGGGTCGTTATTGTCCTCACCAATCGCGACGAATTCTCTGGGCCCGTTTTTGAGCAGCGTGAACATCCGCGCGTGCGCGTGGACCGTGCTTTGGCATGGAAATCACTACTCATCGCAGGGGGCATGTTGTCCGCGATGCTGGCCGGCGCGCCGGTGGCGCAGACCGCCATTGTGGCCGGCGCGCTGCTGCTGATTACACGCCGCGTGAAGCCCGAAAAGATCTACCACCACATCGACTGGGGCCTGCTGGCCATGTTCGCCGGGCTGTTTGTGGTGGTGAAGGGCGTTGAGCACAGCGCGCTGGAAGTACAACTGCTGGCCGTGGCCAAAGCGAGCGGCCTCGATCATGTCCCGGTGATGACGGTGTTTTCGGCGGCGCTGTCGAACATCGTCAGCAACGTGCCGGCGGTGCTCGTATTCCAGCCGCTGATGGCGCGTCTGGCCGATCCGCTGCGCGGTTGGCTGGTGTTAGCCATGTCGTCGACGCTGGCCGGCAACCTGACGCTGGTGGGCTCCGTCGCGAATCTGATTGTGGCCGAGCGCGCTCGTCCGGATGTGCGGATCGGATTCTGGGACTATTGCAAGGCGGGTGTGCCGCTCACTTTGTTGAGCCTCGCGTTCGGCGCCGCGTGGCTGACATACTGGAATTAGAGGTCCGATGCAAACACTGCTGGGCATGGAAATTCCGGAATTGGCGGCTGTGCTCGGCGCGAATGAGCCCGCCTACCGCGCGAAACAACTATTTGAGGCGCTCTACGGGGCGCGGATCGAAAACTTCGAACAGATCACCGCATTCCCCAAACCGCTGCGCGAGCGGCTGGCCGGCGAGTGCGAAATCGGGCATCTGAGCACCGCGGCGCGCTACGAATCCGCCGACGGTACGCGGCGCTACCTGCTGCAACTGGCTGACGGCAAGACGGTGGAAGCCGTCTTCATGCCTGAAGAGGCGCGCGACACACTGTGCATCTCCACGCAGGTAGGGTGCCCGGTGAACTGCCGCTTCTGCCTCACCGCACGACTGGGCCTGGAGAGGAATCTGACGGCTGGCGAGATTGTCGGCCAGGTGCTTCACCTCGCCATGGACAACGGGTTATGGTCGAACGCCAAGCGGATCAACATTGTGATGATGGGGCAGGGCGAGCCGCTGTTGAACCTGGACGCCGTGCTGAAGGCGACGCGCATTCTCACAGACGCGCGCGGTGCGGCCATCAGCCCGCGGCGCATCACAGTGTCGACGTCTGGCATCACGCCGAAGATTTTGGAGCTTGGCCAAGCCAAGGTGCGCCCGCGGCTGGCCATTTCACTGAATGCGTCCAGCGAGGCGCAGCGCGTGGAACTGATGCCGGTTACGCGCAAATACAAGCTGGCCGGGCTGATTGCGGCGTGCCGCAACTACCCTCTGCGCCCGTGGGAGACGTTGAGCTTCGAATACGTGCTGCTGGGCGGCGTGAACGATACAGATGACGACGCACGGCGCGTGGTGCGCCTGTTGGCGCACGTCAATGCGAAGGTGAACCTGATTGCGCTGAACCCAGGCCCCGACATTCCGTATAAAACACCGGCGCCGGAGCGTGTTGCGGCGTTTCAGACGATTGTGCGGCGCTCGATGCCCTGTTTCCTGCGGCGCCCGCGCGGGCTGGACATTTACGCGGCGTGCGGGCAGCTGAAACGGATGTCAGGCGCTCTTGCCAACGGGCTCGAAAACAATGCGCAACCGCGTGCCGGTAGCCTCGGCTAGACGGGCCAGCGTCTGTGTGGACGGGCGTGTACGACCGCTTTCCAGGCGGGCGATCACCGATTGCGTGGTAGCCATGCGCTCAGCCAGTTGCTCCTGGGTGAGCCCGGCTTTAACGCGAGCGGCGATGACCTCGCGGGCCAGTTCGAATTCGGCTTCGCTCTCGCTGTATGCCTTCTGGTAATCCGGCTGCTTCATCCAGCGCCGATGAAGGTCTTTCAGTTGGGTCATCGTAATATCTCCGCTGCGCGCCGCAGTGCAAGCTCAACCTCCCGCTCCGGCGTTTTCCGCGTCTTCTTCACAAACGCCCGGACTACCACGACCCGATGGCGAACCGCTGTCACGTAAAGAGCGCGCGCAATGCCATCGCGTCCTTTCAGGCGAATCTCCCAGAGAGGCCCACGCACGTGCTTCAAATGTGGCTCACCGACCTGCTCCAGACCCCACTCCGCGATCAGGCGCGAAATCCGCGTGAAGCGGGCGCGCATGTCAGCCGGCAGAGCACTCAACTCCGCATCCACCACCGCATTGAGAGTCTCAACAGTCCACGGCATGGTGGCCACTTGCATTATAGCGTTTTTGCTATACACCGCAAGCCGGCTCGATCTCGCCGGCGATAGACGCCCAGATCAAATGGACCATTGGTTTTCACGATTGGCTGATGCCATTTCGCGGAGGAAATTGTCAGGCGCAAGGCTGGCGGAAGCTCGTGGGGGTCGAACCCACCGGTGACGCGTGAGCGCCACCCACTGGTTTTGAAGACCAGGCCCGGCACCGGCCGAATGGAGCTTCCGCCCTAAAGTTTAGCGAATGACCGGACCGGCAGCAGCAATGTCGGCGCCGACAGAGCCGAACTTCGACTCGAAGTTCTTCCGGAAACGGGCGGCGAGGTCGGCCACGGCGCGATCATAGGCTTCCTTGTCGGCCCACTGCAGGCGCGGATCGAGTACTTCGTTCGGCACGCCCGGACAGAACTGCGGCACGTTCACACCGAAAGTCGGATCGGGCTTGACCGGCACCGAGCCAAGTTCACCTTCCACCGCGGCGTTGACCATGGCGCGCGTGTAGGCCAGCTTCATGCGGTTACCGGCCCCGGCATTACCGCCCACCCAGCCAGTGTTCACCAGCCAGACGCGGCTCTTGTGCTTCTGGAGCTTTTCGCCCAGCAGGCGGGCGTATTCCACCGGATTACGCGGCAGGAAGGGCTCGCCGAAGCAGGCGCTGAACGTGGCCTGGGGTTCCGTGACGCCACGCTCGGTGCCGGCCACGCGCGCCGTGTAGCCGCTCAGGTAGTGGTACATGGCCTGTTCGGGCGTCAGGCGCGAAATGGGCGGCAGGACGCCAAATGCGTCGGCCGTCAGGAAGACTACGTCCGACGGATGGCTACCAATGCCGGGAACAACAGCGTTCTCGATGTAGCGAACGCGGTAGGCCGCGCGAGTGTTCTCGGTGAACTCGTCGGAATCGTAGTTCAGCAAGCGGGTTTCCGGATCAATAACTACGTTTTCCAGCAAGCAACCGAAGCGGATGGCGTCGTAGATCTGGGGCTCCGCCTCACGCGTCAAGTGGATGCACTTGGCGTAGCAGCCGCCTTCAAAATTGAAGACGCCCGTTTCAGACCAGCCATGCTCGTCGTCACCGATCAGACTGCGGCGCGCGTCGGCCGAAAGGGTGGTCTTACCCGTGCCAGACAGACCAAAGAAAAGCGCC
>CAYZIX010000227.1:0-5281 GCA_964478395.1 uncultured Candidatus Solibacter sp.
GTTCGGATCACCGCCATCCAGGGCGTAGCGGTCGTGCAGCCGCACCATGATGTCCACTGCTTCGCGCGGCGATGCGGACCACTCCAGGATCTTCTTGCCCCAGTACATCCGGTAGTAGCCGTGAATGACGCCGCGCAGGCGCAACTCGCGCTGGCAGGCGTTCCACAGCGCATCGTGCGTCAGGCCGGCGTCGAATTGCTCGTAGCTGTAGACGTACTCGCGCGGGTCCGCGGCGTGCTCATCCAGAGTCTTGCGTACCCACTCCGGCAACTCGGCGTACCAGTCCGGGCCGCTGGCAAAACAGGCGAAGTTGAACGACAGTTCGCGTCTGACGATCAGCTCCTCCAGAAACTCTTCGGCAATTAAGCGATGCTCCTCGGCGTAGTCCCGCACCGCCAGCGCCACCTCGCGTGCGCCGATCTGGCCAAAGTGCAGGTGCGCGCTCAGTCCGGACGTTGCCTGGGCCGCAGGGCTGTTGCGTTCACGCGCGTAGCGGCGCAGTTTCTCCTCCAGGAACACCTTCAAACGGCGCTCGGCCTCCACGCGGCCGCCCGTCTGGCCAATGGCCGGGGGCACGCCTTGGTCGATCTGGCATTGATCGATCAGCGCTGGAATCCGCTCAGCCGTCACTGCGGTATGGAACGCCGGCGCCGCGCCGGTCCAGGCGCGCTTCACCTTCAGGGCGGGGAAGGGCTGCAGGTAGCTCTTCAGCACGCGTTGGATCTTCGGGCGGATGGTGCGGGCCGCGTACTCGCGCTTGCTGAAGGAGCGCATCGGCACCACGCAACTGGCATCCACCGCCTCGCACAGTACCTCGCCGCTGGCCGTCTCTACGCCGTAGGGGTAATCGTCGGTCACGACGCACGCCGCATTGACGGCCAGCGCCCGCGCGGCCGCGCCGTCGCCGGCCGGTTTGGGACTCAGGTGAAAACAATAGCCGATGCCCGCCTGCTTAAGCCGCCGCGCCGTCTCTTCAACGCCTTCCAGCACAAACGCGTGGCGCCGCCGGTTGGCAAGCGGAGAACCACAGCTCAGCTCTTCCAGGAACAGCAGCGGCAGGCCCAGTTCGTTGGCGCGCGCGGCTGCGTGCAGCAAGGCCTCGTTGGCGTCCACACGCCGGTTCCGCCGGGCGCGATACAGCACATAACCGGCTTCAGGCCGTAACGGCGCCTGATTCAGGGCCCTGACGCGGTCGTGCATCACATTCGAATGGATGCACGCGGCTACAATAGAGAGGCATTTCTCTTCATGGGCGCCTGGAACCGAGCCAAACTGCTGTGGAGCTACCTGCGTGGCGCCGGGCGCGTCCCGGCCCTGCCGCTCGAATACATTGTCGAGACCACGGCGCGCTGCAACCTCTACTGCCCGATGTGCCCGCGCGAGTCGCACCCGCAGCCCAAGGAGGATATGGACGACCCGACGTTCCGCCGCCTGGTGGAACAGGCGCGTGCGACGGCCGAGCACATGATGCTGATCGGGCTGGGCGAGCCTCTGTTGGACCCGCGCATCTTCGACCGGATCGGCTTCTGCGACCAGCACGGCATCTCCACGCTGATCTCAACCAACGGTGTGCTGCTCGACGAGGCCGCGGCCGAGCGGTTACTGGCGACGCCGCTCGCCCACATCACATTGAGCTTCGACGGCTACAGCAAAGAGACCTTCGAGTTCTACCGTAAGGGCGCGCGCTTCGAGCGTGTGCGCGACAACTTCGTCTGCTTCTGCCGTATGAAGCAGGAGCGTGGCTCACGGCTCCAGATCGTGGTTCAGATGGTGCGTATGGACGGCAACCGGCATGAAGAGGCCGATTTCCGCCGCTTCTGGCGCACCGTGCCGGGCGTCGATCTGATCCGCGTTAAAGAGGACGAGACCGATCTGCTGCGCCCGCTGCCGCCTGCGCCGCGCCGGGCCAACCATCCGTGCCACTACTTGTGGCGCGGTGCGCTGTATGTGAAGCACAACGGCGATGTCTACCCGTGCTGCCAGAGCTACATGCTGGACGGCTCGCCCATCGGCAACTTGAATGCCGAGCCGCTGGTCCAGATCTTCAACAGTGACGAAATGCGCCGCATGCGCCAATTGCACGTGGCCGGGCGCGCGGGCGAGATCGATATCTGCGCACGCTGCCGCACCGTCATTCCGCACCCGCTGTTGGTGGTGGGCAGCCTGCTGCTGCATGGTAGTTGGGTACGTGCGCTGCTGCCGCTGGTGGAGCGCATTTCCTACCGGCTGGGCCGCGGACTGCTCAGTCCGCAAATGGCAGCGCCGGCTGACCCGCCACCGCCCGCGCCGCCAGGGGTGGATCAGAACAAACCTTGATGGCAGGACCGCCCAGTGGCTGGCCGGTCTGTGAAGCTCGCTCCAGTTCTTTCCAGAAGGCGTAGTCGTGCCCCATGGCGTGCAACTGAGCGCGCCAGGTGAGTTCATCCCAGCACTGCGCCCACGCTTCCATCGCCAGCCGGAGATACGGCCGTTCGGAGCGCAGGTGCGCCTGTGCGCTGGACCATTGATGATCATCCGGCCGTGCGGCGAGACGAGCCCGCACCGGGCACATCTCGATGTAAGCGAGAGCACGCCAGCGCGCCTCGCCTTCCAGCCGGCAGGCCTCGAAATGATCCTGCCAAACGCGTTTCTGCTGACTGTAAGTGGTTCGAAAGAAATGTGCGTAGGCCGCGTGGGCGGAATCCACCGCACGCTCCAGCGCGCCCGGTTGCTGCGGCAGGGCGATGAGGTGGACGCGATCGTTCATCAGGCAATAGCCCTCGAACGCCAAGCCGTGGCGCTCGCCGGCCTGCCGCAGCAAATGAAGATAGACAAACCGGTCACGATCCTCGCGAAAGACAGTGCGCCGGCCCGCCGCCAGTTGCATGACATGCCAGACAGCGCCGGCCGGCGCGGCACATGACAATCGGCCCATATTTGGGTAGTGGGCCGATCATGCGCGGAATCTCGTGTCTTTAGCGGAACACCACCAGATCGCGCAACGAAATGGCCGCCGACGTCGAGCCTTTGTACGGCTCGCCGCGCACCAGCACCTTGACGGTGTGGGTCCCCGGCTTCAGCTTGAACGCGTGGTAAATGCTTTCGTTGTTCTTATCGCGATCCTCGCCCGTCACTACGTCCACCGTCGCGGCCAGCTTGCCGTCCAGGAAAACGTCGGCCGTGCCGCCATTTTGCAGGTATTGGCCCACCACGATGAAACCGGTGCCGGAGAAGCTGATCTCGGCCGTCGAGCCGTGCGTCGCGCTGATCCGCAGGGCCTTGTCCTTGCCCGGCTGCCAGTCGCCCGCCAGCTTCCAGCGCGCATCGCTCATTGCGACGCGTTCCGACGGCGTGCCAAAGTCGTTCCACACTTCCAACTTGGCCGGGACGGCCGTCTGGCGCGGCACCAGCAGGCGCTCACCGTCCACGCGTCCACCGGCCTTTTTCACGGCCGCGACGGCGCGGTTGTAGGTGCTGTCAACGACGGTTTTGAATGTGAAGTCAGTGTAGGCTAACTTGCGGTCCTCAATGGCCGGGATGCCGCCCTTCCAGTGGTCCGGAATCTTGTTCCAGCCAAGCATGGTGCCCAGAATGCCGGCTGCTGACGACGGGTTACAGTCTGAATCCTGCCCGGCGCGGGTGGAAATCTCGATGGTCCTGCCCATGTCGGAGCCGCCGTACAGCAGGCCCAGCGCGATGTAGGCGCCATTGATCTTGGCGTCGATGTTGTAGCTTTTCAGGGCGCCTTCGGGGCAGGGATCGCCAGTGCCCCACTTCTTCTCCAGTTCCGCCCAGTTCTTCTCCCAGTCATTCGGATAACGCTTGTGCCAAACCAGCAGGTCGGTGATGAGTTTGCCATAGGGGCTCTGTGCCGGGATGCAGGCCAGACCCGCTTCCACCACCTTGCGCGGATCGGATTCGAAGAATGCAGCGGCGTACATGCAGCCCACAAACATGCCGCCGTAAATGCCGTCGCCATAGTTCATCACGCGGCCGGCGCGCCAGGCAATCGAATTGGCCGCGCGCGGCAGCCCAGGCGTCATCAGGCCGATGAAGTCGGCCTCGATCTGGAAGTCGATGTCGTTGGCGTGAATGTTGTACTTCGGGGTGCCGCTCAGCGTCGCCGGCACGCCGCGCTGCAACGCCCGGCGGGCTGCCAGATTGGCATGCCAGAGGTGGTACTTCGAGTCGCGGAACATACGCCCGAAATCGTCCGTCGTGGCGTCCAGTCCCTTGTCGTCAAGTACCTTGGCGAGCGTCATGTCGACGTACAGGTCGTCCTGATCAAGTGCGTTGTCTACCTTTTCCGGCCGCCACACCGGCAGCTTGTCGGCTGGGATAGTCTTGCCCAGGTAACGGAACTCTGTCGGCGCGCCGTAGCTGACGCCGATCATCTGGCCAGCCCAGCCGCCGCGAATGCGGTCCCGAAGGTCGTTGAGTGAGATGGAGCGCGGTCCGGACTGCGCCGCGGCCCAGGTGGAAAACGTAATTAGCAGGACAATAAGCAAACGCATACTGTCAAGCTATCAAAGCTGACGTAGCCGGAGCCAGCCGCCCAACAGTACCGCCAGCGGCCAGGTGACGAGCAGAGATGCCTGATACCAAAACTGGACCTGGCCCAGCGTGAAGGCCATCGACGTCACGCCCATCACTTCGCCCCAGGCGATCAGGCTGCCAACGTGTGCCCAGTGCTTTTCAGCCGCCAGGCGAGCCGTAATCCAGCCTCCCAACACCGAGTAGAGCGTGCCCGTGACCAAGCTGACGAGCATCAGATGGTCCGGTGGCTTGACGCCCGGAATATAGGCGGCTGGAAAGAGTTTACCGAGCACCCCGTCCGTCAAGACAACCAGCACGCCAACCGCGCCCCACCCGGCCAGAATCGAACCGATGGATCTCAGCATTTTGAACATCTTAGTGCTGCCCCGGCACAGTAATCAACTCAAACGCCAGATCTTCCCAGCCATGCCAGACCGGTACGCTGGGGGCTGGCGCCGCGGGCGCCGTTGCGGCGGGAGGAGTCGGCATCTGGACCACGTCCACCTTGGCCAGTCTGAGCATAGACGATGGTACGGCCGTCTGCACGGGCGACGCCACGGGGTACGCTTCCGCCATCACCCGCAGCTGTAGTTCGGCGACGTGCGGCGAACTGGCCGGCGCCGGCACCGGCACTGGCACCACGCGCGCGGCATTGCTGGGCCGCACGCCGGGGATCAGCGTGAGCGGAGCTGAGGCGACTGTCCTGGAGTTCGGAATTGGCGATGGTGGAGGATCGGGCAACAGTACCGATATGCCCGGCTGGTCC
>CAYZIX010000228.1:0-5176 GCA_964478395.1 uncultured Candidatus Solibacter sp.
GCTGACCGACAACCTGTCGAAGACGTTCGGCTCGCACATGGCCAAAGTGGGCATGACGGCGGATTGGGTGGCGACGCGCGCCGTCAGCTACGGCGGCAAGCCGTTCGGCAGTTTCACTTTTTCAGCCAACTCCACCAATCCGCTCGACACCGGCTACGCGTACGCCAATGGCGCGTTGGGCGTCTTCTATTCCTACACCGAGGCGAGCAGCCGCCCGATCCAGCATTCCCGCCAACGTAACGTGGAGTGGTTCGTGCAAGACAATTGGCGTGTGAACCGCCGCCTGACGCTCGATTATGGCGTGCGTTTCTATTGGATCGATCCGGTCTACGACCGCGACGACGCCGTCTCCGGCTTCGTGCCCAGCGCCTACACATCGGCCGACGCCGTCAAACTGATTCAGCCGGTGATGTTGAACGGGAAGCGCGCCGGCGTCAACCCGAACACGGGCGCCTACACGGTGGCCGCGATGATCGGCGCAATCGCCTCGGGCGCAGGCAGCCCTTACAACGGCATGGTGGTGGCGTCACAGAACAAGAGCTACCCGCATGGCATGATCGACAACCGCGGCATCCAGGTTGCGCCGCGCGCCGGCTTTGCCTACGACGTCTTCGGCAATGCCAAAACGGCCATTCGCGGCGGCTTTGGCACCTTCTACAACCGGCACGGCTGGAGCATCTTCAATGGCCTCAGCGCCCTGCCTCCGCTAGTGGATAATCCGACGCTGTACTACGGCGACATCTCCACGTTCCTCTCGTCGGCCGGTGTGCTGTTCCCCTCGTCCGTCACCGGACTGGACCGCATCGGCAAGGTGCCCACCGTGATGAATTACAGCTTCTCCGTGCAGCAGAACGTGGGGTTCGGCACCGTTGTGGATGTCGGCTACGTCGGCTCACTGGGACGGCATCTGCTGTGGGCCCGCAACCTGAACTCCATCCCGCTGGGCGCGAATTTCAAGAGCGAGAACATCGATCCAACTACTGGTTCAGCCTATTCGGCGGCCTTCCTGCGCCCGCTCACCGGCTATGGCGACATCGCCTACTATGAAAGCGCCAGCAGCTCGAACTACAACTCGCTGCAGGTGAGTGTGAACCGGCGCTTCGCCAAGGGCGTGCAATTTGGCGCCAATTGGACGTGGTCGAAGGCGCTCGATTATAACGACAACGATACCGACGCCGTCACCACGCTGCTTTCGCCACGTGTCTGGAACTACGGCCTGGCGTCGTTTGACCGCACGCACGTCGTCAAGATCAACTACGTGTGGGATGTGCCCAACTCGCCCTTCAAGAACAGCATGCTCAAGCAGGTGTTCAACGGCTGGCAGGTGTCGGGCATCACTAGCTTCATCAGCGGCTCGCCGCTGGGAGTCGGTTTCACCACCACGGACTCGCACGACATCACGGGCACGGTCAGCCTGGGCGCGCGCATTGTTGTCAATAGCAACCCGGTGCTGCCCAAAGGCGAGCGGACCTTCGACAAGA
This sequence comes from uncultured Candidatus Solibacter sp., assembly GCA_964478395.1. Taxonomy (GTDB): domain Bacteria; phylum Acidobacteriota; class Terriglobia; order Bryobacterales; family Bryobacteraceae; genus Paludibaculum. The sequence goes on from CAYZIX010000228.1 coordinate 1,482, forward strand.
ACTTCCGCACTGATGTCTTTGCCATGCCGGCCAAGGGCACCATCGGCAACGCCGCCAAAACGCTGATTCGCGGTCCCGGCGTGAACAACTTCGATACCGCGGTGTTTAAGAATTTCCCCGTCACTGAGCGGATGCGCATGCAGTTCCGCTGGGAGATGTACAACGCGTTCAATCACACGCAATTCAGTGGCTTGAACGCGACGGCGAAGTTCGACACTGCCGGCAACCAGATCAACAGCTCGTTCGGCATGTTTACGTCGGCTCGCGATCCGCGCATCATGCAGTTCGCGTTGCGTTTCTACTTCTAACCTCACTCCCTCCACCTGGCGGCGCGCGGGCGCAACCCGCCGCCGCCTCTGTCTGAATGCAACGAAGGAGATCAGAATATGAGCATGCGAGTCGCATTGCGCTGCCTTTTTAGCTTGATTGCCATGGCCTCGATGGGGGCTCTCGCGGCGGATAGCCGCCTGGAGACCAATTTCCGCAACCCACCCACTGATACGCGTCCGTGGGTCTATTGGTGGTGGCACAACGGCAACATGACCGAGGCCTCCATCACGCGCGACCTGGAGGAGATGAAGGCCAAGGGCATTGGCGGTGTGCTGATGTTCGATTCGCGTGGCTACCATCAGCAGTACCTTCCACCGCCGCCGGACAAGAATCAATTTCTCGATCCGGAGTGGCGTCACCTGGTGAAGTTCGCCATTCAGGAGGTGAACCGCCTGGGCATGCGCATGAGTATGAACTTGAGCATGCACGCCGGCTCGCTACACGCGCCGTGGAACATGGGTGAGAGCCGGCCTAAGAAGCTGGTCTGGACTTCGTGCGCTGTTACCGGTGGCCGCAAGTTCACGGCGGAGCTGAAGAAAGGCGAAGGCGACGCGCTGGCGCACGACGTTGCATTGTTCGCTGTGCGCAGTGAGGCCGCGCCAAAGGCGGCCGGCGACGGCCTGAACGGCAAATGGCGTGACATCCAGACCACGGCGCCAAGCGGGGCCGCAGCAGGAGAGGTGATTGACCTGACTTCGCACGCCGACGCCAATGGCCGCGTGAGTTGGGATGCCCCGGCCGGCGAATGGACCGTGCTACGCTTCGCCTACATCATCATGCCGGGATTCGACCTGACAGTGGACGTGCTGAACAAGCAAGCCGTCGACTCTTACTTCCAGCGTGTTGCCGGTCCCATCCTCGCTGACGCCGGTCCGCTGGCCGGCAAGGCGTTGACGCACTTCTACAGTGTGAGTTGGGAAGGCGCCGCACCAACCTGGACGCCTGGCTTCGAGGCGGAATTCCAGCATTACCGCGGCTACAACGTGATATCGAATCTGCCTGTGCTGGCCGGCGTGACGGTGAAGGACCGCGCGCAATCCGAGCGTTTCCTCGCCGACTTCATCCGCACATTGAGCGATTGCTTCCTCAATAACTGCTACGGTGAGCTGCGTACATTGACCAACCGTGCCGGCATGCAGTGGCACGCCGAATCCGGCGGCCCGTGGGGCAAGGACCTCTTTTTTCAGCAGGCGGATCAGCTCGAATACTGGGCGCGCAACGACATGCCACAGGGTGAATTCTGGCAACCGGAGAAGGTGGATCTACCCGTTGGCTCCACACGCGCCAACCTGCGCCGCACAGCTATGGCTGGGCATATCTACGGGTTGCCGATCATCGCTTCCGAATCGTTCACTCACATGATCTCGCACTGGATTATGTACCCGGCGCGGCTGAAGCCGAACGTCGACGATGTCTTTATCGACGGCGCTAATCAGATCATCTGGCACACCTTCAGCGCCTCGCCTAAAGAGTTCGGCAAACCGGGCATCATCTATTGGGCCGGCACGCATCTGAATCCAAATGTGACGTGGTGGGAGCAGTCCAGCGGATTCCTGGACTACCTGGCCCGCTGCCAGTACTTGCTGCGGCAGGGACTTCCGGTGAACGACGTGTTGGTCTACGCCAGCTCGCATAACAACTCTGTCTGGGGCCACGACGAAAAGTGGAACAGCTCTCCGACGTTGACGCTCGGCCAGGGCTATAAGCACGACGTTATCAGCCGTGAGGCGCTGCTTGCGCGCGTCAGCGTGAAGGACGGCAAACTCGCGCTGCCGGACGGCATGAGCTATCGCATGCTGGTGGTGGATCCGGATGAAGACGTGATTTCGCCTGAGGTGCTTGCGAAGATCGATGCGCTGGCAAGCGCCGGGGTGCGCGTCGTCGTTGGGAGAAAGCAGCCGGCCGTGGCTTTCGGATTGCGTGATTACCCGTCTAGCGACGAGCGTGTTCACGCATTGGCTGCAAAGCTGTGGAGCGGTGCGAATGGCGTTGTGACGGGCGTCGAGAAGGTGGACGACGTGCTTCAGAAAGACGGCATCGCGCCCGATTTCGAAGGGCCGTTCCACTACACGCATCGCCACGCCGACGGCGCCGACATCTACTTTCTGGTAGGTGAGGGGCGCGGCGATTGTACGTTCCGCGTCACTGGCCGCGAGCCTGAGTTGTGGAACGCCGTCACCGGCGAACTACGGCAGGCCGACTCATGGCGCACCACGCGCGACGGGCGCATCACGGTGACGCTCACCTTGCCGAAGCACGGCTCGATGTTTGTCGTGTTCCGCAAGCCGACCACGGCGAAGGAACACATGCTGATGCGCGCGGCCGTCGTGAAAGAGCCGCTGCCGCTCACAGGCGCTTGGGATGTGAGCTTCACGCCCGGTTGGGGCGCGCCCGCCAAGGCCACCTTTGAACAGTTAACGCCGTGGGATGAAAACGCCGTGGAAGGCATCAAGCACTTCTCCGGCACGGCCACTTACCGCAAGACGTTTGAACTGACCGGTGCGCAAGCGCGCGGGCCGTTGCAATTGAGCCTGGGTGAAGTCTGCAACATCGCCAGCGTGCGCCTGAACGGCAAGCCGCTGGGCATTGTGTGGACGGCGCCCTGGACGGTGAGCCTGGCGGGTGCGGCGCGCGCCGGTCGGAACGAGCTTGAAATCGATGTCACCAATACGTGGGTCAACCGCCTGATTGGTGATGCGGCGCTGCCTGAAAACGAGCGTTTTGCGAAGACCCACGCACGGCGTGAACCTGGCGTCAAATACCCGATGCCGCGTTTGCACGGTTACCTAGCCACCGATCCGCTGATGCGCTCGGGCCTGTTGGGCCCGGTCGAAATCACGTTCTAAAGTGTGATGCGCGCTGGGCGCGGAGTCTAAACGATGACAGACTCCACGCCCAGCGCGTTGGCAATACGTTTCAACGTGGCGGCATGATGGCCCACGCCCAACGCGAAGTGGTGTGTCGGACCCTGCGCCACCCAGGCCTTGAAGAACGTGCGCGCATCTGGCTTGAAGTAGCCACGCGTGTTTGTGTTGCCAGTGGCGGGGATGGGGCCGCGCACGCTCTCGCCCTCGGCGATAACGAACTTCATGCGTCCACCGAACGTCTGCGTCACGCCGAGCATTGTAATGGGGCCTTCCTGGATCTTGAATTCCACTGAGACGCCCGCGCCCGGCTTGCCATGGTATTTGCTCAGATAGCGCAGCACGGGCCGGCCGGCGGCGATATTGACGTGGTGCGGGCCATCATGGCCCACCAGGATGAAGTCGGCGTCAAAGTCCATCGGATGAAACTCGGCCAGCGAGCCGCCGATATCCAGACGGTCGAGGATCAACATGCCGATGCAGGTTTTCAAATCGGATTCG
>CAYZIX010000229.1:0-5165 GCA_964478395.1 uncultured Candidatus Solibacter sp.
ACAGCGCCTGACGCCGGCCCAACCGCATGGACCGGCAGGCGTCGGCCTGCGCCAACCGGTCGAGTACCGCGCGCCCACAACCCGTGCGCCGCGCCACATCGTCCGGCGCGCGGTAGCCCGCACCGCGCGCCTCAACCAGAATGCGCGCGTCTTTCTCAGACAGCCCCGCCACCCTACGCAACCCCAGCCGCACGGCGCCGGCTTCGAGCGTCGAATCCCAATCGCTGTAATTCACGTCCACCGGGCGCACCTCCACGCCGTGCCGGCGCGCGTCCTGCACCAGTTGCGCCGGCCCGTAGAAGCCCATCGGCTGGCTGTTCAGCAGTGCCACGCAAAACACGGCTGGATAATGGCACTTCAGCCACGACGATGCATAGGTAAGATTGGCGAACGAGATGGCGTGCGACTCCGGAAAACCGTATGTGCCGAAGCCTTCAATCTGGCTGAAGCAGCGCTCGGCGAACTCCTGAGGATAACCGTTGGCGAGCATCCCGCCGATAAATCGTTCGCGAAATGTCGTGATGGTGCCGACGTGGCGAAAGGTGGCCAGCGAGCGGCGTAGCTGGTCGGCCTCGGTGGGCGTGAAGCCCGCGCCGATGATGGCGATTTGCATCGCCTGCTCCTGAAACAACGGCACGCCGAGCGTCTTTTCGAGCACCGCCCGCAGCGCCTCGCTCGGATAAACCACCGTCTCCTTCCCTTCCCGGCGGCGCAGGTACGGGTGCACCATGTCGCCTTGAATCGGACCCGGCCGCACAATGGCCACTTCAATCACCAAGTCGTAAAAAGTCTTTGGCTTGAGCCGCGGCAACATGCTCTGCTGCGCGCGGCTCTCCACCTGAAAGACGCCGATCGAATCGGCCCGTTGCAGCATCTGATACACCGCCGCGTCTTCGTGCGGAATGGTGGCCAGCGTCAACGTAACGCCATAGTGCCGCGCCAGCAGCTCAAAGGCCCGGCGGATGGCCGACAACATGCCCAACGCGAGAATGTCCACCTTCATCATGCCCAGTTCGTCCAGGTCGTCTTTCTCCCACTGCACCACCGAACGGTCTTTCATCGCGGCGTTCTCAATGGGCACCAGTTCGTCCAGCCGGCCGCTGGCAATGACAAAGCCACCAACGTGCTGCGACAGATGGCGCGGAAATCCGACCAGCGTTTTGGCCAGATACAGCATCTGACGCAGACGCCGGTCCGATGGGTCCAGGCCCGCCTCACGCACGTTTTCGTCGCTGATGCCTGAATTACTCCAGCCCCACGTCGAGCTGGCCAGCGCGCCAGTTACGTCGTCGGACAGCCCCAGCACCTTGCCCACCTCGCGCACCGCGCGGCGCGTGCGGTAGTGCACCACGGTGGCGGTGAGGCCCGCGCGGTCGCGCCCGTATTTCTCGTAGATGTGCTGGATCACCTCCTCGCGACGGTCGTGCTCAAAATCGACGTCGATATCCGGCGGCTCGTCGCGCGCGGCGGAGATGAAGCGCTCAAACAGCAGCCCACGCGCCACCGGATCCACCTGCGTGATGCCCAGCAGGTAGCAGATGACGGAGTTCGCCGCCGAGCCGCGCCCCTGGTGCAGGATGCCGCGGCTTTCGGCAAACTTCACAATCTCTTGGACGGTGAGGAAATAGGGCGCGTAGCCGCGCTCGCGGATCAATTCGAGCTCGTGCCGGATCTGCCGGCTGACGGTCTCCGGCACGCCCTCAGGAAAGCGCCACGCCGCACCCGCCCAGGCACGCCGCTCCAGCGCATCAATGGCCGTCAAGCCGGGCTCGACAATCTCTTCCGGATACTCGTAACGCAGCTCGTCCAGCGAAAAGCGGCACTCATCCGCAATCTCCAGCGTCGCCTCCAACTCGCGCGGGTAGGCCGCGAATAGCTCGCGCATCTCGCGTGGTGTCTTCAAGTGGCGCTCGGCGTTGGCCTGTAGCCGGAAGCCCGCGTCACGCAGCGTGCAGCCCGCGCGGATACACGTCAGCACGTCCTGCAGCGGCTTGCGCTCCGGCACATGATAGAGCACGTTGCCCGTAACCACCGCGGGTATTCCAACCGTGCCTGCAAACCCGGCCACGGCGCGCGTCCAGCGCCGGTCGTCACCGCGGCTGAAGTGCGTCAGGGCCAGATGAATCTGGCACGGGAACAGCGCGGCGCAGGCGCGGATGTGCGCCATCGCCGTCTCGTCCAGCACTTCAGGGCAGGGGATGATGAAACGCTGCGCTTCGGCGTGGTCGGCCACATCCTGCAACGTGAGGTGACACTCGCCCTTGGCCGCGCGCCGGCGGCCCAGCGTCAACAAGCGCGTCAGGCGCCCATAGGCGGCGCGGTTGGTGGGATAGCAAAGCAGGCTGGCGCCGCCGGCCAGATCCAGCCGGCACCCCACAATGAAACGCGTGCGCGCACCCGCCGTCTTGCGCAGGTAGCTGTGCGCCAGCACGATTCCGGAGAGCGTATTGCGGTCGGTCAGCGCGATTGCCGCCAGATCGGCCTGCACCGCCGCCGCCATCAGTTCCGCGGCGTGCGAGGCGCCGCGCAGGAAGCTGAAGTTCGACGCCACCTCAAGTTCGGCATAGTCGCTCATCATCGTTCACGCCAGATAGCCGTGCAGGAACCAGTGCTCGCCGGCCCGGTCGCGGCGCGTTTCGCGGAAGATCCAAAGCCGTGCGCCGCGCTCGTCCTCCACACGGTAGTAGTCGCGCAGCGTCCAACTGGCGCGCGTCTCGCGCCACCACTCGGGCGTCAGCCGCTCCGGCCCCTCGGCGCGGACAATGCGGGTCAGCCGCCCGCTGACGCGAATGCGCGTCGGCAAACGGCCCGGAATGATCTCGGCCACCTCAATCGGCGATGGGGGCTCCACCAGCCGCACCGGCCGCGTGCGGTACTCCGGCCAGTGCGCGTTGGGCGCCGCCGCACTGGTGACGGGCACGTATTCGGTGGCGTGCTCCGGCAGCAGGCTTTCACAGATCCGCAGCCGGCAGACGTGATCAAAGCCCAGCCGCAGGCCCATGCGGTCCAGCAACTCGTCCAGCGTCGCTTCGCTTTCGGCGCTCTCGCCATATTGCGGCAGCGCCATCTGTCGCGGCGCGGCCGAGTCCACTTCGGCCGCATTCAGCGTCATGATCTCAATGCCGAAACCTGCGTCGAGCGAGCCCGTTTTCTCCGCAAACAGCCGCATCAGATGCGTGATGGAGCGGTTCGCCTTCGACGTGCGCACCTCCACCCGCGCGACACTGGCGTCCACGCGATGGCAGTCCAGCTCGAAGCGGCGCGCGCCGCGCTGTTCCTTCTCCAGACGCGTGCAGATGGACGTGAGCAATTCCAGCAGCACATGCTCCACCGCCGCAGTGGTCCCAATCGGCTCGGCAAAGACGCGCCCCGCCCGGCATGGCGCCGGCGCGCGGTAGGGCGTCAGCGGCTCCTCCGCCGCGCCCAGCGCCCGGTCCAATTGCAGCACCACCCCGGGCCCATAACGCGCGGCCAGGGAGTTGCGCGCCACCTTCCGCAGCGCTCCGATGGTGGTGAGCCCCACGCGCGCCAGTTCCACGGCAATCTCGGCCGGGATGCGCAACGCCTGCACCGGCAGCGGCGCCAACGCCGCTGCCAACTCGTCGCCGGCCACCACCGCCCGCTGGCTGAAGCGCGCCAATGCCCACGCCGCGGCCTGCGTGTCCGCCATGGCGCCACGCACCCGAAACCGCAGCACGCAAATCCGTTTCTGGATCGAGTCCAGCAGCGCCGCCTCTCCGCCGAACAGATGCGCGCAGCCCGTAACGTCCAGCATGATGCCGTCGGCCCCGTCGCGCGTCACCAGCGGCGAATAGCGGTCGCACCACTCCACCAGCCGCCGCTGCAGGCGCTCGTCCGCCTCCGCATCCTCCAATACAATGTCGAGCCCCGGCAACAGCGCCCGCGCGTCGGCCAGCCGCGTGCCGGTGCGTACGCCGCCAGATGCGGCCGCATCGTTCACCGCCGCCACCATCAGGTGGCCGCGCACGTCCCGCGCCACGGCGCACGGCGTCGCGACGCGTTGCGGCTGGTCGCGCTCCAACCGGTCGACGCTCCAGCGCGGGAAGTACAAGCTCAAATAGCGCCGCGCCATGTCAGCCCACCATGCGCTTGGCCGGCGCCGGGTGCGCGGCGTCCAGCCCAGACAGGCTGCCCCCGCGCCACACCACGCTCCACCGCCCCGGGCGCCCGCCCCGGCAGTAGGCGAGTTCCACCGTCCAGTGCGGCTCGGTAAAAGCCGTGCCCGGCGGCGCCACCAGGGGCTCAATCCGCCAGCGTGTGATTACCGACGCAATGGCCGGGCTGACCGCCGGCTCGGTCAGCAGAAAGCCCGTCGTGCCATTGTTTTCCGCCGCCAGTTGGAAGCGCCGGCACAGGGTCAGGTCCGCCGTTTTCAACTCGGCCAGCACCATGCCCACCTGGGCGCAACGCAAAGCCTCCAGCACGGCCCAAGCCCTATCTTGGCCACTCCGCGCCGAAACGTGAATCCAACGCTCCGGCCGTATGCCGTAGGGGAGTAGCCCTGTAATGTGAAGACTTTGCCCGGAAGAGACGTAAACAATCCGCCCGCCCGGCTCCGGCAGCCGCACCGACAGCAGCGAGGTGAAGGCCACCGCACCGGCCAGCCCCGCGGCCTGCACCTCGTGGATGCAACCCAGCGGCAAGCCGTGCGAGGGAAGCGCGGCGTCGATCTGATCGGTGATCGGAACTTTCCTAGAAAACCGTCCGGAAAGCGCCGTCAGCGGCTCAAACTGTCTCCGCAAACGGGCTGCCCGGTCCGGCTTCGGCATCTCCTGAAGCAGAAACGTGCTCCCCATGGCAGCTCCAGGATAGCACTATTTTTCGCTTTTTATTCCCTATCAAATAACAACTGAAACCCCAGTGCGAGCATGATCTTGTTGTCACACACGCATTTGGCGCGCCGCTCGGCCATTCCATAGCCCAATCTCTCCAGTTCGCCGATCACGGCGTCAGGATTCAGCAAATGCGCGTCGACGTGCGCAAAGGCGCGCAACGTGCCCGGCAACTCGCGCGCCGGTGTCACGGCTGTGGTTATCTCAGGCGGATTCACCTGGACCACCACCATCACTCGCTCCGCGCCCAGCCCGGCCAGCAGCTCCCCCTCCTCCAGCTCTCGCGCCGGAGGAGGGGGAGCTGAAGGAGGG
>CAYZIX010000230.1:0-5146 GCA_964478395.1 uncultured Candidatus Solibacter sp.
GCTGTGCAAACAAAGAGTAGAACGAAGGCCAGACTGCACAAGGACAGTCGGGACACACTACGGACGCCCATGAAAACTCCTCTCCCGTAAAGCTTATGGAATTACTGCTCGGAGACTAACAATTACCTACACAGTTCCGCCCCTACCAGCGGAACAAAAGACCACTGCGGCCTATGAACGAGGCCGGATTGATTGTACATCGGGAGCTATCGTCTGGACAGACTTTTCACGCGCCGTTTTTTTCGAAATGTAACAGACTATGCGAAGCTAGCTGACGAATCTGTCAATTTTCTCCAGCTCGTCGTCCGGCAGGCGGAACTCCGCAGCTCCTACGACACCACGGAGCTGTTCAGGCGAGCGCAGACCGACGATGGCCGCGGTAATCTCAGGCCGGCGCAACACCCAGGCAATGGCGGCCTCGCCGGCGCTACGGCCGTACGGACGCGCAATATCGCCGAGCAATGCCGCCAGTTTCAGATTGCGCTCAAGTAGTGGAGGCTGGAACTGCGGGCGGCGGCGGCGATGGTCGTCAGGCGCCATGGCGGCAATGCGTTCAGCCGTCATGCTGCCCGAAAGCAAACCTGAGTGCATGGGAGAATAAGCAAGAATTCCGATATTCTTTTCCGAGCAGTATGGCGCTATGTCTTGCTCAATCTCACGCGCAAGAAGATTATATGGCGGCTGAACTGACGTAATATCACCCAACGCCGCACTGCGCTTCATCTGATTCACACTGTAATTTGAGACTCCGATGTAGCGCGTCTTGCCTTCCTTCTGAAGCTGGAGCATGGCCTCCCACGCCTCTTCGATGTCGGCGTCCGGATCTCCGCGATGCACCTGGTAGAGGTCGACGGCGTCCATCTTCAGACGGCGCAGCGAAGCTTCAAGCTCAGCACGGATGGAATCACGCTTGAGACAGGATGAAATATTGCCCTGCGCGTCCCACACACGCGAGCACTTGGTGAAGACATAGGGGCGTTCACTCATGCCCGCCAAGGCACGCGCCACCACTTCTTCTGAATGTCCGAGACCGTAAACAGCGGCAGTGTCAATCCAGTTGATGCCTGCATCGAGTGCGGCGTGAATGGCGGCGATGGAAGCCTCGTCGTCTTGCGGCCCCCAACTGAAGGTCCACCCGCCTCCACCCATCGCCCAGGCGCCTACGCCCAATGTCGTGATCATCAGATCGCTCGTGCCAAGCCGCCGCTTTTCCATGTCTTATTTATATCCGATGCCGTATCATGAGGGCGGCATGAGGTGGTGGAGGCCAGCGGCGGTGGCGGCAATCTGGCTATTCGGCACAGGCGCGGAAGCCCAGAACTGGGACGCAATGCGCGAACGGATGGTGCGCACGCAGATGGAAGCGCGCGGCATCCACGACGCCGCCGTGCTGCGCGCCATGCGCGCCACGCCGCGTCATCTGTTTGTACCGGAGGCGTTCCGGCGCTCGGCCTACGAGGACCGGCCGCTGCCAATCGGCCATGGGCAGACCATCTCGCAGCCGTACATTGTCGCGTCGATGACTCAGCTGCTGGGCGTGCGGTCAACCGACAAAGTGCTGGAAATCGGCACGGGCTCCGGCTACCAGGCGGCCATCCTGGCTAAGCTGGCGGCACGAGTATATTCCATTGAAATTGTCGAGCCCCTCGCCCGCGATGCCACCGCTCTTTTGAAACGCCTGGGCTTCACCAATATCGAGACTCGCATCGGGGATGGCTACGCCGGCTGGCCGGAACGGGCGCCATTCGACCGCATCATACTGACAGCCGCGCCCCCCGAGATTCCGGAAACGCTGATTCACCAATTACGGCCCGGTGGTCGGCTGGTGGCGCCGGTTGGCGAAGTGCCGGTGCAGGAACTTGTGGTCATTGACAAGGACGCGCAAGGCAAGCTGACGCACCGCCGCGAGTACGCTGTACAATTCGTGCCGATGGTTCGAAAATAGCTTTGCTCACGCCGGCCGTGAAACGTTAACGCGCATATAAAACAATTCAAAGCCCGCACGTTCGTAGTTGCGGTGCGATCCGCTACCCGGCAGGACACACGCCATCGCCCACTCACAGCCCGCCTCTGCGGCGGCGTGCAAACGATGATCGATCAACGCACGCTGCGCGCCCCGCCCGCGCGCATGATGCAGCGTGGCATCACCATAAAGCAGCGCCACGCCATCGAACATTGACATGGCCGCACCGGCCAGCGGCTCGCCGCCGAACTCGGCAAAGTAGTTCCCGCCCACCGCGGGCAGATCAATCATCTCCGGCCCGGCATCTCCGGTGGGGCTGAAGCCACGCAACACAAGCCGGTTCCATTCGACGCGGCGGGCCTCACCGGCAGCGGCCACGCGCGGCCCCGCGGCGGCAGGCGGAATATTGTCGAGGCGCCGCAGCATCAGGTTGTTAAATTCGATCACGCGGTAGCCGCGGTCCATCACTTCTGCAATCAGCGCCGGATCCGCCATGGGGCAGAGGTCGATCAACGATGCACTACCGCGAGAGTGGAAGAACTGCTCCAGCCGATTGAATTCGTCCGCTTGCGGTGGCCCGTCCATACCGGCGCCAAGCACGTGAGTCAGCGGTGAGCCGGCGCCCGCAAACAAAGCGCAACCGCCGCAAAATGATTCGGCCACGGCGCCGTGCATGGCTCGCCCCATGGCAAAACCATTGGCTGCTTCAGCGTGCTCCAGGCGGCGCGCCAGCGCAATGTCGCTCGACGAAAACTGCTTCATAGCTAGCCCAAAATGTAGCGTAAATAGCGGCTGCGAAGCTGTTCCCTGCCCCAGCCATTGATCAATGGATACGACAAGAACAGGCGGCGTTTAGCACGGCTGAGAGCCACATAAAAGAGCCGGTGCTCCTCAGCCTCCAGCCCTTCGCGCAGGCTGCGGCGATTCGGAAACTCACCCTCGGCGCAGCCCGCGATGAAGACCGTATCGAACTCCAAGCCCTTGGCCTGGTGCACGGTGAGCAGCGCCACTTCATCCGGGCTGAAGCGCTGGCTGTCCACCTCGCGCGCCAGCGTGGCGACGCCAAGCACGTGCAGCAGCGCATCGGCCGGCTGAAGCTCAGGCTCGTCGAAGCGCTCGAAATGACGCACGAGTTGGAGAAGATGATTGATCCGTTCCTCGTCCTCGTCATAGTGGCGCAGTAGGCCGGACTCGGTCAGCACGCGCTCCAGAAGTTCGTGCGGGCGGTCTACGTGCATGTGTTCGCGCCAGCTTTCCATCTGGCGCGCGAGCGGCTGGAAGCGCTGGCCAAAGCGCTTGATGGCCTCAACGCGTGTCGGCAACCCACCTTCAATCTTCGGCATCAACGCATTGAGCAGTTCAAGTGTGGCGGCCACGTCAGCGTCGGCGCGATGCGTGGGTACGCTCTGGAGGCCGAGGCGTGTGCAAATCTCGCCCAACGTATAGCGCGGGAAACGATAGTAGCGGCGCGTCAAATCGAGCGTATCGAAGACCGGCATTCGCGGCCACGGCGCCAGACCAAGGCGCGGGCAGACGCTTTCGAGCATTGGCACATCGAACAGCGGCACGTTATGGCCGGCCAGCACACAGCCATCGCAGAAGGCACGAAAGCGTTCAACGGCTTCACGCGGTTCCTCGCCATTAGCCGCAAGAAACGCATCACTCAAATGATGCACGTGTTCGGACGGGCCGACCGGCTGCGCGGGCTTCAAATAGGCGTGGAACGTTTCACCATCGGGGCGCGCGGCGGCGATTTCGACAATCTCGTCGAGGCCGATGGTGAGCCCCGTGGTCTCGAGATCGAAGACGACGACACGCGCGTCGCGTGCAGCTTCGATGAGTCTCAGGAAGGGATCCCCCACCTTGTAGGTTTCGGGCAGGAGCAGGTCGCCAAGTTTGAGCCCGGCCTCGCGCGGCGCAGCCTGAAGTGAATCGATGGTCGCCTCGCCGATGCCCTTGGGCGGAGTCTGCACATAGCGCGCCAGGCTGGCCAGATCGTGACGGTTCACCAGCAGACGTAGATGCGCCAACGCGTCCTTGATCTCAGCACGCTGGAAGAACTTGGTTTCATCGACCTTGATGTGCGGCAGATGCAGCGCCGTGAACTCCCGCGAAAGATCGCGCGTCGTGAAGTTGGTGCGCGCCAGCACCGCCATGTCGCCGTAGGCGAGCCCGTTGGCATGCAATGCATGGGCCTGTTGAGCGATCCACTGCGCTTCGTCCGAGACACCGGCCGCCTCGTAATACTCGATAGGCGCGCCAACCTCGACCGAATCGGGAATAATGCGGCGCGTGACCGATCCGGCACAGGCGCGAATGAGCCGCTCGCAAGCCTCCAGAATGCGCCGCGTGGAGCGGTAGTTGCGCGCAAAGTGGATTTCGCGAACCGGCGCGAAGCGCTCGCGGTAGTCGTCAAGAATCACCTGCGGCGCCGATCCGCGCCATTGGTAGACGGTCTGATCAACGTCGCCAAAGAAAGAGAGATTGCGATTGGGTTCAGCCAGCATGCGCAGGGGCAAGTACTCGCCGAGCGTGGTGTCCTGCACCTCGTCCACCTGAATCCAGGCGTAGCGCGCGCGCCAGCGGCCGAGGATATCGGGCCGGTCCAGCCACAGCCGGTTGACGCCCTGAATGAGATCGGCGAAGTCTACGGCGTGGCGCTCGCGCAGCGCGTGCATGTATTCGGCGAGAACCGGCTGAAAAGCCACGCGGCGCTGCTTGAGCGCGGTAAGGCGCGACGCAGCCAGGCAGCGCTCGTAGACGGCTTGCGGTTTTTCACCTGGCGGATGGTCAAAAGGACTCAGCCGCGCCTCGGCGGCGGCCTGAAACAGAAGGAACTCAAATTGGTTTTTCTCTTCCGTGCCGACAGTAATGCCGAAACGTTCAGCCACCTTACCGCAGAGGGTGCGCGCATCCTCCTCGTCGTAGATGACGAAGTCGCGATCCCAGCCAACGGCGGTGGCCTCGGCGCGCAGGATCTGAGCGCAGAGGCCATGAAAGGTCTTGGCCGTGACATCGGCGGAGGCACGGCCAAGCGTACGCTGGAGGCGCGACTTCAGTTCGCGCGCGGCCTTGTTCGTGAAAGACAGGCAGAGCGCTTGAGCAGGCGGAAGGCCCTGCTCCACCGCGTGCGCGGCGCGCAGGGCCAGTACGTTGGTCTTGCCGGTGCCAACCGGAGCCATG
>CAYZIX010000231.1:0-5102 GCA_964478395.1 uncultured Candidatus Solibacter sp.
CCCGACGAACTGGCAATGCAGGCGGACCGCGAACTGATGGAGTACGCGCTCTACAACCTAATGACGAACGCCATCAAGTATTCGCCGGCCGAGAGCGACATACTGGTGCGCGCCTGGGCCGACGGCGGCGAGGTGCGGATTGCGGTGCGCGACCAGGGAATGGGTTTGGACGCGGGCGAGGTCAAGAACCTGTTCCGCAAGTTCTACCGCACGCGCGGCGCCGAGCGGAGCGGCGAAATGGGCACGGGCATCGGGCTGTCGATTGTAAAGCAGATTATTGTCCACCACGGTGGGAGAATTGACGTGGAAAGCGCGCCCGGAAAAGGCTCGACATTTACGCTTGTGGTGCCGGTCACGCTACACTGAGGGCTGTGATGCAAGCTGTGCTGCTTGTTGAAGACGATCCGTCGGTCCGCTCCACTATTTCCACATTTCTCGAACTGGAAGGCTATCAGGTGGAGGCGGTTGCCTCAACACGCGAGGCCTTCGCGCGGTTGGAGGATAGGGCGTATCCGATCGTCATCTCCGACATTTACATCGACGAACGCACGGGCATCGATATTCTACGCGCGGCGCGCACGGCCAGCGAAAGCTGCGCCGTGATTCTGATGTCGGCGCGCGGCAGCATGGAGACCGTGATGGCCGCCACGCGCGGAGGCGCGTTCGACTATCTGGCTAAGCCGTTTGAGCTGGACGACCTGCTGGCGATTGTGAAGCGCGCCGAGGGCGCCGGTGACGACGAAGACGACGAGGACGTCGAGCCCGAGGAGCCGCTGGCCACCGAGATGATCGGCAGCTCGGCCAAGCTCGTCGAAATCTACAAGACGATTTCGCGCGTGGCGCCGACCGATGCGCTGGTGCTGATTGAAGGCGAAACGGGCACTGGTAAAGAGCTGATTGCGCATCTGCTGCACGCCAACTCGAAACGCGCCACGGCGCCGTTTGTGCCGGTGGATTGTGCGTCGTTGGCGCCATCTCTGATTGAGAGTGAGCTGTTTGGCACGGTGAAGGGCGCCTACACGGGCGCCGACCGCGACCGTGCAGGCGTGTTCGAAGCCGCTCAAGGCGGTACGGTGTTTCTGGACGAGATCGGCGAAATCGATCTGAACTTCCAGCTCAAGCTGCTGCGGTTTCTGCAGGAGAAGGAGATTCGTCCCCTGGGCAGTTCACGGCCACGCAAGGTGGACGTGCGCGTGGTGGCGGCGACGAACAAGAACCTGCGGAAAATGGTGGACGAGGGCAAGTTCCGCGAGGACCTCTGGTACCGCTTGGACGTCGTGCGGATCAGCGTGCCGCCGTTGCGCGAACGCCACGGTGACGTACCCCTGCTGGTGGGGGCGTTTTTGAGGCGTTACAACCAACGTTACGGGTTGGACGCGCGGATCAGTGAAAGCGGTATGAAGTCGCTGAGTGACTACACATGGCCGGGCAACATCCGCCAGTTGCAGCACATGATGGAGCGATTGGTGATTCTCGCCCAGGGTGGCCGTATCACCGAAGACGCTGTGGAGGACGCCATCCGCGCGGCTAGCCCGCACGAGCAGGCCGGCGAGACGCTGGCCGACACCGAGACCGAGCAGATCCGCAAGGTGCTGGCCGCGACCGGCGGTAACAAGAGCCGGGCGGCGCGCATTCTGGGTATCGAACGAAAGACGTTATACCGCAAGCTGGAGCGCATGGGGCTGGCCTAGACCGGACCGCTTACCTTTTCCTGCACCGCCGTCCCGGCCGCTTGCCAGCCCTGGGGCGGATTGCAAACTATTAATAACAAAGATAATAAATCCCTATCCGATTTCGGGGTTTCAGGTTAGAATGAGGCTGCCCGATATCTTAAGCTGCTCGGCATCATAAGTTGTTCGTACCCAAATCCGTGAACGGGAGGTCCATCCATGTTCGAGTCTCTCGACGACCAAATGAAGCACGACCAGCAGGAAACCACGACCAAGAAAGAACAAGTGGTGAAGTGGGCTCTGGTGGGGGTAATCTCAGTCCTGATCTTCGGCGGGCTCTATATGGGCGTCCGTCTGCTCGGTTAGCCGGGGCAACTGGAAGGACTGGGGTACCGTTCGGAAAGGGCTTCAGAGTGCGTGCGTGACGAGTGTGCCCGCTCGCATCTAGAAAGCTCCGCGTGGTGTCAACTCGGCCGGACCGAGTTGGTTCATGACGGATTTGACAGCCCGTGGGTAGTGTCTCAACGGGTTGTAGGTCCGCAGAATCTGATCGATATTTTTGTTCCGGTAGAGCCTTGACCGGCCCAGGTTGGCGGCCACGCGATATATACCTTCGCGCCGGCTATTGAAGCGTACCCGGCAACTGTCCCAGCCGAACATGTTGTTGTTGTAGGCCTGCTTGCCGCCGCCGGATTCTATCAGAGACAGGCTGGGCAGCAGGCGCCAGTCGAGGTCATGCTCGGTTGACGCACGGATGAAGTCTTCGGCATAGACGTGGGCCGGGCAATCGCGTTCGGCGAGGAACTGTTGCACGCGGATGACGCGCGGGTCCGTCTGCTTAACGGCCGGGCGGGCCGGACGGGAGTCCGGATCGGCAGGCCCCTGGGCGGCGAGCAACCCCGCGACAATGACAAGACCTCTAGACAGCTTTCTGGTAACCAGTTGCGAACTCCCCTCTTCTTCTTTTTTCTGTTCGGTTCGACTCGGAAAATGTGAGCGACTTCACTCTTGCCTGAGGAACTTAATTAGCTCCCCGCCGCCTTCGGGACGAAGTGCGGCAACCATGGGGCGGCTGGGACGCGTTCTAAGGTAGGAGCGCACCGCCCAGAGACGGCTTAGCGTGTTACGAACATGTTGTTATTATAGCACACGAAACACGCCTGGATGTCCGTGTAAGCTATTGATATTATTGGACATAGTTTCAGATGCGAATATCCAGACGGGCGTTTCCGGGGCATTATTGCGCGCCATCCTTACTCTGGCACTCCGGTTGTGATACCGTGGGAGTTCTGCTGGACTTAACGAGCTAGAGTGGATTGGAGGTCGACGTGGAAGCTCTCGGCATGATCGAGACAAAAGGCCTGATTGGGGCGATTGAAGCCGCCGATGCGATGGTGAAGACGGCGAACGTGACTTTGACCGGCAAGGAATATGTCGGCGCAGCTTACGTTTGTGTGACTGTGCGTGGCGACGTGGGTGCGGTGAAGGCCGCCACCGACGCCGGTGCGGCTGCAGCGCGTCGCGTGGGCGAGTTGATTGCCGTACATGTGATTCCGAATCCTCACGACGAGACCGAAAAGGTGCTACCCGGCGCCAAGAAGTAACTACAGCCGAAGCGCGCAGCCTGTGGTCCGCGGCACTGTTGTGTGCCGGCCGAGCCGCACTTATTCGCTTTGGGGGTGAGGTATGTTGCAGGATCAGGACTTGATATCGGTTCAGGAAGTGCGCACCAAGATTGAGAAGGCGCACGCGGCCTGGCAGACATACAGGACATTCACGCAGGAACAGGTGGACGCGGTGGTGGAAGCCGTCGCGGCCAAGGGCAGAGCCCACGCCCGGCGGCTGGCCGAGATGGCCGTCGAGGAGACTGGCATGGGCAACGCCGACGACAAGACGGCTAAGAACCTGCTTGCCTCGTACCTGTTGGCCAACTACATCCGCGGCATGAAGACCGTCGGGGTATTGCGTGAAGTGCCTGAACAGCGGTTGACCGAGATTGGCGAATCGCAGGGCGTGGTGGCGGCCATCTGCCCGACAACCAATCCGACCTCGACCGTTTTCTTCAAGTCGATCATCGCCCTCAAGGCGGGCAACGCCATCGTGCTCAGCCCGCATCCGCGCGCCCACCAAAGCACCTGCACAGCCGCCAAGCTGGTTGCCGAAGCCGTGGTGGAAGCCGGTGCGCCGGCCGATGTGGTGCAATGCATCCTCACCTCGACCATCGAAGCCACGCAGGCGATGATGCGCCACCCGAAGACGGCCGTGATTCTGGCCACCGGCGGGGCCAGCATGGTGAAGGCGGCATACTCGTCCGGCAAGCCCGCCTTTGGCGTGGGACCGGGCAACGTGGTTGTGCTGCTGGACACGTCAGCCGACGTGGCGGCATCGGTGCCGCAGATTATCGCCGGCAAGCATTTTGACTTCGGCACGGTTTGTTCGAGTGAGCAGACTGTGGTGGCTGAGCGCTCAATTCGTGAACGCATGCTGGCCGAATTCAAGGCTGGCAAGGCATTCGTGATGAATGATGAGCAGCGTCAGGCCGTTGAGCGGACGTTGTTTGTCAACGGCACGACGGTGCGGCCGGAATGTGTAGGCAAGTCGCCACTGGTCATCGCCAAGATGGCTGGCATTACGGTTCCCGATGACACCTCCATTCTGATTGCCGAGATCAAAGGCATTGGAAAGGGCCATCCGCTTTCGGCCGAGAAGCTGTCGCCGGTGCTGGCGCTGCACTTCGTCGATACCTTTGAGCAGGCTTTGGATGCCTGTGAGGCGGTGCTGCGTTTCGGCGGCGCCGGCCACACTTCGGGCATCTACGCGCAGGATGAGGCGAAGATTAAGCGCTTCGCCACGCGAATGCCGTCCTACCGCGTGCTGGTGAATACCTCCACCGTGCCGGGTTCCACCGGCATGACCTCGGCCTTGCAGCCTTCGATGACGTTGGGCTGCGGCGCTGTGGCGGGCAACATCACCAGCGACAATGTCGGTCCCCAGCACTTGGTCAACATCAAACGAGTGGCCTGGGGTATACGCAAGGTGGAAGACGCGTTGCCGCCGCAGATCACCAATGGCGCCCCTGTAGTGGACCGTTCCGCTCTGGTGGCTGCCGTGGAACGCTATTTGGCGCAGAAGGGCCTGGCTGTCACGAACGCCGCGGTATCGGCCGCCGTCTCGGCCGCCTTACCTGCCGCGCCCGCTCCATCAACGCCCGTTGTGGTGCCGCCCGCGCGGCCTGCGCTGCGCGAGACGGTGGCGGACGTAGTGGACCGGTTCCTGGCTACCAAGCCTGCGGAGGCGCCCCCGGCCCTCCCTACATGCGGCTGCGCGAAGACGGCCTCTAGCCCGCAGCCAGCAGTAGAGCAGGAGGCCGCACCGGCCGCACCACCGGCGCCGAAGATCGAAATTGTCGATTTTGTTTGTGAAGCTGATGTG
>CAYZIX010000232.1:0-5020 GCA_964478395.1 uncultured Candidatus Solibacter sp.
CATCCGCGCCTGGGGGCAGCCGGGCCGGGAGGGCTGGGCGATCATTGACTGCCTGATGAACCTGCCGCTGCTCTACTGGGTGACGGCGGAGTCGTAGAGGTTGAGGAAACGCTCGAAGCGGCTGTTGAAGGCGGTGTTGAAACGCGCGCCCCAACTGAGTTTGGCGGCAATGGCCTGATGGGCGGGCGCCGAGATGAAGCGCGCGCAGAACAGTGGGACCACCGTCAGCGCGACCACGTAAGAAGCGAATAGAGAGATGACGACCGCGAGCGCCAGCGCGGTGAAGAGAAAGCGGCTGACGCCGAAGAGCATTGTGACGGGGAAGAAGACCACGGCGGTGGTGAGCGTGGCGGCCAGCACCGGCAGCGCCACCTCCTGACCACCCTTGGCCGCGGCCACGCGCGGGCTTTCGCCAAGTTCGATGTGGCGGTAGATGTTTTCGAGCACGACCACGGAGTTGTCGATCAGGCGCGAAAACGCCAGCGCCAACCCGCCGAGCACCATCGCGTTAATGGTGCCACCGCCGAGGGCGAGAATCAGAAATGTCGCCAAAGCTGAAAGCGGGATGGAGAAGAAAACGGCCACGGTCGCGCGCATGCTGCCCAGGAAGACAAGGATCATCAGCGAGGTGAGGAAGAGGCCCAGCGCGCCTTCGTGGAGCAGCGTCTCAATGGCTGTGCGGACGAACTGGGACTGGTCGAACAGCACTTTAGTGACGAGCGAGGAGGGAACGTCGACCAGCTTGGCGAGCGAGGCGCGCATACCGTCGACCACGGCAATGGTGTTGGTGTCGCCGCCCTGCTTGAGAATGGGCAGGTAGACGGAGCGCTGGCCGTCGATGCGCACGACGTTGGTCTGGATCTGGTGTGAGTCCTCGGCGTGCCCGACGTCGGCGACGCGGACGGGCGTGAGTCCATCCATTTTGATCGGCAGGTTGTCGATGTCGCTGACGCCGCGGAGCTGACTGTTGGTGTAAATGTTGTAGTCCAGCCCGCCGATCTGCACGTCGCCGGCTGGCAAGATGAGATTGCCTTGCGTGATGGAACGCACCAGGTCCATCAGGCTGAGCTGGTGGGCCTCCAGCTTGTACGGGTCCGCGTAGACCTGGATCTGACGGATGACACCGCCGAACGGCTGCGGAACGGATGCGCCGGCTACGCTGGCTACCTGGTTGCGGAGCGTGAACTGGGCCAACTCGCGGAGCTTGGTTTCATCCAGTCCTTCGCCCTTCAGCGTGACCAGGCAGACCGGCAGACTGGAGGCGTCGAACTTCAACACCACGGGCGGAAGCGTGCCGGGCGGGAGCCGGCGGAGGTTCGCCATGGCGAGGTTGCCGATGCTGGTGACGGCGGTGTCAGGGTTTGAGCCCGGCTGGAAGATCACCTTGATCACGCTGACGCCGGGCAGAGACCGGGATTCAATGTGGTCGATGCCGCTGGCGAGCGTAAAGAAGCGCTCAAAGCGGCTGGTGATGTCCGTTTCGATCTGCTCCGGCGGCATGCCGGAGTAGAATGTGGCGACGACGACAACAGGAATCTGAATCGGTGGAAACAGGTCCACGGGCATCTTGGTGAGGGCATTGATGCCCAATACAGCGATGGCCAGGCAGGCGACGAGGATCAGGTACGGAGTGCGGATGGCAAAACTGGACACCTAGGCGCCTCCCTTGGCGGAGCCGGAAGCGGTGGCTTGGGGGCGGACCATCTGCCCGGCCTGATAGCTGCCGCGCACGGCGGAAGCCACCAAGTCGCCTTCACGCAGGCCGGAGGTGATCTCGATATAGTCCGGCGTTTCAAGGCCGGTTTGTACGGAGCGTGGCCGCAGGCGCGATGCCGAGTCCACGATCCAGACCTGCCTGTTTTGACCGGCTCCGGAGACTGCGGTGATGGGTACGGCCAGCGCGTGGGGGCTTTGTGAAAGCGTCAGACTGACTTCAGCGAACATGCCGGGGATGAGCACGTCGCCGGGGTTGGGAACGTCTACCTCGGTGTGCATGGTGCGGGTGGAGGTGTCCACGCGGTCGGCCGTGCGAGCCACCTTGCCAGTGAAGGATTTATTCAACGATGGCACGCGCACTTCCACTTCAGAGCCGGGGCGGACAATACCGGCCGCGGATTCCGGCACGGGCAGCACGACGCGCAACAGGCTGTTTTGCGAGAGACGCACCAGCGGCATGGCCTGCGTTTGTGAAGCAACGCCGGCCTGAATCATCGAGCCGTCGTTGGCATAGCGGCGCGTGATGACGCCGGCAAACGGCGCGACCACGCGCGCATACTGCATCAGCGTGCGGAGCTTGCTCTGCTCGGCCTCGGAGACCTTGATCTGTTCCTGAGCCGCCACCAGTGCGGAGCGCGCCGCGGCCACCTGCGCGGCGGCGATCTGGTCCCGCGACTGGGCGTCGTCAATTTCCTGCTGAGCGACGAGGCCGGGCTGATTCTTGGCGACGCTGGAGATCCGCGAGTAGGTCAGGTGCGCCATCTCGTAGGCGGTTTGCGCGCGATGGATCTCCTCTCCGGCGCGGTGCAGGTCGGCACGGTTGCGCTCAATAGCGGCGGCGGCGCGGGTCAGATCGTCGGTCATTTCAGGAATTTCAAGCTCAGCCAATACCTGACCCTGGCGGACGCGGTCGCCGACATCGACGTGCATGCGGCGCACATAGCCGGCCACCTTGGCCATTACCTCAACTTCCTGGAACGGAGTGAGTTCGCCCGTGACGACGATGCCGCGGTCCAGGTCCTGGCGCGCGGCATGTACGACGGCGATATCTGGCACACTGTTGGGCATTTGCGCGGCAGCTTCAACGGTACGGGAGCCGCTGCAGCCGGCCAGTGAGGCAATCAGTAAAGAAACGGGAAGCACGAAAATCCAGTTGAATTTCATCGGGGTAGGTTCAGAGCTTTCTGTCAATTTGAGAGAGAGCGGAAGGCGAGACCGAAAATCCGCCCGAACGGCACAGGTCAATCACTTTGCGCTCGGCTGCCACGAGTTCAGCAGCCAGGCGCAGGATATCGTCGAGGTGGTCCTCCGGGATGGAGATGACACCGTGGCAATCAGCGAAGATGAGTTCTTTGGGGCGGATGGGCAGGCCGAGGATTTCAACGGGCACATCGTGCTCGACCATGTGGATATAGGAGTGTGAGACGGCGACAAAGCTGGAGAAGACAGGGAATTCAATCTGATCGAGCTGTGGAATGTTGCGCACGGCGCCGTTGGTGATGAGGCCGTGACAGCGCAGCGCGCGCAGCACTTCGGCATGGAGGTTGCTGAGTACGGCGCCCTGGCCGGGCCCGGTATCGATATCTTCAATAACGGCGATGCGAGGCTTCGGGCTACGGTCGATCAGCGCCCACCAGTCGCGCAAGTCGTAACAGGAGTAGCCGCGGATGGGCGGGTCGGCAGTACGCACCCGGCTGGTGATGGCGTAGCCGGCAACGGCCGGGCAGCCGTGGGTGCGGCACTGGAGGCCGGGGCGCGTGAAGCCTTCATTCTTCAGGCGCAGGCCGAGGTGCTCGATCGCGTTGGCCACCTTGCAGGTGTCAAACAAATGCAGGGCTTCGCGTTGCGCTGGCGTGATGTTTGGAATGGGTGCCGTACTCCCTCAATCGCAAAGTAAAACGAAAAAGGGCGGCGTCCTATCAGGCCGGGACACGAAATGTGGGGAGGCGAAGGCGGGATGGGCAGCGGCTTGGCCCGGAAATACAGGCACGACAGGATGCCGCGGGCCAAGCGCGTCACCTTATTCTTATCTCAGTTGGCAAACGATGTCTCCTCCGGAAGTAATTGTGCTGACGCGTGAGAGCTGGCGGGCGAACCAGATTCGCCAGGCTCTTCAGCCATTTCACGCCAGGATCATGGCCGTGGCCGGCTTAGAGGAATGCCGTGAGCGGCTGGACGCTTCGAAGCGGCAACTGGTGGTGGTGGACAGCTCGGCGCAGACCGGTTGGCGTGCCGTGTGGGACGCGGCGCGGCCGACGCGCACCCCGATGATCGTGATCATCGGGGAATTTGATTCGCGCGAGTGGGTGGAACTGTTTAAGGCAGGCGTGCTGGATGTGATGAGTGATCCTGTTTCGCCACAGCGGCTGCGGCTGGTCGCCAGCGCCGTGCTGGGCCGGTATGCGGATGCGAGTGAAAACTGGGCAGGGAGGTTAATCGACCACGTTCGCGGCTGGCTAGTAGGATGATAAACATGGCCGCGATGCTGAAGCGCCCAAGCCGGCTGAGCCTGCACGGAATCCGCCTGTCTCTGGCGCTCGGCTACGGCGGTTTGCTAGGTCTGCTGGTGTTTTTGGGCGCCTATTCGGCGCGCACGCTGAGCCGCGTCCAGAAGGTGGAAGCGCAGAGCAGCCGCGTCTATGTTGAGCGTAGCGACCGGCTGGAGGCGGTGCTTTCCGCCGCCTATTCCGCCAGTGCGCGGGTGCGCGATTATCTGCTGGATCCTGATCCCCATTCAAACGAAAACCATCGCGAGGCCGCGCGCCGGGGCTGGGCCGACACTGTGCGGGCACTGGCCGAGTACAAGCGCGTGGCCGTGGGTGCTCACAGAGCTTTGACTACCCGGCTGGAAACAGATATCGCCAGCTATTGGGAAGTGGCGGGCGAGAGTTTGGAGTTGCGTGGCGCCGGGCGCGAACTCAAGGGTTACGGCGTGCTGACCACTCAACTGGGACCGCTGCGCGATCGTCTGTTGGCAACACTAAACGAAATCCGGGTGTTGGATCAGCGCGACCTGCGCGCGAGCATCGACGAAGCCGCCGCTGAATTGGACGCGCTGCGCACCCGACAGCTGTTGGTTGTCGTCTTCAGCGTTCTGCTGGGCGTGGTGCTGGCGGCGGCGACGTGGAGCTATTTGCTGCGGCTGGAGCGCGCCGCGCAACAACAATACCGCGCGTCGGTGGAGTTCGCCGCCAACCTGGAGGAGCTGTCGCAGCGCGTGCTGAGCATCCAGGAAGAAGAGCGGCGCAAGCTGGCGCGCGAGCTGCACGATGAAGTGGGGCAGACGCTGGGCGCACTGCTGGTG
>CAYZIX010000233.1:0-4927 GCA_964478395.1 uncultured Candidatus Solibacter sp.
ACGAATACGAGGCCTGGGACGCCCAGGGGCCGCTGTTTGGCCCGGCAAAAAGATGAGGCCTGCACCGCAACGCCTGAGCGCGGGGTGCAGGCCGAATTACGATCCTAAAACTGCTCTACAGCGTGATTTTGAGCCCACTTGTAAAGATGTGGGCGCGGAAGCCCTCCACCGCGTAGAGCGACTCGTGCAGGCCCCAATAA
Organism: uncultured Candidatus Solibacter sp.; assembly: GCA_964478395.1. GTDB lineage: Bacteria > Acidobacteriota > Terriglobia > Bryobacterales > Bryobacteraceae > Paludibaculum. Next base: position 201 of record CAYZIX010000233.1, read on the forward strand.
CGCCACTCGGAGAAGAAGTTCACCTTGGGCGTTACGGGCAGGTCCAGACGGCCCTGCGGCTGATAGTAGTTGGTCGGGCGCGTCCCATCGGTTTGGACGAACGAGCCGCCAAAGGTCAGCCGGCCGGCATAGCTCTTGGTCACCGGCAGGCGCAGGTCGGCCAGCAGCGTACCCGTGTTGGCCGAGTCCCGGTAGTTCGACGCCACAGAGAACAGGCCGAGCGGATAAAGGTAGTTGATGCTGCTCTTGATCTGCGAGCGGCTGTAATCGGCAATCACGGTAATGTTTTTGCCGCCGCCGGGCATCCACTGCACGTTGGCCGAGCCGGTCTGCGCGGAGTAGTCGTAATTCACGCCCGTGGTGGGGTTGTTGTTGTCGAAGCGCGAGTAGTTGGCGTTGAAGAAGAAATTCCAAGGCAGCGTCAGGCGGTTCTGCACCCGGTAGCGCTTGGCGTCCATCAGTCCGGTGCGGTAGTAGGTGTTGTTGCCGTTGCCAATCTCAAAATCGCCCGTCATCGTAAGGCGCTTGATGGGCGTGGCGCGGTAGCCGGCGACAAACGCATCGCGGTCCAGCTTGATGCGGTCCGTGCCATCGGTACTCGTGTACGTGCTGGCTTTGACCACGGCGTGGCCGGTCTCCTTCAGATAACCGCCGCGCACCATCAGGCGCGCGCTGAAGTCGTAGAGCACTTCACTGCGGTAGCGGTTGCGCGTGGTTTCCATGCGCTCGGCCAGTGTCGTCGAAAGGTCCACCGAAGTGCCCGACGACACGAACAGAGACTGCATCAGCCCCAGGCCGGAGGTGGTGGCGCGGTCGGTCTCCCACGTCTGGCGGAAGCGCAGGTTCTCGCGCAGCTTCAGTTCGGCGCCGCCGCTGGCCGCCGTGCGCGGCATCACAGCGTTGCCGTAGACCGTGTCGGTGCCGCTGGTATAAAGCAGCAGCGTGCCCACCGTCCCGGCCAGCGTGCCGCTCTGAAGCTGGTTCAGTTCGTTGTAGCTCTTCGGACGCGTGCGGACAAAGCTGCCGCTTACGTCCAGCACGTTCTTTATGGTGGCCGTCAGCAGGGCCTTGGTATAGAACCCGTTGCCGCGCACCTTGTAGAGCTGGCTGCCGCTGGTCAACTGCAGGATCTGCCCCAAATAAGAGGTGGAGCGGTTGCCGGTCAGCGCCTCGGTGGAGTAGACGCGCTGGTCGTCCAGATAGCGCCGGCCACCCTCTTCAATGGTGAAGTGGAACTGGCGCGCCTCGACGCGCAAGCCGCCGCGATATTCGTGCTGCGCCCAGTCGATACGGTTGCGCACCGGATACTCGTTCGACGTCTCGACAATCGTGGTGACGCCGTTGCCGATGCTCGAATTGCGCGAATAGCCGAAATAGGGGACAAAACGCGCACCCGGGAAGAGCTGCACTTCGTTGTCGAAGTTGCGCACCGTGGTGTCGTAGGAACGCTGGTTGAGCACAACGCCCTTGTCCAGCGACGGGTCGGCAAACGACGGCAGCATGTTGAAGTAGGCGATATTCGAATAGCTGCCGAGGTAGCGGTAGCGGCCGCGCTTCAACAGATCCAGGCGGCCGGAGTTGTAAGGATCGCCGCCCCAGTTGGCGCCCTGCAACCGGGCGCTGTCGACAAAGCGGGACGATTTCGGTTCCCAGGCCAGATCGACGCCGAGCAGGCGCACGCCCATGCCGAGATTCACCAGACTGCGATACGTATTGAAATCGCCGCCCCAGCCGAGCCAGCGCGCGCCGACATCAATGGAGCCGGACAGCGCCGATTCAGCCGGTGCGGCAGTGGATTCGTCAGCCGCCTTCTTTTGCTCTTCTGCGGCCGGCTTGGCGGGCTCCTGAGCAAGGAGCGCCACCGGGAGAAGCAACAGGATCAGTGTCTTCATCGCAGCATCGCTCCATTCACGTTCGAACCGTGGATCTTCTGGTGGCACACCGTACAGTTACGCCAGCGCGCCGTACGCAGGTCGTGGATGGCGGGCGGAATGCCTCCGGCCACGCCGGTGGAACTGGCGGCCTGAATGTTCGAATGGCACTCCAGGCACTGGCTGGTCATGTTCGAGCGCGTCAACATGCGCGGGTTCACCGAGCCGTGCGGCTCGTGGCAGATGGAGCAAGGCTCACTCTTCACCGGGGCATGCTCGAAGACGAACGGACCGCGCTTGTCGGCGTGGCATTTGAAACAGCCCGGCTCCTGCGCCGACGTGAGCCGCATGTTGCGGCCCTGGCCCAGGCTGGCGTGCGGATTGTGACACGACGTGCAGGCCATGGCGCCTTCGGGCACCTTGTGATGATGCGGTTTCTGGAAGGCGGCCCAAATTTCAAGGTGGCAGGAGGCACACTGCTTATTAATGCCGGCCGGCTTGCGGTAGCGTTCGGCGCTCGATTCGGCGCCGGTCTTGTGCATGTCGTGGCATGATGTGCAGGCCACTCCGTAGCCGACATGGCCCCCACCAATGCGGCCCACCTGTGTGGGCTGATTCTTGTGGCAGCTGAGGCACAGCCGGTTCACCGCCCCGGCCCCCATCTTGGCCGGATTCTGAATGTCTTCGGCGGCAGTCGATTCGGCGTGAACCGAGCCCGGTCCATGGCAGGACTCGCAAGCTCGCGTCGCCCAGCCGCGGCTCTTGTTCGTCTCCAGCGCGGCGTGCGGATTCTTCTTATTGAAATGGCCAACGAGTTCGTCGTGGCACCCGGCGCAGGTCTCCGAGCCGACGTACTCCTTCTTCTTCTTTTCCTCGGCAGCAGGCTTCTGCTGGGCGCCGGCCCAAACGCAGGCCACACACACCAGAGCAGCCGTCCACGGCAATAACCGGAATCTCATGCCATCTCCCATTTACACAAATGGGCAGGCTTCCCACGAGGGGAAACCTGCCCGGGTCAGGAACAGTCAGTTACTGCGCATGCACCTTAGCAACCGAGTAATCGGCGCTGGAACCATGGCAGGCTTCGCAGCTTTCACCAAGTGTGGTGGTATTGGCCAGAGCATGCGATGCCGCAGACTTGGAGGCATGGCAGCTCAGGCAAGCCGCGGTGGTCGGCGCAACAGTGGTCAGATACCCGCGCGGATCGGACACGTTCATGGTCGCACCCGTCGGAATATTCTGTGAGCTGTTGACGTGGCACATCGAACACGTCGCCACCGTTGCCGGCGCGGGGAATTCGACGTCGTTGAAGTTGTTGGCGCTGTTGCCATAGCCGTAGACGGTGATGTCACGCGGCTGTTCGGCGCCAGTATGGATGCGGTGGATCATCGACGCCAGCGAGATGCTCTCGTAAGGCGCCTGAGCCGCCGGACGCCGCGCCGAGTCCGTCATCGCCGGATTGTGGCAGATGACGCAGTTCTCGATCTCGTTGCGGTTCTCGCCGTGCAGCGCCAGCCGGTAGTGGCAGACGTTACATTGCGCCGTAGTCACGACGGTGCGGCGTTTGGCCACAGTGGAACCGTCGACCGAGAAATAGGTGACCGCATTCGGCAGGTTCACCTCAATGTTGCGTGACTTCTCGGTGCCGGACAACAGCACTTCATTGGTCCGGCCCTCAGCCGCGATGGCCCAGGTGCCGGTGGAGCCGGCCGGAATGGCTTGGCTGAACGTGTAGGTGTAGCTGCCGGTAGAACCGGTGGCGCTAGAGGCCGTCAGCGAATCAGTGTAGTAGCCCTTCGTCGTCGCGCCGCTGATACCGGCGCCGTAGTCGGTAGTCGGGCCAGCGAGCGTGAACGACAGGCGGCCCAGGCCAGCGCCCGGAATCAGATCGGACAACGCCATCGCCGTACCGGCGCGGTTGGTCAGCGTGAACTTGATCACCGGCTTCTGGCCCGGCGAGGTGTTGGTCACCGAGGTGATCTTCACAATTGCGCCGTTGACCAGCGAGGACATCTGCTCGACCACGTGCGCACCCTTGATGGAGGCGTCGAAATCGAGTTCGCCCTGCGGGATGTGGCAGTTCTTGCACTGGTTGTCGTTCAACTGCGGAAGGTTGACGTGGTTGAGGCCCGTGGCGAAATTCACGTTGTCGTGGCAGGCGCCGCAGGCATCACGCGAGGGGTTGGAGTACCAGGCCGTCTTCTGCGTGGCCGTATTGTTCTGCTCGTGGCACCACTGGCAGTTGTTCGGGCCAGAGGGCATGCCGACCTTCGACCAGTCTGAAACCGCGTTGCCGTAACCGACAATCTGGTAAGGCGTGCCGGCCTGAACGCTGGGCAGGCTGGAGCCCATGTGGATCTTGTGCGCCATCACCGTCATGTCAATGGACTGACCGGTTTCCGGGTTGGTGTTGTCGACCGTCACGCCGTTCTGCGTGTAAGCCGGCGTGTGGCACAGGACGCAGAGTTCAACACCCTTGCGCGAGCCGCCATGGAAACTCAAATCGTAGTGGCACTTGTTGCAGCTCGACGTGCTGATCACGTCGCGGACGGTCTTCACCGCCGAACCATCCGGCACGAAATTATAGGTCGCGCTGGCATAGTTGGTGCCGAGATCGAAATCAGCTAATGAACGGCTGCCATAAATGGCGATGGTGTGGGTGGCGGTCTTTTCGTAGCCGGACGGCAGCTTAGTGCCGAAGGTGTAGGTATAATCGCCAGTGGCGTTGGTCGTGTAGGTGCCACCCGAATCGGCGCCAGCCTGCCGCGCCTGTTTTCCCACCGTTGACGAATAAGTGCTGGTCTTCACGCGCGTGGCATAAGACTGATAGAACTTACCCGTAGTCGGAATGCGAGC
>CAYZIX010000234.1:0-4912 GCA_964478395.1 uncultured Candidatus Solibacter sp.
GGGCATGATGAACACGATTCTCAACCTCGGCCTGAACGACGCGACGACGGAAGGCCTGGCCACCAAGACCGGCAATCCGCGTTTCGCCTACGACTGCTACCGCCGCTTCATCCAGATGTTCGGAGAAGTGGCCTGCAACGTCGAAATGAGCTATTTCGACGAAGCGTGCGATGCGCAGAAGGCCAAGAAGAAGTACAAGAACGATACCGACCTGAAGGCTGAAGACCTGAAGGTGATCATCGCCGAGTACAAGAAGATCTTCAAGAAGCACGCCAAGCGCGAATTCCCGCAGGACCCCAAGGAACAGCTGATCATGGCGCGCAACGCCGTGTTCATGAGCTGGTGGGCGCCCAAGGCGAGCTACTACCGCAAGATGGAGAAGATCTCCGACCGTCTGGGCACGGCCTGCAACATCCAGGCGATGGTGTTCGGCAACATGGGCGACACCTCGTGCACCGGCGTCGGCTTCACGCGCGACCCCGGCAGCGGCGAGAAGGTCTTCTACGGTGAGTTCCTGGTGAACGCGCAGGGCGAGGACGTCGTCGCCGGCATCCGCACTCCGTCGCCGATCGCCGAACTGGAAGCCTGGAACAAGGGTGTCTACAAGCAGCTTCGCGAGATCACCTCGATGCTCGAGAAGCACTACAAGGACATGCAGGACTTCGAGTTCACCGTGCAGGAAGGCACGCTGTGGATGCTGCAGACCCGCAACGGCAAGCGCACCGGTCCGGCCGCCGTCAAGGTTGCCGTCGACATGTGCGACGAGAAGCTGATCGACGAGAAGACCGCAGTGATGCGCGTCGCCCCGAACCAGCTCGACCAGTTGCTGCACCCGGTGTTTGACGTGGTTTCGCTGCGCAAGCTGACGAAGCTTGCCAAGGGCATCGACGCTTCCCCGGGCGCCGCTGTCGGCCGGTTGGCCTTCACGTCGGAAGACGCGGTGGAGATGTCGGAAAAGGGTCCTGTGATCCTGATCCGCAAAGAGACCACGCCGGACGACATTCACGGCATGGACGCGGCCAAGGGCATTTTGACCGCCATCGGTGGCAAGAGCTCGCACGCGGCCGTTGTGGCGCGCGGCATGGGCGTGCCCTGTGTGGTGGGTTGCGGCGCGATCGCGATCAACGAGCGCGGCAAGACCGCCGTGGCCAAGGTGGGCGACAAGAGCGTCACGGTGAAGGAAGGCGACTGGGTTTCGATCGACGGCACCACCGGTGACGTTTATCTGGGCCAGGCCGCGACGAAGGATCCGGATCCGAATTCCCCGGTCTTCGCCAAGTTCATGAAGATGGCCGACAAGTTCCGCGGCAAGTTCGGTGTTCGCGCGAATGCCGACATTCCGCGCGACGCCAAGGCCGCCGTTGCTTTCGGCGCGCAGGGCATCGGATTGTGCCGCACCGAGCACATGTTCTTCGCCGAGGACCGTCTGCCGTTCGTGCAGACCATGATTCTCGCCGACAACGAAAAGGACCGCCGCAAGGCCCTGGCCAAGCTGCTGCCGATGCAGCGCAAGGACTTCGCCGGTCTGTTCGACGCAATGGCCGGCTTCCCGGTGGTCATCCGCACGCTCGACCCGCCGCTGCACGAGTTTGTGCCGAAGCGCGAAGAGCTGATGGTCGACCTCGCCAAGCTGCCCTCGGCCGACACCAAGACCAAGAAGGAAATGGTGGCGCGCTACAAGAACTTCGTGCCGGACGTGAAGTCGCTCAAGACCGTGCTGCCGGGCCTGCTGCACCGCGTTGAACAGCTGCATGAGTTCAACCCGATGCTCGGCCACCGCGGCTGCCGTCTCGGTATCGTCTACCCCGAGATCACCGAGATGCAGGCGCGCGCCATCTTCGAGGCCGTTGTTCAGGTTGCGAAGAAGGGCAAGACGGTTATTCCCGAAGTGATGATTCCGCTGATCGGCTCAGTGGAAGAACTGCAGAACCAGAAGCAGATCGTCAAGTCGATCGCCGAGGAAGTGCTGGGCAAGGCCGGCCTGCTGGGCAAGCAGAAGTTCCTCATCGGCACGATGATCGAGATCCCGCGCGCTGCCCTGACCGCCGACTTGGTGGCCCAGGAAGCCGAGTTCTTCAGCTTCGGTACGAACGACCTGACGCAGACCACCATGGGTCTGTCCCGCGACGACTATACGAAGTTCCAGAAGGCCTACGAAGACAAGAAGATCTTCAAGGCCGACCCGTTCGGCGTGCTGGATCAGCAGGGCGTCGGCAAGCTCGTCAAGTTTGCCGTCGAGGCTGGCCGCTCCACCCGCCCGGACCTCGAAGTCGGTATCTGCGGCGAGCACGGCGGCGAGCCGAGCTCGGTGGAGTTCTGCTACAAGGTCGGGATGAACTACGTCAGCTGCTCTCCGTACCGGGTGCCGATCGCGCGCCTGGCCGCGGCGCAGGCTGCCATCCAGAAGAACGAAGCTTCGGGCGAAGCCAACCGCACCGCCTAAGCTTTCAGCAATCAACGAAAAGAAGGGCCGCGCTCACCACAGGGTGGGCGCGGCCCTTTCATATGTTCAGGAGCGTAGCGGACTAAGGCGTTTCGATGGTGGAGGTGACGCGTACCGGCAACATTGTCGCCGCGCCGAACAGGAACGGCGAGAGCGTCTTGTAGCGTAGCCCGGAAACGGTAACCACAATGCGCCTTTCGGTGGTGGACGTGTCGAGCTTTTCGGCGGCGACATTTACCGGCTTCAGGCCCATGTAGCCGACCGCCGATGGCGATGGCACCGTGTCCGATCCGTAACAGATGCGATTCTGAATTTGCGCCACCGTCAGGTTATAAACGCTTGCCGTGCGCGTCACTGTTCGCACGCGATTGGCGATGGTCTGATGCAAGTAGAGAAACTGTGCAAAATCTACAATGCCCACCAGCGCCACAATAAACAGCACCAGCACGCGCCCGGTTTCAACCATGGCCGCGCCTCGCTGTTTGGTGCCTCTCCTTCGCATGTATGTCCTCCTGCGTCCTAGGTGATTGGTGGCTCGTAATGGCCAAAATATGGGAACGTGACCGACGGCTTATTCAAGGTCATCTGCTGGAACAGCAGATTCATCCGGAAATTGGTGATGGAAACGGTCACCGCGGCGGGCACGCCGCGCGCAAAGGTGACGTTCAACTTGACGTTCGCCGCAGTCAAGCCGCGCACGGCTGGGGTGGTTCCACCCGTTGGGTTGCCGTAGACGGCCACATTGATAACGTCCGAATAGAAACCCGAAGTTGGCGTTGACGTGCCGGAAGTATACGTCTTGGTGGCAGCGTAGCGGGCCCCGGCGCGCACGGCGCTATTGAGCTCGTTGTAGTAGAGAAACGCCAGTCCGAATTGAAAGGTGCCGTAGAAGATGGGGAACAGCACCACGAAAGAAAGCGCGGTCTCAATCAGCACATTGCCGCGGCGCCTGTCCCGCTTCATTGTGAGTCTGCTCATTCGACGATCCTCACTACATAAGCACCGCCGCCGTTTGCGCCGGCGTGATCGGTGCCTTCCACCCACGACCCGATGTACTCGGCGCACCAAGCCTGGTTTCCACCCGTACCGTATTCGCCGGTCGGGTAGAGGAAAAATGCGCCAATGCCGACAATTCTGTTGTTACTGCCTGCCGGTGTCCCGCCGTCGTTAATCGGGCAAGCCACCACGCGGCGCCCGTTGCCCGTGGCCCGCGTCACGTATTCAGCGTAGGTAGTGGAAACCGTATCCGAGTCCTGCCTGATGCGGGTCTCCAGGCTGCGCAACTGGGACTGTTTGGCGCCACCCGTCATGTCGACAATGTCGCCCACTGTGCGCGTGATGCTCTGGTAATCGTCAATGATAGTAGCCGCAATCAGGGCCGCGCTGGTGTCCTCAATGTAGCCGCGCTCGGAGCCGCCGGCGGCGTTCGCCAGAGCCACCACGTTCTGAATCCGGTCGCCGTCGCAGACATTGCCGCCGTTGCCGAGCTTTGGATTGGCGGGCCAGCGCAACGTATAGAGGCGGCCTGCCACGAGGCCGAAGTTGGGTCCCGTGGAGTCGTGCATATAGGGCGAGAAGGGGAAAAGGCCTTCGCTGAAGGTGGTTTTAGCCACCTGTGCGGCGGTGGCGCGAACTGAGACGTTTCCGAACTTGGAGCCGGTCACGGCGGGCAGGAAGTAAAGACTCACCGGTACCGTGACGGTAACGCGCGCATACGAACTGTTCAGCGGCGCAGCCGCTGCCGTGTACCAGGGGGAGCTGGTGGTGAGGGCGAAGAGAACTGTCGGCGAAGTGAAGGACTTGGTGCCAAATTCCCACTTTCCGGCCGTCGTGGAGACCGCGTTGGCCGCGTTGTTCAGCCCGGCTCTCGTGCCATCTAACTGTAGCGCGGCGTTGATGGACGCGGCGTCAGCCCTGGACTGCACTTCGCTCTTGATCACATACATACGCCCCAAGTCCACCGCGAGTCCCATACAACCGACAAGGATCGCGATGCATACACCAGTGGCCACAAGGACGAATCCCGATTTCCGGCGCGGGTGTTGGACCGTCAACCGCATATAGCGAGTCCTCCGTGCTGCAAAGGCACACATCTATCTGTCTCCAGCTATTAGATAATCGGAGGAAGCCGTCCCGCGCCCAATGGGGCAAATACCTTAATCTTTGACGAGATGATGATTGACAAGATGCGGCAGTATCGCTCCTCGCGCACAGCGGCCACGACCTGAATCAGCAGGCCAGGGGCGTTTCTGCCGGTGGCAGTGCTGCTCCGGACCGCCCACTCGGGGTCTACACGCGACCGCGCGCCGCTCTTGGCGGTACGATGAGTGGCGTATCGGATCCATTCATACGTGAGGCGTTCTGTAGTGGATATTCCACGGATTTTCAACATCACCGAAAGTGCTCACCGCATCCATAACCCGTTCACGCCGGAAAAGCTCGCCGCTCTCGGCGCGGCGTTGCGGATGG
>CAYZIX010000235.1:0-4902 GCA_964478395.1 uncultured Candidatus Solibacter sp.
GTCGGGACCGGGCTCGTTCACGGGCGTGCGCGTCGGCTTGGCTGCGGTAAAAGGTCTGGCCGACACGACGGGACTGCCCGCGGCCGGCGTCTCTACGCTCGAAGCCATGGCCAGTTTCGGCAGCGCCGGTTTGCGCGCTCCTTTTTTTGACGCACGCCGCGGCGAGATCTACGGCGGGCTATACGACTGGGATCTGCACCGCGTTAATGAGGAAGTGGTTATGCCCTTCCCCGCCTGGCGGGCGCAACTGGCCGACAGTGCGGAATTGCTCACCTGGGAGCCGTCGTTGTTCGGCGTGCAAGCGACACGTGTGCCGCGCGCGCTGGCCGGAGCCGTGGGCCGTCTGGCCATTGGCCGCTTGACGGGCGCCGCCACGCTCGACGCCAACTATGTGCGCCGCTCCGACGCGGAATTGAAGTGGACTGAACATTAACCAGTCGCGATAGCATGGTGACACGTCATGCTTCGCCGCACCTTTCTCGGTAGCCTCGCCGGCGGCCTGCTGCCCGCCGCCACGCATCAGAAAACCAACTTCGTCCTAATCCTGGCCGACGATCTCGGCTGGCACGACTTGGCTTGCTACGGCAACCCGTACGTCGCCACGCCCAACCTGGACAGGATGGCAAGCGAAGGGGTGCGTTTCACGGACGCCTACGCAGCTTGCCCTGTCTGCTCACCCACGCGCGCCAGCATCATGACGGGCCGTTACCCGGTACGGACGGGCGTCACCGACTGGATTCCGGGCCGGCCCAGCGATCCGCTCGGCCCGATCACAACTCCACGTACGGCGACCGAACTGAAGCTCCAGGAAACCACTATCGCCGAGTCGCTGGCCCCCGCCAACTACCGCACGGCGAGTATCGGCAAGTGGCACCTGGGCGGCGACGGCTTCTCGCCACGCGAGCAGGGCTTTGACGTCAACATCGGGGGTAACTCCTCCGGCAGCCCGCCGCGCAGCCCCAAGCCCTATTTCGGCCCGTTCGAACTACCCGGCTTGAAAGCCGGCCCCGGAGAGTTCCTTACGGAGAAGCTCACTGATGCAGCCACGGGCTTTATCTACGACAACCGATCCAATCCGTTCTTCCTCTATCTCTCTCATTATTCGGTGCACATCCCGCTGGGTGCGCGCGACGCCGACGTCGCGCGCCACAAGAACGCGGCCGGACGCTACAATCCGACTTACGCGGCGATGATTGAAAGCGTCGACGAAAGTGTGGGGCGCGTACTGAAGGCCGTTGACACGGCGGGCATAGCCGAACGAACCATGGTGCTCTTCTTTTCTGATAACGGCGGTTTATGCTTCGAGTCGAAATCAAAGAACCGCGTCACCGACAACTCGCCGCTGCGCGCCGGCAAGGGCCATGTCTACGAGGGCGGCATCCGCGAGCCGTTAATTGTTCGCTACCCAGGCCTCGTCAAGCCGGGTATGGTGATTGAGACGCCAGCCATTAGCGTCGATTTTCTGCCCACTTTCCGCGATGCCTGCGGCCTAAAACCGGCCCGGGTGGATGGGGTCAGCCTGATGCCGCTGCTCAGGGGCGGCCGCATCAAGGCCCGGCCGCTCTTCTGGCATTATCCGCACTACTCCAACCAGGGTGGCGCACCAGCCAGCGCCATTCGCCAAGGCGACTGGAAGCTGATCGAGTTTCTCGCCGACGGGCGCCGCGAACTTTTCAATCTGCGCAACGATCCCGGTGAGCAAATCAACCTCATCGAACGCGAATCCAGCATTGGACGGCGACTGTTCGCGCGCCTTGACGCCTGGAGGCGCGAGACTGGCGCCATCATGCCACAGAAGAATCCGTCGGCCGATCCACAGTGGCCAGGCTTCGGCTTGACCGGCGAACAGAAGCCCGTTCCGCCCGCGCACTAGAATCCATGCTAAGACTCACTGCCCTCCTGTTGCTCACCACCGTGCTGGCGCCGGCCCAGGCGCCGCGCGAATACCGTTGCAAACGCGCCGCCACGCCCATTCAGATCGATGGCCGCATCAACGATCAGGCTTGGCGCCATGCCCGCTGGACCACCAACTTCGTCGATATCGCCGGACCGTCGCATCCCAAACCCCGCTTCCGCACCCGCGTCAAGATGACCTGGGACGACACCTACTTCTACGTGGCCGCCGAGCTTGACGAGCCGCATGTCTGGGCCACGCTGACCAAGCACGATTCCGTCATCTTCCGCGACAACGACTTCGAAGTCTTTCTCAATCCGACCGGCGACGGGCTGAATTACTTCGAATTCGAGATCAACGCGCTGAACACGGGCTGGGATCTATTCCTCAACAAACCTTATAAGAAGAAGGGCCGCGCCGATAATTCCTGGGAAATTTCAGGGCTCAAGACGGCCGTGCAGGTAGACGGGACGCTGAATGATCCGCGCGGCCGCGACCGCCGCTGGACTGTCGAGATTGCCTTCCCCTGGAGCGCGTTTACCGAACGCTCCGGCGCCAAGCGCCCGGCGGCCGGCGATACGTGGCGCGTCAACTTCTCACGCGTGGAATGGCGCACGGAAGTTCGTGACGGCAAGTATGTCAAGGTAAAAGGCTTGCGGGAGGACAACTGGGTGTGGTCCCCGCAGGGCGAGGTCAACATGCACGTTCCCGAAAAGTGGGGCTTCGTGCGGTTCGAGAAAGACTAAGTGCCGGAGCAGCGCTACGGCCGCTCCGGCAAACATTCAAACAACGACTAGAACGGCATACCGCCCGGGCCACCGGCCGGACGCGGCGCCGGCTTCGGCTTGCGAGGCAGCATTTCCGGCCGGTTGGCGGCCTGCACGACCAGAGAGCTGACAATCGCCGACATCTGCATCATGTCGTTGCGCGGAACGCGATCGTAGACGTCCATGTTGGTGTGGTGGGTGCGCGTCATGTATTCGAGCTCGTCCTGGATGAACTGGAAGGCCGGAATACCGACGGCGTCGAAGCTCTGGTGGTCGGTGCCGCTCGTGTTGCGGATAGTGACAGTCGACACGCCCAGATCCTTGAACGGAGCCAGCCAAGTTTCGAACACCGGGCGGCACATTTCATTGCCTTGCAGGTAGATGCCGCGGATCTTGCCAGCACCGTTATCGATGTTGTAGTAAACCGACAACTTATCCCACTCCGGCAGCGTCTTCATCGTGGCGCGGTCGCCCAAATGCTTGGTAACGTAACCGCGTGAGCCCATCAGGCCCTCTTCCTCGGCGTCCCACAGGCCAATGCGCACTGTGCGGTCGAGTTTGAGGTCCAACTTCTTGAGGATCCGCATCACTTCCATCATCACGGCCGAGCCCGTTCCGTTGTCGGTAGCCCCTGTGCCGGCGTGCCACGTATCGAAATGCCCGCCGATCAGCACAATCTCGTCCTTGTGCTTACCCGTGCCGGGGATGTCACCAATGATGTTGAAGTTGTTCTGGTCCGGTTCGTACCACTCGTTCTGAATGTCGAATTCCAACTTCACCGGAACGTTCTTCTCCACCAGGCGGTAGATGCGGTTATAGTGCTCGGCCGTCAGCGCGATCGTGGTCGGAGTCTGCGCCGGCGCCTTCGGATCGCGCGATCCGCCGTTCGACGTGAACACCGTGCCGAAATCGCCGCGCATCCCACTACCGATCAGCACCGCCACCTTTTCGTCGCGATAGAAATCGTTCAGTTTGCGGCGCAAAGCCATCATTGCCCGGAAATCGGGCTGTCCCGGACCCGCCTGCGGCGGCATGCGAAACCCGCCGCCAATCTGGGCGGTGGCCATCTCGGCCAGTTCCTGGTCCGTATAGCGGCCGCCTTCGGGCTTCTGGTCGTGCAGCGCGATTTCGCGCGCACGGTCGGTCAGCACGATCTTGCCGGCCAGCTTGCCCTTCCACTTTTCCATGTCCGCTTCAGTGGTGATGTTGACAATGATCGGCTCACCTGAAAAAACGCCATTTGTGGAAGCCGTCCAAGCCTGTGGCGCGCCAATTAGCGGCATGTAGGCCGGCGCGGTCATCGCGGCGACAAACTTCTTGTTTTCCCAGCCCTTGCCGAACTCACCCCAGGTTTCCAGATGGGCATTCTCAATACCCCATTCCTTGAGCGTCTTTACCACCCACTCAGCGCCCGTCTTATAACGCGGCGAGCCCGCCAGACGGGGCCCGTAGACGTCTGTCAGGTAGAAGAGGTTGTCCATCACCTTTGAGTTCTGGAACGCCTCCTGCTTGATCTTGTAGATGGCATCAAGGTCCACCTTGTCTTGCGCTAGGGCCAATGCGGCCACGGCAAGAGAACACACTGCAATACGGAAAGTTGATTTCATAAGCTTCTGATCCAGACCAGACTCTGAACGGCCGCCGGCGCGAAGCACGGACAGACGTAATTAGTTTTTGGCGCGCACACGCGTGCCGGCGTTACCCACCGGCTAGAACTTTACACGCAACTTCTTCGATTGCCACCGCTTGGCATTTCGGTAGATAATGAGGGCACGGGATTCGCGGAGACGGGGTGTCTGGATTAAGCCCCACGTCCGTCGAGGAGTCAACCTAAGTGAAGCGGTCCGCGAGTGACGAAGTACTACGCTGTTCCTTTTGCCACAAAAGCCAGGACGTGGTCGGGAAACTCATCTCTTCCCCCAGTGATTACCCGCGCGCCTACATTTGTGACGAATGCATTGCCGTCTGCAATTCCATACTTGAGGACGACCGCCCGGAAAAGTCTTACGGCGCCCCTCATAAGCTACCTAAGCCCCTGGAACTGAAGGAATACCTCGACCAGTACGTAATTGGGCAAGACGCCGTCAAGAAGAAGCTTGCCGTCGCCGTCTACAACCACTACAAGCGGATTCAGATGAACCGCCAACGCGTGGGCGAGGTGGAGCTGGCCAAATCCAACATCCTGCTGATTGGCCCCACCGGCACGGGCAAGACGCTGTTGGCGCAGACATTGGCGCGCAT
>CAYZIX010000236.1:0-4900 GCA_964478395.1 uncultured Candidatus Solibacter sp.
GGCGGCGAGATCGACACGAATTGGCATCGCCTGGCCGGCGATCGCGCCGAACTGATCGACTTTCTGGTGGCCGCCGGCGCCAGCGTCGAAGTGCTCGACTTCGAAGTGAAGCATGGCGAGCCCATCGGCAACCTGCGCGTGCGTGGCTCCGCCTTGCAAGGCGGCGTCATCGAGAAGCAGCTCTCCGCGTCATTGATCGACGAGATCCCTGTACTCGCCGTGCTCGGCGCTGTCAGTGAACAGGGCCTCACCGTGCGTGACGCCGCTGAGCTGCGCGTCAAGGAAACGGACCGCATTGAGACCGTCGCTACCAACCTGCGCCACCTGGGCATCACCGTGGAAACGGCGAAGGATGGCTTCCACATTCCCGGTCGCCAGCGCTTCGCTGGCGGTACGGTGGAAAGTTATGGTGATCATCGCATTGCGATGGCCTTTGCCGTAGCGGCGCTGGCGGCCACGGGTCCGGTGACCATCGCCAACGCGGAATCAGCCAGCGTGTCATTCCCCGAATTTTGGGCTACACTGCGAAACATTGCGGGGTGAAGTGAAAACTGTTTCGGATGCAACTGCGGCGCCTGCCGACCTGGCCATCGCCGGCTTGGTACATGATTTGAACAACGTCTTTGAGACGATTCTCGAAGCGGCGGAACTGGTCTCGGAGGATGCGTCGTGGAAACCTGTCGCGGCCACAATCCAGCGCAGTGTCGAACGCGGCCAACGCATTGTTGGGGGCTATGCCGGCCAAAGCCGTGGCGGCTTGGAGTTGGACGTGGTCATCGATCGTGCCGCCACGTTCCTACAGGACTTCGTCGCGCACCTGCCGGGCGTGAAGGTCAAGGTGGTGCGCCGTCTGGCGGCCGGACTGCGCGTGGAAGGCGCGGCCACCGACTGGGAGCGCGTCTTCATGAACTTGTTTCTGAACGCCGCGCAAGCCATGAAGGAGAAGGGCGGTGGCGAGATTGAGGTGGTGGCGGTGCTGGCCGGCGAGATGATCGAGGTCACAGTCACCGACAACGGCCCCGGCATTCCCGAAGAGATTCTTTCTAAGATCTTCACCGCGCGCTTCTCCACCAAGGGCCGGCAGGAGGGCCTTGGACTGCACATTGTGCAAACCATCGTGAAGAAGAACGGCGGCACCGTCACGGCCGGCAACCGCCCCGGCGGCGGTGGCGCGCAGTTCAAGCTCAGCGTACCGGCGTTTGTGGCCGATTAGGATCAGCGCCGTCGCCTGAATCGTCGCGCTCGGCCTTTTGCTCCTGCTTCAGCTCGATGACGTGCTTTTTCTCAGGCTCCAGTAGTTGCTGTATTTCGAGCATCGCATTGCCCGTGCGCGTTGTGAAACCGCCCGACTTCCGGTAGTAGATCCACCCTTTCGCTTCCGCCCAGAGCGCCAGCCGGTGCAACGCATAGAGCGCCACGGCAATCAGAGCCAGCCACAAGGCGAGCCGCATCTCAGTGCGTCCAATCTTCCGCCCGCGCGCCGGCTTCCAGCCATGCGCGGGTTTCTGTTGTCTTGAGTGGATCGACCCATACTACGCCTTCCAACGCGCCGGGCACTCGCTCAAAGAGGCGGCGAGCGTTGGCATCCAGGCTGATTATGGCGTGATCTCCGGCACGGGCTGCCACCAGCAGGTGCACATCTTTCAGCGCTTCGCGGCGTTCAGTTTCCAGTACAAGACCGGATGTAATCGCGGCTTCCAGGTCATCGGAAGATGCGACATCCGCTGTCACGAATTTGCCTCGGCGGAGCATGCGTGCGCGCCATGCTCTTGCGACATTCGATTCGTGTTCCTCCCATTCAGTTTCGATCGCCGGTGTTACCAACACTCGGTGACAGATCGAGAGAATAGCTTCAAGCACACTCCTGCTCGCTGATGATGTTGGATTCTCGGTCGTACCGGCGGCCCGCAGCACGCAAGCGTCTACCACCAGTCGCTTGCGCATATGCGGGCCAATCACGGATGCCTCTTGTGGGCAACGGCATCCAGGTAGCGGTTGTCGCTGGCAAACGTGATGGCATCGAAATCGGCCGGCCAGTCGCCGTAGCTGCCATCTTCATCGATCTGAGCTTCGGTGACGATTGTTGCGCCGGTTTCCGGATCGCGGCTGCACCAGTTCAGGCCAACGAGGTTGCGGTCCAACTTGCCTTCGGCAATCAGTGTCTGTAGTTCGCGCAACAACAGGTCGCTGTGCGTCTCGATCACAATCGACGGGCCCATCGTCGCGGCTTCCGCCAGAACATGGGCCAGCTTGACCTGCGAGTTGGGATGCAGGTGGAGTTCGGGCTGCTCGATGTAGACCAAGCCATTCCTACCGGCTGCAAGCAAGGCAACCAAACAGGGAAGAACTAAGGGAATTCCAAGTCCCACGTCCGCTATAGAGACAAGATCTTCGTCCTCGTGTTTCCCGCTTGCGACCGGCTGCCAGGCTACACGTAGTTCAAGCGAGACATCATTGCGCTTTTTAGCCTCAACTCGATTGGTGAGATCAAGAAGAGAAAGCCACTCTGCCAACTTGGCGGGCCTGGGATCACGTGGGGTGATGAGACGCGAGAAGGTTTGCCATTCGAAGATCGCAGACGCCGTGTATGCTTCAAACCGGCCACGATATCCGCGGCCAACTGCAGTTGCAGGATATTCTCGGTACGGCCCGCTGCGATCCCCTCCAACATGGAGCACTTCGTAAATCAAAAGACTGAGTTCGGCACCACCACCAAGCTGGTCACCCCTGAAGTGTTCAACCTTGGGCAGACCTTTGACAGTTAGTGGTCGGCTCCTGTCTTCGGAATACCGGTAGTCGAGGTTGAGGGACCCGGACTTGGCAAGTTGGTACCCGACCTGAAATCCAGTCTTGTCAGCTCCGTCAATTCTTGAAATCAACTGTGCGACTTCGGTGACATTGACGTTCGGCCCCTGAAGCATCAGATAGCCAGGGTTGAACGGGCTCTCCATGGTCTGCTTGTGCAGCAGCAGCGGCTGCATCAAGGTCGACTTGCCTGAACTGTTCGCCCCAGCCAGCACGGTCAGCGGCCGGATGTTCAGCGTCTGCTCCACCGGGCCGATGGATTTAAAATTCCGTAGCCGGATCGCTTTCAGCGGACTGGCCATGGCTGGATTTTACTCCTCTTGGCTACCCTGGCTCACCTTTAGCACGGCCAGGAACGCTTCCTGCGGAATCTCCACGCGGCCCACGCGCTTCATCCGCCGCTTGCCCTCTTTTTGCTTTTCCAGCAGCTTGCGTTTGCGCGAAATGTCGCCGCCGTAGCACTTGGCCAACACATTCTTGCGTAGCGCGGCTATGTTTTCGCGCGCGATAATCTTCGCGCCGACGGCCGCCTGCAGCGCCACCTCGAACTGTTGGCGCGGAATCAGCTTCCGCAGCCGGTCGATCAGCGCCTTGCCACGCTCGAAGGCAAAGTCCTTGTGCACGATGATGGACAGCGCGTCGACGGGCTCGCCCGCCACCAGCACGTCCATCTTCACCATCGGCGAAACGCGGAAACCGGCCGGGTGGTAATCCAAGGACGCGTAGCCGCGCGAGGCCGATTTCAGACGGTCGTAGAAATCGAGCACCACCTCATTCAGCGGCATTTCGTAGACGAGCATCACGCGCCCGCCGCCCAGGTAGTCGAACTTCTTCTGATCGCCGCGCTTCTCTTCGAGCAGCTTCAGAATCTCGCCCAGGAACTCCTCGCGCGTGATCACCGTCGCATCGATGATGGGCTCTTCGATTTTGATGATCTCGCTCGGATTGGGCCACTTGGTAGGGTTGTCCACCTCCACCACATCGCCGTTGCCAAGCGTCACCTTGTAGCGCACGCCCGGCGCCGTGGTAATCAGGTCGATCTGGAACTCGCGCTCCAGCCGCTCCTGCACAATCTCCAGGTGCAGCAGGCCCAGGAAGCCGCCCCGGAAGCCGAAGCCCAGCGCCACGGAGTTTTCCGGCTCAAAGATCAACGATGAGTCGTTCAGCCGCAGCTTCTCCAGCGCTTCGCGCAGCAACCCGTGCTCGTGGCTTTCCACCGGGTAGAGCCCGGCGAACACCATCGGCTTCATCTCCTCGAAGCCCGGCAGCGGCTGTTCAATTGGTGAAGCGGCGTCGTAGATGGTGTCGCCCACCTTGGCGTCCAGCACAGTCTTGATATTCGCGAACAGGAAGCCCACCTCGCCTGCGCTCAACTGGTCGCACGGGATGGGCTTGGGCGACTGATAGCCGAGGCCGTCCACTTCATAGGTGGTTTCGGTGGTCCAAAGCCGGATCTTCTGGCCCTTGCGGACAGTGCCGTCGATGATGCGCGCCAGGATGATGACGCCGCGATACGGGTCGAACCAGGAATCGAAAATCAGGGCCCGCAGCGGCGCGTTCGGGTCGCCCTTGGGCGGAGGCACCTTCTTCACCACGGCTTCGCAGATTTCGTGGATGCCGACGCCGGACTTGGCGCTGGCCAGGATAGCGTCGCTCGCATCCAGTCCGATGATGTGTTCGATCTGTTCCTTCACCCGCTCGGGCTCGGCCGACGGCAGGTCGATCTTGTTGATCACCGGGATCAATTCCAGGTTGTGGTGGATGGCCAGATACGTATTCGCCAGCGTTTGTGCTTCCACACCCTGGCTGGCGTCCACCACCAGCAGCGCGCCTTCGCACGCTTGCAGGCTGCGCGACACCTCGTAGGTGAAATCGACGTGCCCCGGCGTGTCGATCAGATTCAGTTGGTAGGTCTTGCCGTCGTCGGCCTTGTAGTCAAGCCGGACGGCATGGGCCTTGATGGTGATACCGCGCTCACGCTCCAGGTCCATCGAATCGAGCACCTGCTCCATCATCTCCCGCTGCGAGAGCGCCCCGGTGTACTCCAACAGTCGGTCGGCCAGCGTCGACTTGCCGTGGTCGATGTGGGCGATGA
>CAYZIX010000237.1:0-4887 GCA_964478395.1 uncultured Candidatus Solibacter sp.
GCCGTTTACCCAGGTCGCCATCGATGAAGTGGTCAAGACGCTGTTCGAAGCCGTGTTCCTGGTCTTTCTGATCATGTGGCTGTTCATGGGCAACATCCGCGCCACGCTGATCCCAACCATCGCCGTGCCGGTGGTGCTGCTGGGCACCTTCGCTGTGCTGGGCGCCTTTGGCTACTCCATCAACATGCTGACCATGTTCGCCATGGTGCTGGCCATTGGTCTGCTGGTGGACGACGCGATTGTCGTCGTTGAAAACGTTGAGCGCGTAATGAGCGAAGAAGGGCTGTCGCCGCTTGAGGCCACGGCCAAGTCGATGAACCAGATCACCAGCGCGTTGATCGGTATTGCGCTGGTGCTGTCGGCTGTGTTCGGCCCGATGGCGTTCTTCTCTGGCGCCACGGGTGTCATCTACCGCCAGTTCTCGGTAACCATCATCGCTTCGATGTTGCTCTCGGTGCTGGTGGCGTTGATTCTGACGCCGGTGCTTTGCTCGCAATTCCTGAAGCCGGTTGCTGCCGGGCACTCCACCACGGAGAATGCCGTCTTTTTCCTGCGGCCATTCCTGCGCTGGTTTGAACGCACCTTCTCCTGGTTCCGCGACCGCTACGTGGGCGTAGTGGGACATTCGATTGCCAAGAAGCTGCGCTACCTGGTGGTCTACGTCGTGATTGTCACCGCTGTCGGTGCGTTGTACTGGCGCATGCCTACCGGCTTCCTGCCGGAAGAGGATCAGGGCTCTTTGATCACCATGGTCTCGCTACCGATCGGGGCGACCATGGAGCAGACGACGGCCGTCACCGACAAAGTACAAAGCTACTTCCGGGGCAGCGAGCCGGAAGCCGTGGAAGCCACCATGGGCATCGTGGGTATCGGCATGGCCGGTACGGCGCAGAACCAGGGCATGGTCTACGTCCGGCTCAAGGACTGGAAAGAGCGCGAGAAGCCGGGCCTGTCGGCGCAAGCCGTGGCTGGCCGCGCCATCCGGCATTTTGCCACCCTGCGCGAGGCCACTGTAATGTCGTTCCCGCCTCCGGCCGTCATCGAACTGGGCACCGCCACCGGCTTCGACGCTGAGCTGGTGGATTTCGGCGGGCTTGGCCACGTCGGCTTGACCGCTGCCCGCAACCAGTTGCTCGGCATGGCGGCCAGGGACCCGCGCCTGGTGCGCGTGCGTCCGAACGGCCTGGAGGACGTTCCCGAATACCGCGTTGACGTGGACTGGCAGAAGGCCGGCGCCATGGGCCTGCCGCTGTCGTCCATCCACAACAACCTCTCCGCTATGTTCGGCGGAACTTACGTCAATAACTTCGTCCAGGGCGGACGCGTGAAGCGCGTTTACGCCCAGGCCGATGCGCCCTACCGCATGTTGCCCGAGGATCTGGAACGGATTTATGTCCGCAACAACTCCGGCAAAATGGTTCCCTATTCCGCTTTTGCCAACGGCCGCTGGAGCTCCGGCTCCCCGCGGCTGGAGCGCTTCAACGGCTTCCCGGCAATGAACATCCAGGGCGAGCCAGCTCCCGGCCATAGCTCCGGCGAGGCCATGCAGGCGATGGAGGAGATGGTCAGCAAGCTGCCCAAGGGCGTGCGCCTCGATTGGAATGCGCTCTCCTATCAGGAGCGCATGTCCACCAGCCAGGGCCCCTTGCTGTACGCTTTCTCGATCCTCGTGATCTTCCTCTGTGTGGCGGCGCTCTATGAGAGTTGGACCATCCCGTTCGTCAATCTGCTGATGCTGCCGCTCGGCGTGTTTGGCGCGTTGTTGGCCAACACTTCGCGCGGTATGCCGAACGACGTGTACTTCCAGATCGGCTTCTTGACAACCCTCGGTCTGTCTACCAAGAACGCCATTCTGATCATTCAGTTCATCCAGGAGCAGATGCACCAGGGCGACGGCCTCATCCAGGCCACGTTGGCGGCGGTCCGCATCCGCTTCCGCCCGGTCATGATGACCTCGCTCGCCTTCTTCTTCGGCACGCTGCCGTTGGCTCTCGCCCACGGCGCCGGCGCCGGCGCTATGCGTGGCATCGGCACCGCCGTTACTGGTGGCATGATTTCGGCCACGTTCATCGATCTGATCTTTATCCCGATGTTCTTCGTGCTGGTGTCCCAGTGGTTTGCCAAACGCAAGTCGCAGACGCCGGACACGCCCGCCGCGGAGGTGCGCTGATATGCGGAGATTGATTCTCATCACACTGGCCGCCGGCCTGTTGCTGGCCGGGTGCCGCGCGCCCAAAAAGCAGGCGTACAAGCAGCCCCAGCCACCGGTGCCTCAGGCTTTGCCCAACGCTCAACCGGGCTCCGGTGTGGCCCCGGCGGAGTTGGCCTGGAAGGACTTCTTCGGCGACGATAAGCTCCGCCAGGTGGTCGGCCTCGCCTTGGCAAACAATCGCGATCTGCGTCTGGCCGCGCTCAACGTGGAAAAGGTGCAGGCCCAGTTCCGCCTGCAGCGCGCCGCGCAGTTTCCCACGGTGAACGCCGCCGCCAACGCTTCCGCCTACCGGGTGCCGGGCGACGCCACTAGCAACAATCAGGGTTACACCTATGAGAACCTCCAGGCCGGCCTGTTGGTCTCCTCCTGGGAACTGGATCTGTTCGGCCGCGTCCGCAGTCTGAAGGAAGCGGCGCTCGAACAGTACCTGGCCACTCAGCAGGGCCGCGCCTCCACGCAGATGGCGCTGATCTCGTCCGTCGCCGGCAGCTATCTGGCGCTGGCGGCGGATCGCGATAGCCTGGAATTGGCCAAGGCCACGCTCGAAGCCCGTAAGTCGAGCCTCGATCTGATTAGCCGCAGCCGCGACTATGGCATGCGGACCGACCTTGACGTCAGCCAGGCGCGTAGCCTGGTGCAGGCGGCCGAAGTGGACGTGGTGCGCTACACGGCCCAGATCACGCTCGACGAAAACGCGCTCAACCTGCTGGCTGGCGTACAGGTGCCGCCAGAATTGCTGCCGGCGAAGCTCGCGTCCATCGATTCGCTCAAGGATGTTTCGGCCGGCTTATCGTCCGACGTCTTGCTGCGCCGTCCCGACATTCTTCAGGCCGAGCATCAGCTACGCGCCGCCTATGCCAACATCTCCGCCGCGCGGGCGGCCTATTTCCCGCGCATTCTGCTCACCGGCGGCGGGGGCTTGACCTCTACGGCGTTGCAACGTCTATTCTCGTTCCGCGCCCTCACCTGGCAGTTCGCGCCGCAGGTCTCCGTGCCTATCTTTGACGCTGGCATCCGCGACGCCAATTACCAGATCGCCCAGGTGACGCGCGATGCTTATGTCGCTGAATACGAAAAGGCCATCCAGACGGCGTTTCGTGAAACCAGCGACGCTCTCAGCCAGCGTGCCCGCCTGTTGGAACAGGAGCAGGCGCAAACGGCGCTGGTGGCCACGCTCAATGAAACGTACCGCCTCAGCGAGGCGCGTTATAAGGGCGGCATCGACGGCTATCTCAGTGTGCTCGATGCGCAGCGTTCGCTCTACACCGGCCAGCAGGCGCTGCTCGGTGTCCGGCTGTCGCGCTTGACCAATCTGGTTACGCTCTACAAGGTGCTCGGCGGCGGCGCGCAGTAGGCGCAGTTCCTCCGGTAACGTAAGCGAGCTGAAACGCGCGTCCTCTACCGGGGCCACGAGGGCCCGGTAGAGGCGCACGAAACGATTTTGGCGCCTGGCTTTGGTACTCTTGCGCCCAGTCCAGCACCGCTTGTGCCCTGGCAACTCCTCTCTCGGATGCCATGGCTTACACTCAAACTACATGCTCAACCGGGGCTATGCCTACACCTCAATCATTAGCAGCAAACACCAGGGACAAACGCTGCTCACCCACCTGGCAAGCCTCTACCCCCATTCGACCCGGCCCGCCTGGCAACAAAAACTGAACAACGGCGAAGTCACCCTCAACGGCGTCACCGCCACCGGAAGCGAATCGGTTATTTCAGGCCAAACCCTGGTCTGGTGCCGCCCACCCTGGATCGAACCAGACGCCCCTCTGCACTTCGACGTTTTGTTTGAAGACCCCCATCTGCTGGCCGTCAACAAGCCCAGTGGGCTGCCCACTCTCCCCGGCGCCGGTTTCATGGAAAACACGCTCCTGCGCTTGGTGCAAAAGCGAAATCCCAACGCAAACCCCGTCCACCGGTTGGGCCGGGCCACCACCGGCATCGTCCTCTTCGCCAAAACACAGCAGGCGGCCGCCAATCTATTCGCCGTCTGGAACACCCCTGAAATTCAAAAGATCTACCGGGCGTTGGCTCAGAACGTTGCGCAGCACGACACCTATGAAATCCTCACGCCCATCGGCTTGGCGCCGCACCCGCTCATCGGTTCCGTATGGGCGGCCAATCCAAATGGCAAACCGGCAAGGTCATTGGCAAAGGTGATCTCACGCACCGCCAGCACTACAACATTTGAGGTAGGCCTGGGTTCGGGCCGGCCGCATCAAATCAGAATCCATCTGGCATCCATTGGCCATCCCCTGGTGGGCGATCCTCTGTACGGTATAACCGGCCAGCCTCTTGAAAACCTCCCCGGCCTTCCTGGCGATGGTGGATATCTCCTGCACGCCCAGTTCCTGAAATTCCGCCACCCCATCACCGGTGAACCAATCAATCTGGAGGCGCCGTTGCCGTCCGGATTTTCATCGCAACAGCAGGTTTACGGCCGGGAATAAGCTAGCTTGGCTTGGTTGCTGGAGGAAGGCGTATCTGATCAGCTGGCAGTGGCCTTACTGTGACGGCGTAAGCCCTGTTCAAAGGGTGGTCCCGGCTTCTCCAGAAACCCGATGCCGGAAAAGATCCTCTGGCTTATCAATAGCTTACACTCAATTCCTTGCTCTATACACCTGCTATCCTCGAAGTAGAAAGGCAGATCCGTCCTCCCGGGCGGCTCTGCCTTT
>CAYZIX010000238.1:0-4822 GCA_964478395.1 uncultured Candidatus Solibacter sp.
CCGCGACCTGAAGCAGAAGGCGGGCTTCAAGACGGTGCCGGACCCGCGCAACCTCGGGCAGAAGCATATCCATGCCATGGTGCAGGTCTGGCAGCAGGCGCATCTGTCACCGGCGACGATCCAGACTTACCTGAGCTTCCTGCGGGGACTTGCGATGTGGATGGGCAAGCACGGCTTCGTGCGCAAGCCGGGCCACTACGGCCTGAGCCTGGAGGAGTACCAGCGCCACGAGGCCGCCCAGCGTGACAAAGGGTGGGCAGCCCAGGGCATCGACATCGATGCCCTGGTGGCGAAGGTCGCTCAGTTCGATCGCTACGTCGGCGCTTCGCTACGCCTGATACAGGCGATGGGCTTGCGGCGGAAGGAGTCGGTCCAGTTCCGCCCCTTCGAGAGCATCGTGCCGTTCGAGGAAACAGGACAGCCGCTGGAGAAAAAGGCGGCGGATCGGTATGTGCGCATCAAGGGCAAGGGCGGCCGCGTCCGCCACATTCCACTGGACAGTCCCAATCGGCTGGTTGCTGTCGAATTCGCGCAAGGCGTGGTGGCAAGCCGGGACGCCCACATGGGCGACCCGGCCCATACCCTGAAGCAGAATCTGCGACGCTTCGACTATGTGCTGGCGAAGTTCGGCATCACGGAGCGGGGGCAAGGAGTGACGGGCCACGGGCTGCGCCACGAAGTTCTGATTCAATTCTATGGTGGCCAGGCAGGCGAAGCACCACCGGTCCGGGGCGGCGGACCCCTGCCGCCGGATGTGGACCGGGCGGCCCGACAGGCGGTATCGGAACTGGCCGGGCATGCTCGCACTCGCGCCGCTGGCGCGTATTGCGGCCCCATCCTGCGTCAGATCCAGCCGGAGACGGCGCCGAACGACAGGGACGCGCCTGGGCTGCCCCCTGAGTAAACGGCTTCGCCGGCCAGAGCATTGGGTGGGCTGGAAAAGAACCTCAACCCGGAACCTCAGCCCGCCCCCACCCCCCGCCAGTTTTCAACGCGCAGCCCGCCGACCCGCCGAAACTCCGTTTCGTTCGAGGTTACGATCACCAGTCCGCGGGCCAGCCCGCAGCCGGCAATTTGGCAATCATAGGGACCGATGGGTCGCCCTTCCTGGTGCAGCACCGCCCGGATCGCCGCAGCCGCTTTCGCATCGGCATCGTCGAAGGGCAACACGGCGATCGATGACATAAAGGCATCCAGGATCGGTGCCAGCTTCCTTGCGCGTTGGGGGTTGAGCAGCAGCCCATACTCGATCTCCATGCGGGTCACGACCGAAATGGCGATCTGGTCGGGGGAGGTGCGCTTAACCATGCTCAGCACACCGGCCTCCCCTTTAACGAAGTCGCTCACCGTGCAAGTATCGAGCAAGTACTTCATGCCAGGGGATCAGCCTTGGCCGGTGCTAAATGCGCACGGCCGGCTTCGAATGCCGGCATGTCGGGCTCCCCGGCGAAGGCGAGCACCGCTTGCGGCCATTGCGGCTTGCCGCGACGGGTAAGCCACTCCTGCACGGCCCGCCGGATGACGGCATTGCGGTTCTCGCCGGCTTGCCGCGCAGCCTCCGTCAGTTGCTTTCCGGTCTCGTCGTCGAGATAGATATTGAAATGCATGGCGCTCTCCTTATCACACGTTTATATGTTATGCGCGATACTGTCGTGATTCAAGCCCGGCGGTAAGGTTCCTGTTCGCCTTCCGCCCCTCAAGGAACACCACACGCCCCATACGACATTGTTCTGACGTCAACCACCTTGACGATCTGTTCTTGTAAACGAGGGTTGTGCGATGACCTTACGCGCAAGATGGCCAGGGCGCGACGTGGCAGGTGTCACGCAAGCCTCGCCGTCCCGCTCATTGATCAGGTGAGTTATTGCCCCAAAAGAGGGCTTCCAGATTCGAGGCGTCCGGCCTCTTGGCGTCCCAGAAAACTGTTCGAGGATTACGGACCGCGGGCGTCGGTTGTTAGTAGGTCGAGAAAGATCGGGCGCGTCAAGGCTATGACCCGCCGCTCTGCCCACCCTGGGGCGGCGCGCACCGTGCCAGGATGCGTTTCCAGCCGTTCCGGGCGGCAACTGCTTCGCGCAGGATGTCGAGGTATTCGTCCACATCCAATCTGTCGTCCGCCGGCATCGGTCCCTGCGCGTATTCCGCGAGCAGCGTCCGCCGGGCCCGCAACCCCGGGCTGAGGTCGTGAATTCGGCTGTAGGTCTCGCAGGCATAAGCGAAGGTTTCGCGCTTGGCGAACTCGATCTCGAGCAGCCACTCACGCCGGCGGGTCTCGCGCAATCCAATCGTGCGACGCTTGCAGTTGTGAAAGATATGAGCCGCCTCATGGACCAGGAAGTCGTCAAAGCGGCCCGGCGCGCCGAAGTATTCGGCCGAGAGGTAGCAGATCGTTCCTTCGCTGAGGCCGAGAAGGTTGGGCGCGTCGTCAGCCAGGAGTTCCCCGCCGACGCCGGCGAGATAGAGGTTCGCCAGGTCCCAGGCGGTACTGAGCCAGGGTGTCTGCTCGAGCACCGCGTCGATGGTGGCCGGCGTGAGAAAAACGACCGAGCGTCCGAGCACTTCGAGGACGGACTCCTGTTCGTGGACCGGGAACAATCCCTGCACCATGGGGGCCACTTTGCCGCGGGTGAAGGCAACGACATTCTGTTCGGGCGGGGCTGCAGGGAGTTCGGCGTGCGCCGTTCGATGGCGGACCGCCGAGATCAGTGCTTGGCGTAGCGCGACACCCCCGTACTGGGCCTGGGCAACGTAGTTATCTCCCGGCCATGGCCGGAAGTGCGCATCGTGCTCGCCGCTGCGAAGGTAGCGTTCAATCGCTTGTGAAGTAGATTCCTGCATGGGGTTTTTCACTCTATTCCGGCCTGCAGAGCAATGGCCGACGATCACCTTGCCCAGGAGTCCTGGTTTTGCGGCAAGGACTGGCCGGGATCGTAGACCTGGAGCGAATCCGTCGCCGCCAGCGCATTGACGAACAGGACCAGATTGGTGCCGCCCACCCTCGCCTGAGACGGAAAGAGAATCCCCTTGCCCCCCGCCGCAATCACCGTGTCCCCCACGATCCAACTCGGCGGCTCGACACGCTGGTTGAACCACAGCTCTCGCCAGTCGCAGTAGAAGTCCTCCCAGATCGGTGGCCACACCGAGGCATCGTAGCCGGCGGTGAAGTCCGCCACCGGCTCGACCGTCAGTTGATAACTGGTCAGGGTTCCCGGCGGGAGCAGGCTCGACACCTGCTGGTATTCCCGCACCGCCGTTTCGGTATCGAAGGCCAGATAGAGCGCCTCGACGCCCGGCCGGTTGGCCCGCCCGCCATGTTTGGCCGCCCCGGCACCGCTCGTCGGCGCAACCGCCCACTTCGGCACATGCAGGCGATAGGCGGTGACGCCAGCCAGTCGGATCAGTTTCATCCCACCGCGCCCGCTTCGAGGGACTCCACGTAGCGCAGCACATCCTCGGCCCGCCCTTCCGACACCAGTTGCTCAGCCGTCTTGTAATTGAACGGCGGCAGGGGTTCGTTGCGATACCAGAAGATGGCCCGGCCGACATCGCCGGTCAGGTCGTCGGCGGCACGCAGCACGCGCAGGGCCTCGCGCATGAAGCGCTGCACGCTCTCCGAGGCGGGCGCCCGGCTCAAGGTGTTGCGGTGAACATGGGCCTGCCCGGCAAGCGTCTGGAGGTCGATGCTCAACACGTCGCTGAATCGCTTCGGCGACAGTACGGCCGGCCCGGCTTCCTGGTCACGCAGGAAATCCAGGAAGCCTTCGAAGCCGTGGGTCAAGGCAGGGGCATAGGCAGCGGTCATTGGCATGGCATCTCTCCGGCAAGCATTTACTGCAGTGCAACTATTACGAACATTATATGCACGTTTTTGGCACAAATCCAGCTAGCTGGACTTTCGACTGCCCCCTCTGCGCCCCCACCTCTCAAAACCTTGATTTTCTCCTTGCTGAGATCCACCGAGGCGGGCGAGTGCCGCACAACGCGTCAGCGTCTCGTGTCTCCCCGCATCGGTTCAACGGTATTGCATTGCAGACTTACTCGGCCATTGCCGGTTCTGCTTCTTCGCCTGGCAAGGATTCTGAGCACTCGCCTGCCGTCGGCAGGACCTGAACTCGCAACACCGCCGGCAACCAGCCGGTTCCCGCCATCGTCTGTTCCGCCCCCGTCGCCACAGCATCCTTTTTGAGCGCGGCCAGCGGGCTGGCGGCATTGGCGTCGACCGCCTCGGTGACGACCTCGAGGACACGTGCCTTGGAGACGTGGTTGAAGTAGGAAGCCCCCGTGGCTGTCCACCATTGGCTCATGTCCAAGCCCAAGGCCCGGGCCAACGACTCGTTGCTTTGCCGCTCGGGCTCGCTGCCATAGATACCGGTGACGGTGACCGCAACGACGAAAGTCAGCAGTTGCAGCACCGTCGCCTGCTCCTGGGCGAGCAGCCACGGGAAGATGTCCTCCAGGTTCTCCGGCAGCCGCTCGGCCCAGGCGGTGCGCTCGGCCTGAAGCTTCGCCCAGGCGGCACTGTCCACCATGTACTCGGCGGCGGATCGTAGTTCGGATTGGCTGTCGGTCGCACTGATGGCGAAGACGTTCTCCGAGCGGCAATAGTAGAGATCGTTTCCCCGGAAAATCTTCTGTGCCAGATGCGCGGTGATCGCGGCCAGCGCCACGTCGGGGCGGTCGAGCAATTCGGCCTGGACGGCGGCGACCCGGTGGGCGGTGAGACAACGCACCAGCTTCTCGGAATGCACCGGGCGGGTCTTGGGCGACGGCAGCGACACCAGTGGTTCGCCGGTGCCGTTTTCGGCGGCTTGGCGGGCGGCCT
>CAYZIX010000239.1:0-4787 GCA_964478395.1 uncultured Candidatus Solibacter sp.
TCGGCGTGGCTGCGAGAGCGTTCCGGTGATGTTGTTGCGCCTCCGCTCATAGGTGCTGAATCCAGTGGATACCCCACTGTTTGCGACGCCCCAGGGGAATATGTACGCAACTGAATAAGCGCATACCGCGTCCGCTATTGCGACACGGTATACGCAATATCTGTTCGTCACCCCGTTTTACTCTGATAACTGGAGACATTCATGTACTCAAGAATCCTGGTTCCGCTCGACGGAAGTCCTACTGCCGATTTGGCGCTCCACCACGCTGCGGTGCTGGCACGCCTGAATGGCGCAACCATCGTCTTGCTGCACGTCATCGAGGAGATGAAGCACAGCAACGGCTTCGAGAGGCCGAGGATCTATATTGAAGAAGTGAGGCCGGGCTTCCTGGCGGCCGGGCAGAAGCTGCTGGACGAGGCGGCGCTGCGGCTGAGGCAGGGAGGCCTGGTGGTTGAGACCGTCCTTCTGGAAAGCAACGGCGAGCGCGTCTCGGTGCTCATCGCTCAGCAGGCACTGACTACTCAATGCGAGTTGGTGGTGTTGGGTACCCACGGACGCCGGGGCGTGGACAGGCTGCTGATGGGAAGCGATGCAGAGCAGCTCGCTCGCATCGCACCAGTTCCGGTGATGCTGGTGCGCCAGTCCCAATCGGTCATTGTGACTGCAACCCCTGGGCAGGGTGGCACGCCAGCGTGACGAAAGTTCAGTCCGCCGACCCCGCTGAATGGAGGCTGGAAGTCGCAGCCTCCTTGCTGCTGCTATTGCTGAGCGCCTCCGCACAGGCCCAGTCCTGCCACCAGGACAACCCGCTGCGCTCAACGGGAACGCTCAATCTGCGGATCGACAACGACATGTTCGGCGGCATTGGACAAGATCAAGGCTACTCCAATGGATTTCTCGTCAGCTGGGTCTCCCCCAACCTTGTGGACTATCGCGATGACCCTTGCCTACCCCGTCTCGTCCGTGGGCTGAATCGTTTTCTCACGGTGCTGCAACCCGAGGGTTTTGACGAACAGAACATGACCATCGGCTTCGGGCAGATGATGTACACCCCGAGCGACAAAACGCGCAGCGATCTGATCAAAGACGACCGCCCTTTCGCCGGCGCAATGATGTTGAGCCTCGGCTACAACGCGCGGCGCGGCGATACGCTGCGCACCTCACAAATCCGCGTCGGTGTTGTGGGCCCCTCCTCCCAGGCCAGGCAAACCCAGAACTGGTGGCATGACACCATCGGAGTGGACAAATTCAATGGCTGGAGACACCAACTGCGCGACGAACCTGTGCTGCAGTTGCTGCACGAACGCCGAACGCGAGTCTTCAGGCAAGAAAACGTCAGCGGTTGGGGCTGGGATCTGACCCGCCACTGGGGCGGCAGCTTCGGCAATTTCGCCACCTACGCGAATGTCGGTGGAGAACTGCGCTATGGCCTGCGCCTGCCGGATGATTTAGGCACGGCACCGCTGCGGCCTGCCGGAGAAAACACCGCGCCCGTGCGCACGACCGCTGGCGGCAACTGGAACGCCCACCTCTTCGTGGCGCTAGACGCTCGCTGGGTTCTGCACGACATCACGTTGGACGGCAATACCTTCAAGTCCAGCCATAGCGTGGATAAACGGTCACTCGTGGCGGATGTCGGCTACGGCGTCGCGATTACCCAGGGCAATTGGCGCATCGCGATAGCCCGCTACCACCGCACACGCGAATTCCGGGGACAAAACGAAATCCCGGTCTACGGAACGATCACTGTAGGAAGGAAATTCTGATGCCGGTCGATTCCTTCCTCGACTCCACATGGGCCGTCCTGTTGTTATTCGTCGGCACGGGACTGATTGCTCGTGTGGAGTACTGACGCCGACCAAGCACCCGAGTTCGATAAGTGAACCAGGACAACCAATAAGAAAGGAGACAACCGCATGCAACGGCTCACCCTTGCCCTTCCAGGCAACGAACATTTCGCCGGTCGCCTCGCGCAGGCATATGGCAGCGATGTCGGCCGCATCGAAACGCGCCGATTCCCCGATGGCGAAAGCTATGTCCGATTGCATGGCGAACCTGCTGGCCAGATCGTGGATCTAATTTGCACGCTGACCCATCCAGACCCGCAGTTCCTGCTCCTGGCTTTTGCCGCGGACGCCGTGCGAGAGCTTGGCGCGCGCGAGGTGAACCTGGTTGCACCCTACCTGGCCTACATGCGCCAGGACAAGCGATTCCATGACGGCGAAAGCGTGACGTCGCGGACTTTCGCACGCCTGGTCTCATCGACGTTCGACAAGCTGCTTACGGTGGATCCACATCTGCACCGCTATCCGACGCTCTCCGCGCTCTACACGATTCCCACCACTACCTTGCATGCCGCGCCGCTGCTGGCCGACTGGATCGCCAATCATGTCGAAAAGCCCTTGATCGTCGGCCCCGATGAGGAAAGCGAGCAGTGGGCCGGCTCCATCGCCTCCCGCATCGGCGTGCCGCACGCCGTGCTTCGCAAGACACGCCATGGCGATCGCAGCGTGGACATCGATGTTCCCGACCTGTCGGTCTGGCGTGACAGAACGCCGGTGCTGGTGGACGACATCGCATCCTCGGGCCGCACGCTCGCTGTCGCGGCGCACAAACTCGCCGAACAAGGAATGCGCAAGCCGGAGTGCGTAGTGGTGCATGCCCTATTCGCCGAAGACGCCTGGAGCCAATTGACGCCGCTGTTCGCTCGGATCACGTCCACCGACGCGGTGCCGCATCCGAGCAACCGGATCGGTCTGGCTTCGCTGATTGCCGGCGCGCTTTCCAGCGGCCAGACCGATCCGCGAGCCTGATCTTCCACCTATCCCGCTATTTTCAAGGAACCCGAAATGCCCTCTCAGGCTAACCTCGCAATCGATTGGCGTGCCGGTTACGGGCCCATCGCGCACCAGTCCGAAACCATCGAACGTATGCAGACCCTCGTGCACCGCATGGTTGCGCAAGGGCGTGTGGCAGATGA
This sequence comes from uncultured Candidatus Solibacter sp., assembly GCA_964478395.1. Lineage (GTDB taxonomy): Bacteria > Acidobacteriota > Terriglobia > Bryobacterales > Bryobacteraceae > Paludibaculum. The sequence continues at coordinate 2,981 of CAYZIX010000239.1, forward strand.
AGCCTCGGCCCATGCGCTGCTGGCCGCAGCCGACCGGGTGGCCTGCATGGCCATGAGCGTAGTGGCGCATATGACCTATGCCCGGCGCATCGACCGAAGCGGCCGCCCTCTGGGCTCCGATGATTTCAAACAAACGCCCGAAGGCCACACCGGCGGTTCGCTCGACATGGTGCCGGCTTTCGTGGGTTATCTGTTGGCCAATGCACTGACCGGGACGACACGCGGCTGGCTAATGGGACAAGGGCACTGCGTGGCCGCGATCGAAGCGGTGAACGCACTGACCGGCGATGTGTCCGCCGCCCAGCGTGGACGCTACGACCGCAGCGAGGCGGGCCTGTCGCGTTTGATCGGGGACTTCTACTCCTATGCCATCGATAAGCAGGGGCGACCCGCGGTACCGCTGGGCAGCCATGCCGGGCCGAACACGGCCGGCGCGATCTCCGAAGGCGGCTATCTGGGGTTCGCCGGGCTGCAGTATGTGCACACGCCGTTGCCGGGAGAAAGCCTGGTGGCATTCCTCAGTGATGGCGCTTTCGAGGAGCAACGTGGCTCGGACTGGGCACCGCGCTGGTGGCGCGCCGAGGACTGCGGCTTCGCCGTCCCGATCATGATTCTCAACGGGCGACGCATCGAGCAGCGCACCCAGATCGTGCAGGAAGGTGGCGCTGCCTGGTTAGCCGAAGATCTGCGCCACAACGGCTTTGATCCCGTCATCATCGATGGACGCGATCCAGTGGCGATCGCATGGGCCATTGTCGAATCTGAAGACACGCTGAGCGCTTTCGCCGCACAATCGAACCGGCGCTATCCCGTCAAGTTCCCCTACGTGATCGCCGAGACGGAGAAAGGTTTCGGCTTCCCGGGCGCGGCGACCAATGCCGCCCACAACCTGCCGTTGGACGGCAATCCGCGCGAGCACGCGCAGGCACGCGAGGCCTTCAATGCTGGGGCTGCGGCGCTATTCGTGCCAGAGATCGAACTGGAAAACGCGCTCACCGTCCTGGCGAATCACGGCAAGAACCGGCGCTCGCGCGAAAGCGAGCACCCCATGGCTCGACGCCATCCAGCGAGTCCTCATCTGCCGGTGCCGGCCTGGGCTCCTACCAAGGTATCTGGCAGCGCCATGTCTTCACTGGATCGTTGGTTCGTGAAACTGGCGCAGGCAAATCCACAGTTGCGCGTCCGGATCGGCAATCCCGATGAACTGGCCAGCAACAAGATGGGAGCCACACTGGCACTGCTCAAGCACCGCGTCAACGTGCCCGAACCCGGCGTCCCGGAATCGACGCATGGCTCGGTGATCACCGCACTCAATGAAGAAGCCGTTGCGGCCGCCGCCCTCGCCAACAAAGGGGGGCTGAACCTGATCGTCAGCTACGAGGCCTTCGCGGTCAAGATGCTTGGATTGATTCGCCAGGAGATCATCTTCGCGCGCCGACAGAAGGAACTGGGCCAGCCGCCAGGCTGGATCTCCATCCCGCTGGTCGTCACATCCCACACCTGGGAGAACAGCAAGAACGAGCAGTCACACCAGGACCCGACCATTGGCGAAGCATTGCTAGGGGAAATGTCGGACACCGCACGCGTGTTGTTCCCGGTGGATGAAAACACGGCGTGCGCCGCGTTGCGAGCGGTCTACGCCAGCCGCGGCCAAGTGGCTTGTGTGGTGGTCTCCAAGCGCGACACGCCGAATCACTTCAGTGCCGCCGCGGCTCAATCGCTGATCGAGCATGGAGCAGCCCATGTAGCCGGCGATCCGTCCACCGCACAACTGCAATTCGTAGCGATTGGCGCCTACCAGTTGGAG
>CAYZIX010000240.1:0-4692 GCA_964478395.1 uncultured Candidatus Solibacter sp.
ACCAGGACACCAACCGCAGCCAGTACGAGCTGATGCGGCTGCTGGCCGGGGCAAATCCGAACATCGCCGTGGTCGGTGACGAGGACCAATCCATTTATGGCTGGCGCGGCGCCGACATCCGGAACATCCTCGACTTTGAGCGCGACTTCCCCGGCGCCACCGTCATCCGCCTGGAGCAGAACTACCGCTCCACGCGCAACATCCTGGAAGCCGCCTCGCGCGTGGTGGAGCGCAACACGGCGCGCAAGGGCAAGACGCTGTGGACCGACGGCGCCGAGGGCGACCCTATCTGCTACTTTGAAGCTGCCGATGGTGAGCAGGAGGCCCTGTTCATTGCCGACACCATCGAAAAGATCCTCCGGTCCGACCCACAGACGCACATTGCCATCCTCTATCGCACCAACTTCCAGTCGCGGCAGATTGAAGAGGCGCTGCGGCGCTACAACCGCAAGTACGTCGTAGTGGGCGGCATGAGTTTCTATCAGCGCGCCGAGGTGAAGGACGCGCTGGCCTACCTGCAATTGTTGATGAATCGCCGTGACGGCGTTTCGCTGCTACGCATCCTGAATGTGCCGGCGCGCGGCATCGGCAAGACGACTTCGGATCAACTGGAAGCGCTGGCCACGCAGCGCGGCGTCACCATTTGGGAAGCCATCGGCTTAGCTGTTGACGACCGCCTGCTGGGCGCGCGCGCCGAAGCCGCTTTGGGCGCTTTCCGCCGCATGATTGAAGAGCTGGGCGAAGTGGCTGACGCATCCGGGCCGGACGTGACGCTGCGTCAGGTGCTCGAACGCACCGGCTACCGCAAGGCACTTGAAACCGACGGCACGCCCGAGTCCGAATCGCGGCTCGGTAACCTGGAAGAACTGCTTTCGGCGGCCGCTGAAGCGGCCGAGCGCGGCGATTCATTGCAGGATTTTCTGGACCACTCCGCACTGGTCTCTGATGCCGATTCGGTGGACGAGCAGGCGCAGGTATCGCTGCTCACCATGCACAACGCCAAGGGCCTGGAATTCCCCGTGGTGTTCATTGCCGGCATGGAGGAAGGGCTGTTTCCGCACTCGCGCTCGCGCGACAACGACGAGCAACTCGAAGAAGAGCGCCGCCTTTGCTACGTGGCGATGACGCGCGCCATGAAGCGGCTCTACCTGAGTTCGGCGCTATCGCGCCGCAAATACGGTGGAGCGCCGCCGGAGCCGTCTCAGCCGTCGCGCTTTCTCGACGAGGTGCCACGCCATCTGGTTGAGGAGTTGCACTCGGCGCGCCAGGCGCCCGGATCGCTGGATCTTTACGGGGAAAGGCACGCGGTTCGCGAAGCGGCGCGCCGGAACACGTATACTGGTAAGACGTATAACTCGCTGGACCATATCTCGCAGTTCTTTGCAGCGCGAGGTATCCAGACGCCGGCGATGATGCCGCAGCCGAAGCCGCCAGCTCCTCCGCCGGCGGTGAAGACGGCCCCGGTAACGGCTGCAGCGCCGAAGCCGGTGGCCCGGCGCACGGGTCTTCGTTCCGGCAACGTGGTGGTTCACCCGAAATATGGACGGGGAACGATCGTGCGCAAGGAAGGCGACGGCGACGACGCGAAGTTGACGATCAGCTTCCCGGGACACGGATTGAAGAAGCTGATTGCGAAGTTTGCCGGCCTGCGGGCCGAAGACTAGAAGGAACGAGACCGAGCATGAACACGAAGAACATTACCGATAAGGCCGAGCGTAAGGGCGCCAAGCGGACTGCCCGCAAGAAGGCCGATGAGACGAATCCGCTCAAGCCGCGTGAGGCGGGCGTGGCCCGCGGCTCGATGAAGAAGAAGGTCAAGACCATCGCCAAGGGCCAGCGGAAGCGTTAGCGGCACCCCCGTCGATCCAAGTCGAATTTACGAGGGCCGTCACGCCGTGAAACAACTCTTTCGTACTAAGAGCATCGAGGCCCTCGTCGCAGCTTCCGACGAGCCTGGCAAACGCCTGGCCAAAACTCTTGGCCCGTGGTCACTGATGGCGCTGGGTATTGGCGCCGTCATTGGCAGCGGTATCTTTATCCTCACCGGCACCGCTGCTGCCGGTGAGGTGCGCAGTTTTCACTCGATCCTCCATGTGCCGCTGCTTGATCTGCTGATGCACGGCGGCCAGAGCGCCTTTACCATCGGCCGGCCCGGCGCCGGCCCGGGCGTGGCTCTGTCGTTTCTGATCACGGCCATCGCCTGCGGCTTTGCCGCGCTGTGCTATGCCGAAATGGCCTGCATCATCCCGGTGGCCGGTTCAGCGTACACGTACGCCTATGCCACGCTGGGTGAGTTGACGGCCTGGATGATTGGCTGGAATCTGATTCTCGAATACGCCGTTTCGAACATGGCTGTGGCTGTAGGATTCTCGGCGTATTTCAACGATATTCTCGAATCGATATTCGGTTTCCACCTGCCCTCGCAGCTCTCAACCCCGCCCATTGTCGGTGGCGAGTTCACCGGCGCCTGGTTCAACCTGCCGGCGTTCATCATCCTGATGATTCTCACCTGGATCCTTACTTATGGGATCAAGGAGAGCGCGCGCACCAACAACATCATGGTCGCGGTCAAACTGGCAGCCATCGCGATTTTCGTCATCGGCGCCGGGCGCGCCGTGCAGGCGCATCACTGGCATCCGTTCCTGCCGAACGGCACCAGCGGCGTGCTCACCGGTGCGGCCATCGTCTTTTTCACCTACATCGGTTTCGACTCCGTCTCCACTGCCGCTGAGGAGTGCCGCAATCCGCGGCGCGATCTGCCCATTGGCATCATTGGCACGTTGCTGGTCTGCTCGACGCTCTATATCGCCGTCGCGCTGGTGCTCACCGGAATTGCTCCGTGGCAGACGCTGAACAACGCCGCGCCAGTGGTGGAGGCGCTCAAGAATCTGAACATGAACACCATCCGCGAGTGGGTGGGCGTCGGCGCCATTGTCGGCATGCTCAGCTCGCTGCTGGTGTTTCAATACGGCCAGGCGCGCGTCTGGTTCGCCATGTCGCGCGACGGCCTGTTGCCCAAGTTGTTTTCGCGCATCCATCCGAAGCACCAGACGCCGCACATTTCAACCTGGATTGCCGGCTTCGTTGTCGGCGTCCCGGCCGGTGTTTGGGATATTGGCACGTTTGCCGATCTGTCGAATATCGGCACGCTATTTGCTTTTGTCGTGGTCAGCGCCGGCGTGCTGATTCTGCGGCGTACGCGGCCGAACGCCGAACGCACTTTCCGGGTCCCGTTCGGGCCGGTATTCCCGCTACTGTCCATCGCCAGTTGCATGATCCTGATGATGGCGCTGCCGCTGGAGACGTGGGTGCGGTTTGTCTTCTGGAGCCTGCTTGGACTGATCATCTACTTCGCTTTTGGCAAGCATCACAGCTCGTTGGCGAACTGAGAGGCTGGACAAAAGGCTGGTGGTGGGGCTAATTTGAAACCCATCCGGGTGCATTACGCATGACAGCCGTTCGCGATCCGCTGGCCTGGCTTACGCTGGCCGCCTGGCTGGCGGTGCTCGGCCTGTTCTTAGGCCTGCTGGCGTTGTTGCTGGTGTCGGTGCGCGTCTGGCGTATACGGCTGAACATTACCTGGTCTCCGCCCCACACGCAGATGTGGCACGCGTCGCAGCCGCTCATGCTCGGCGCAACAGCCGCCATTGCCGGCGCCATAGCTGTGCAGGTCAGCCCGGACGGCCCGCTCCTGCAGAGGCTGAGCGTGGCGCTCGGAGCCGCTGTCGTTACCGGAGCGTTGGCGTATGGCTTCTGGATCTGGGTCTCGCGCTGGGCCGACGATCGCGCCCGGCTGGCGCTCGACTGGTCGTGCCGCGCCGTCGCCGCAGCGGACCAGCTTAGCGCTGTTTTCGATGTGAACCAAGTGGCGGAGACGGCCTACCGGATTCTGGCCGAGCAGTTGTGCTGCACGCACTCGCTGCTTTACCAGCGCGGTGCGGACGGCTACGCGCCAGTCAATGCCCAAGCGGCCGTCTTCCCCTTGGATGGCGCCGTGGCGCGCCACATCAATGAGGTTCCACCGTTTCACGCCTGGCGCGTCCGCGACTTGCACGGCCTGGATGCGAGCGGGCGCGAAGCCCTTGCCAGTACTGCCGCTGAACTGCTGGTTGCGCTGCCCGGCGGCTTTCTGATCCTCGGTCCGTTGGAAGCAGAACGCCCTTACGCGGCCTGTCATTTGCGTTTCGCTGAAAGCGTCGCCGTGCAGGTTGCCTCCGCGTTGGCCTCCGCGCGCCATGCTGTGACGGTCTTTGATCAAGTGGCCGAGCAGGCCCAGCAGCAGGCCTCGCGCCGTACCGCGCGCTCGACGCGTGTCCACCTGGCTCCGCCGGAGCGGGTCGACCTGCCGGACGCCGAAATCGCTGCTCAGTACTGGACGGGCGATGCGCCGGGTGGCTGCTTCTACGACATCATCTCGTTACCCAACCGCGGCACTGTTCTGCTGCTGGCCGAGGTGCCCGGTCCGGCCGAGGAGGCCTCCGTGCGTCTGGTGCAGTTTCAGGCGCTGGTGCGGACTCGCGCCCGCGTCTACAACGGCGATCTGGCCGAACTGGTGGAGTCCACCGGCCGCGCCATCGCCCTGTCGGCCGCCGCCCGGCCGCCCATCGCCGTATTCTGCTGCCGCTACCGGGCCGGAACGGGACATCTTCATTACGTCAACGCCGGCCACTTCCCTCCATTTGTGCTGCGCCA
>CAYZIX010000241.1:0-4648 GCA_964478395.1 uncultured Candidatus Solibacter sp.
AGTTGGCGGACGAGATGGCCTTGCCCTCCGGCGTGCGCGGGCCGGTGGAGAGTTGAGAGTTGAGACGGTTCGCGGCGATCTGAGATTCGGTAGACATAGTTCCCTTTCCGCCGGGCAGAGTGGGGCCCGGACAAGAACAGGTTTAGCGCAGGGATTTTGAGGCGTTGCGGCGGCCTATCGGAAATGACTGAGGGGAAAGAGAAGATTTCGGGGCGGGAGCGGTGAACGGGTCGAACGATCAGCAAATGATGAAACGGCTGACCGTCCCGGTTACGCAGCAGCCGGAGCTGAAGCTCCGGACAAACACTAATGCTCGCGCGTCATCTGGAGGCCACGTCCAACGGCCCATTGACGCGCCGACGGGAGTTCAGGCAGCAATCTGGATCGCTACTCTAATGGACAAGATTTGAAACTTGCGCCTATCCAGCATTGTTTTCACCGAACGGGCGGCGAGGCGAGAGGAAAACCAGATGGTGCGGATCAACAGAGGTCCGCGTGCAGGCGCGCGATGCGCGGTGCGGCATTGGCTGGACCAGCGCCGAGCGGCCAGAAGCGCTCCACAGGGCATTTTCCCCAGTCGTTCTGGAACATGCCCTGGGACTTGTGCTCGGCGATCACCCAGTGCGCTACGATCTGATAGCTCAACGAGCCGGATGGCCCGAACTCACGGCGGCGATCCAACTCCAGCGCCGGCTCGGCCGACCGCACGTCCTCTCCCGTATCCGCGCCCAGCAGTACGGGACGGCGCGCGTCGTCCAATTCACCCACCACTTCCGCAGCCAGATGCGCCACGGCCTGATGGTGGCCGTGCGTGCGGGATGTGGGCCACAGCGTGAAGACAAAGTCGTAGCCTTCGCGTTCAAGCCGCTCCCGCAACGCGCGCTTCACTTCAGCCACATTCCACTGCCCGTCCAACGCTTCACGCTCATTGTGCGTGTAGCCGTGATCGGGCTGATCGAGGAAATAATGATGACGCACGCCCAGCACGCGACCGGCGGCAACCGTCTCGCGCTTGCGGATCGCGGGCAGATGAGCCCGGCCGGTGCGTTCATCGGTCAGTTTGAGTCCGTAATAACGCTCAGCCAGCGCCGAATAGCGGTAGCCGCCTTCGCCGTTGGTCACTACCATCTGGTCCACCGTGGCGTTCAACTCCTGCGCTAAACGGTAGACCGTGGCCGCCACGTAGTACTCGTCGTCCGGATGCGCCACCACCACCAGCACGCGCCAGGGGCGTGCGGGCCAGGCCAGGCCGGCCGACAGCAATCCCAGTGAAACGTCCCGGCGCGTCAGATCCGGCGCCATTACGCCACCCGCGCCTGCGCGCGTTCCGCCGCGACCTCAACAATCCGCGCCGCAATGGCTTGCACCGGACGCTTCATCCGTGCGGCTTCATTTTCAATCCAGGTGGCCGCGTCGTCCTGGCCGAGCCTCTTGCGCTCAGCCACAATTCCCGCCGCACGCGCCAGCAGCTTATGCCGCGCAAGCGCCTGACGCGCGTTGAGGAGTTCCTGCTCCAGCAACGCGCGTTCCTCCCTCAGGCGCACACGTTCCGCCAGTAGCGTGATCAGCCGCGCCACGCTTTCCAGCGCCGCGAGCACCGACGCCGGCTCTCCCTCCGGCGCGGTAAGCTCCACGGTGAAGCGCCCGTGCGACACGCCTCCCTCCACCAGCGGATTGCTGAAGACCACATGGCACGGTCCACGTGGGACAAGCGCTTGCGCTTCAAACACAGCTTCCAGCGCGCGCCCCGCCACGGCATCTATGCGCAGCAACACGCGTCCGGCGCCGAAGTGGCCGGCTACGTCTGCTGCCAGTTGATGCAAAGTGACCGTCCGCAACGGCTGAGTGCTGACCGTGCGGCTGACCCGGTAGATAAAGCTATTGAGAGATTCCTGCTGGAACTGGTTCATGTCGTCTTTCCTGTCTCGCAGAGGGTTGTTGGGTTGTTGAACAGCACCGGATTCAACGGCAACAACAGAGACAGGAAGCCGACAGGCGGGCAGGGTCCTGGGCGGCGTTGAACTTCGTCGCATTGTATGACCGCTGCATGAGACTAATGTAACGGGCAAACTATCCATTGTCAATAGGAATTTGTATATTTGACTTTTCAAATAAATCATATGATATGCTTATTTCGTTCATGGCCACCCAGACTTTTTCTCCGATGCCCCGCCGCGAGCGCCTGCACACGCGCGTAACGTCTTTGCTGGCGCGCCGTGTAATCCAGGGTGAAAGCCGTCGAGCGCCGATCGTGTTTCCCAAGGAAGCCGATCTGTGTCAACAACTTGGCATCAGCCGATCGATCCTGCGGGAGTCGATGAAGGTGCTGGTGGATAAGGGCATGGTGGAGATGAGGCCGCGCGCCGGCACCTGGGCCCGGCCGCGCGCCGAATGGCGGCTGCTCGACCCGGACATCCTCACCTGGCAGGCTGAGGTGGATCCGGACCCGCAGTTTTTGCGCGATTTGTGCGAGGTCCGGCTGGCGATTGAGCCCACCTCGGCGGGTTTTGCGGCAGTCCGGGCTACGGCTGAAGAGCTGGCGGCGATTGAAAAGTCACTGGAGACGCGCCGCCGGCTGGCCGGCACAGCGCTGGCCATCGAGCTGGACCTCGATTTCCACCGGGCTGTGGTCGACGCCAGCCATAATCCGATGTTGCGCCAGTTGAGCGCCACCATTCGTAAGCCATTCCGCAAGGCGCTGGAACTGACCACACGCTTTGCGTCGAACGTTGAACTCGGCCTGGACGCGCACGAACATCTCTTGTCCGCCCTGCACCGTCACGATCCGATGGCCGCCCGCCACGCCTCCGAACAGGTGGTTGGCCTGGCCATGCTCGCCGTAGAAAAGGTGATTAACACCCGCTCTCTTTCCTAATCCTGGAGTTCCTCAGATATGACCCATTCCACTCCGCTCTTTACCGCTATCCTCAACGGCGACGCCAAGGCCGCGCCGGCGCTGGTCCAACAGGCGCTGGACGCGGGCCAGGCGCCGCTTAGCATCATCAGCGAACAAATGATTCCGGCGATGGACGAAGTCGGCAAACTTTTCGAGTGCGAAGACTATTTCGTGCCGGAGTTGCTGCTTTCGGGCCGCGCGATGAAGGCCGCGCTGGAAATCCTACGCCCACTGCTGGCCGCTTCGGGCGTGGAGCCGGCGGGCCGGGTGGTGGTTGGCACCGTCAAGGGCGACCTGCATGACATCGGCAAAAACCTGGTTGTGTCGATGCTGGAAGGTGGCGGATTTGAGGTCCACGACCTGGGCGCCGATGTGCCGCCGGAAAAGTTCATCGAAGCCGCCGCGCAGCTCAACGCGCACATCGTCGGCCTGTCGGCGCTGCTCACGGTGACGATGCCGGCTATTCGCACCACCATTGAGGCTTTCACAGCCGCGGGGGTGCGTGACCGTTACAAGATCATCATCGGCGGAGCGCCGGTCACCCGGCAGTTTGCCGACGAAGTGGGCGCTGATGGATACAGCGAAAATGCCGGCGCGGCCGTGAATCTGGTTCGCAGCCTGATGGGGAGCAATTAACCGATGATCGCACTGGACCAACTTGTTTTCGGCCGGGCCACCAAGCCCGTGCGTTGCGGATATGACCTGGAGATTGGCGGCGGGCTGGTCTTCCCGGAAGTGAATTTCACGCTTCCGCCGCTGACCATTGAAGCGGCCACCTGGACGCGCGTGGTGGCGCATTACGAAGAGATGGCCACCAACATCCTGAAGCGCGCCATCGCGCTGAAGGTGCCCGGCATCGTGCTCGAATTCGAGTTGCTGCCGGCCATGACCGAAACGCCGGAGTGGGGCGCGGAGCTCACCGCCCTGCTACACCGTCATCTGGAAGAAGCGCATGCCAAGTACGGCCTGAAATCGGCGCTGCGCGTCACTCCAACCGATATTCGCGATCAAGGCAAGCCGCCCGCGCTGCGCTCCGGCCAGCCCTGGGAGCGGCTCAAGAAGAGTTTTGAGCTCTGCATCGCCGCCGGCGCCGACATCGCCAGCATCGAGTCCGTGGGCGGCAAGGAAGTTCACGATCCGGGCCTGATGTACGGCGACGTGCGTTCCATCGTCTTCGCGCTGGGCGTGCTGGCGCCGCGCGACATGGCATGGCTCTGGGACCGCATCACCGAGATGTGCCACGCCAACGGTCGCGTCATCTCCGGCGGCGACACGGCCTGCGGCTTCGCCAACACGGCCATGCAACTGGCGCACCAGAAAATGCTGCCCGAAGTGCTGGCCGCCGTGGTGCGCGCCATGAGTGCCGCGCGCAGCCTGGTGGCGTTCGAACACGGCGCGGTGGGCCCGTCGAAGGATTGCGCCTACGAGGGCCCCGTTGTGAAGGCCATCACCGGCGCGCCCATTTCCATGGAAGGCAAAAGCGCCACCTGCGCGCACTTTTCGCCGCTGGGCAATATCGCATCGGCGATGTGCGACCTGTGGAGCAACGAGAGTGTGCAGAACGTGCGCCTGCTGGCGGGTAACGCGCCGGAGGCGTTTGCCGAGCTGCTGGCCTACGATTGCCGCCTGATGAACACCGCAACGGCCAATGGCAAGGCGACCGAGCTGCGTGACTGGCTCACCGAAAGCGACGAATGGCTCAGCCCGCAAGCGGCCGTGCTGTCGCCCACCGCGACGTTGAAGATTGCCGAA
>CAYZIX010000242.1:0-4645 GCA_964478395.1 uncultured Candidatus Solibacter sp.
AACCCTAGCCATCTAGAAAGCGATTTCCAGGCCCTAGTGAAAGGCGAGAAGTTCAATGGCGGCACACATATTACCAACGCCATCATCAACGCTGCCCGCTACATGCAGGACGAAGGCCGGCGCGAGGCGCGGCGCGCCATCGTCATCCTTACCGATGACCAGAGCGAGGACAGCCGCGATGAAGCGCGCGTCGAAAAAGCACTGAACGACGCCGACACCGTTCTTAGCGCCTTAATCGCCCCTGACGCGATGGCGGGCCAGCGCGGTGGTATGGGCGGCCCCGGTATGGGCCGTCGGCGGATGGGCGGACCGACGATTGGACTACCCGGTGTCATCCTCGGCCGGCCGCGTTACCCCAGCCAGTATCCGGGTCAATATCCCGGCGGCCAGTACCCACAAGGCGGGCAATACCCGCAGGATGACCAGTATCCGCAAGGCAGCCGCCGTGGGCAGCGGGGTGAGATCGGACCTGCCGGTTCGTCCGACATCGCCCGCGATTCCGGTGGCGACAGCTATTCCATCAACGACGCGCGCGCGCTTGAAATGACCCTCGACGGCCTGCGCCAGCGCTATTCGCTTTACTTCTCCGTGCCGGCCGGTGCTCATGCCGGCGAACAGCGCAACGTCACCGTGCAACTGGCCGACGCCGCCCAACGCCGTTACGAGGGCGCCGACCTGCATTTCCGCTCGGCCTACCGCGCGCCGCGCGACGGTGCGGGCGTGAACGCCTCGACGCCGCAGCAGCCGGCCGACGAGACCGATGTCGTGCAATCATCCCAGTCGCGGCCCACCCTGCGCCGTCAGTCGGGTGAAACATACGGCTCGCGCCAGGGCCCCAACCCGGCGCTGGGCAGCACAACGGCACCGGCCACAACAACCACCACCACTACGGCCCAGCCCGCGTCGGCGCCAATGACAACCTCTACGCCGGCGAAGACCGGCGGTTGGCGCAAAGCCACCGACGCCGACAAGGCTCCAAGCGAGACCGATCCGGTGCCGCCTCCGCCGGATAAGCCGAAGGAAACCACCAAGCCGCGCTAATGGGCAAGCTGTCGGGTCATAATGAGATTTGACCCTCACTGACCAAATCGGGGCAGCGCGGGAGTGTCTCAACCGCGCCGGGCGCGTCACCGTGATGTGCGGCGCCGGGCTCTCCCAGGAGAGCGGCATCCCCACTTTCCGCGGCGAGGACGGCCTGTGGCGCAACTTTCGCGCCGAGGATCTGGCCACGCCCGAAGCCTTCGCCCGCGCCCCCCAAATGGTGTGGGAATGGTACGCTTGGCGGCGCCAGTTGATTAGCGAAGCCCATCCGAATCTCGGCCACTACGCACTCGCCAGCCTGGAACGCAAGCTCGGCGATAACTTCGCGCTCATCACGCAGAATGTCGACGGACTTCACAATCGCGCCGGATCGCAGCGTATTCTGAAAATTCACGGTGACATCTGGTGGATGCTCTGCACGGCCTGCCGAAAGGTCTCGACCGACCTGCGCGTGCCCCTGCCGGAACTGCCGCCGCGCTGCGCCGCCTGCCACGCGGTGTTGCGGCCCGGCATCGTCTGGTTCGGGGAGCCGCTGCCTGAAAAAACCTGGCAACAGGCCGAGCAGGCCGCATCGAACTGCGACGTGATGATCGTCGCCGGCACCAGCGCCGTAGTTTATCCTGCCGCGAGCTTGGCCCCGCTCGCGCAGCGCAACGGCGCGCGCCTGATTGAGATTAACCGCGAGGACACGCCGCTAACCGGCTCCGCCGACATCGCCTTGCGCGGTGCCTCGGGTGAAATTTTGCCGCAATTGATCGACGAATAACACATCATGAAGATCGCCTATTTTGACGCATTTTCTGGAATCGCCGGTGACATGACGGTGGGCGCCCTGCTCGACGCGGGCGCCGACCAGAAGGCGCTGCTGGCGGGCTTGGACAGCCTGGCCACGGGCGCGCATTTCACCGTTGAAAAGGTGCGCCGGCAGGGCTTGAGCGCGACGCAGTTCCGCGTCGAGTTCGAGCACCAGCACACCCACCGCCACCTGCCGCACATCGTGAAAATGATCGAGGCCGCGGCGTTGCCCGATGGCGCCAAACAAAAGGCCATCAAAGTGTTTGAAACATTGGGCGCGGCCGAGGCGAGTGTCCACGGCACCACCATTGAGAAGGTGCACTTCCACGAGGTCGGCGCCGTCGACTCCATCTGCGATATCGTCGGCGCCACGCTTGGTCTGGAATTGCTCGGCGTGGGCGCAATTTACGCGTCGGCCGTCAACACCGGCAGTGGCACCATTGTGGCGGACCACGGCGTTATGCCCGTCCCAGCGCCGGCCACGGCCGTGCTGCTAGAGGGTATTCCCGTCTACGCGCGAGGGCCCGAAACCGAACTCACCACGCCCACCGGCGCGGCCATCCTGAAGGCACTGGGCGCAGGCTTTGGCGCACTGCCGGCCATGCGCGTTGAAGCCTCCGGTTTCGGCGCCGGCACCAAGGATTTTGAGGGCACGCCCAATGTGGTGCGCGTCATCATCGGCCAGCCCAATGGCGCGCCGGAAGCCACGCGCATCAACATTCTCACCGCCAACATCGACGACGCCACGCCGGAGTTGCTCGGCTACGCCATGGAGTGTTTGCTCGCGGCCGGCGCGCTTGATGTCACGCTGGCGCCCATCTTCATGAAGAAGCAGCGCGCCGCCACACGCATCGAAGTGCTCTCGAAGCCCGAAGACCGCGAGCGTCTGGCTGAGATTCTGCTGAAGGAAACCACCTCGTTTGGACTGCGCATCACCGAGGCCGAGCGCCGCGTCCAGGCGCGCCGTTCCGTCGAGGTGCGCACGCCCTATGGAACGGTGCGCGTGAAGGTGGCGCCCGACGGCGCCGCCTCACCCGAATACGAGGACTGCCGCCATCTGGCCCAGTCCACCGGCACACCGTTAAAAGAGATTCTGGCCGCCGCGGCGGCCGCCTACCGGAGCCTGTAGCGCAATGAGCGAAAAATATTATCTGACTACCCCGATTTATTATGTGAATTCGGCGCCGCATTTGGGCACCACATATTGCACCCTGGCCGCCGACACCATCCGGCGCTATCAGGCCATGCTCGGCAAAGAGACGCTGCTCGTCACCGGCAGCGACGAGCACTCGCAGAATGTCGAGCGCGCCGCCCGTAAGAAGGGCCAGACGCCACTCGATTTCTCCACCGAGCTTTCGTCCGAGTTCCAGCGCGAATGGGACCTCTTCGAGGTGCCCTACCGTTTTATTCGTTCTTCCGACCCACGCCACCACGCCACCGTGCAGTGGTTTTTCGACCGCTGCCTGAAGAACGGCTACATCTACCCGAGCCAGTACACCGGCCAGTACTGCTTCAACTGCGAACTCTACGTCAACGACGCCAATGCCGGTGACCCCTGCCCCGATTGCGGCCGTGCCACCGAGACGGTCACCGAGGAGAACTACTTCTTCAAGCTCTCCGCCTTCCAGGACCGTCTGCTGAAGCTCTACGAGGAGCAGCCCGATTGGGTGCAGCCCGAATATCGCAAGAATGAGATTGTCTCGTTCGTCAAGGGCGGCCTGCGCGATCTCTCCATCACGCGCTCCAACCTCCAGTGGGGCATCCCCGTGCCCGTGGAAGGCCACCACGTCTTCTACGTCTGGTTCGACGCGCTCATCTGCTACATGACCGCCGTGCGCGAGCAGAAAGATTATTGGCCCGCCGATTTGCATCTATTAGGCAAGGATATTCTGCGTTTCCATGCCATTTATTGGCCTGCATTTTTAATGGCGGCTGACCTGCCGCTGCCCAAGAAGATTGTGGCGCACGGCTGGATTCTGAAGGACTCCATCAAGATGTCGAAGTCGCGCGGCAATGTCGTGCGGCCCGAGCCGCTGCGCCAAGTGATTGGCCCCGATCCGCTGCGTTACTTCCTGCTGCGCGACATCCCGTTTGGCCAGGATGGCAATTTCAGCTACGACACGCTCATCACGCGTATCAACGCCGATCTGGCCAATGGCCTCGGCAACCTCGCCAGCCGCACGCTGACCATGATCAATCAGTACCGCGGCGGCGTGGTGCCCGCCTCACAGGGCTCGGCCGAAATCGCGCAGGCTGCCGGAGCGGCCATCGCGGCCTACCGCGCGTCGTTCGAAAACTTCGAGTTCCACCGCGCACTGGAACAGCTCTGGGCGCTGATCGGCTCGGTCGATAAGGCCATCGTCGCTTATCAGCCCTGGGCGCTCGCAAAGAAGAACCATCCGGAGCCGCAGGCCAAGCTCGACGAGATCCTCTACACCGCCGCCGAGGTGGTCCGCATCGCCACCGTGCTCACCGCGCCTATCATGCCGAAAGCATGTGCCGAGTTGTGGAAGCAGCTCGGCTTCACTACGCCGGTTGAAAGCGAGCGGATCGATCAGGTGGCCTGGGGCCAGCTTGCCGCCGGGCAAAAACTCGGCACCGTCGCACCAGTCTTCCCGCGCCTCGACGCCAAGAAGGTGATCGAGCAAATTGAAGCGATCGACGAAACGGAAGCCGACCGCATCAACGTCCTGCTCGGTAAGGTTCCGGAGCCCTGGACGCGTCCGGCTGGAGTGCCGGAACTGGCGCCTGAAATCACCATCGACGATTTTGTGAAAATCGATCTGCGCGTCGCCAAAATCCGCACAGC
>CAYZIX010000243.1:0-4554 GCA_964478395.1 uncultured Candidatus Solibacter sp.
GTCATGAAGAACCTCGAACTCGCATCTCCCTCGGAGATGTCCGCCAGTACCCGTGCTGGTGAAATCACTGCCATCCTTGCGGCCGCCATCGTTCGCACCCTTGTCGCGGACGAGCCGAAACAGAGAGCAGTTGGCCTTGGCTTCATGCCCGACCAGCGCGTTCATACAACCCCCTATCAACAGGAGAAGTTGTAATGAACGAGAAACAAGCATCCGTTGCCGCGCAGATCGCGGAGCTTTCAAGTCTGCCCATCGCTGAACTGTGGCCGGTGTGGGATCGGTATTTCAGCAGCCGTCCCATCAACCCCAACCGTGCCTTCATCGAGTCACGCATCGCCTACAAGATGCAGGAGGAGGCCTTCGGCGGTCTGTCGAACAACACCCGCCAGCGGCTGGAAGCCATCGGTGCCAAGCATTCCAAGATCAAGCTGCGGGCGCGGCCACGCGACATCAACTTCGCGCCCGGTACTGTCCTGCTGCGCGAATGGGGCGAGCGTGAGCACAAGGTGGTGGTCACCGCCGACGGCCTGTTCGAGTACGAGGGCAGCACCTTCAAGAGTCTGACCGCCGTGGCCCGGCAAATCACCGGCACGCACTGGTCGGGGCCACTGTTCTTTGGCCTGAACGGCAAGGCAGGTGCGCAATGAGCGACGCCAGCCAGATTGCATCTCCGAAAGCGCGCAAACGCTGCGCAGTCTACTGCCGGGTGTCGTCGGATGAGCGCCTCCATCAGGAATTCAACTCCATCGATGCGCAGAAGGAGGCTGGCCACGCCTACGTCGCCAGCCAGCGCGCCGAGGGCTGGATTCCGGTAGCCGACGATTACGACGACCCCGGGTTCTCCGGCGGCAACACGGATCGGCCGGGGCTGAAACGCTTGATGGCGGATATCGAGCGCGGCCAGATCGACATCGTGGTGGTCTACAAGATCGACCGCCTGACGCGCAGCCTCGCCGATTTCTCCAAGATGGTGGAAGTGTTCGAGCGCCACAACGTGTCGTTCGTGTCGGTCACGCAGCAGTTCAACACCACCACCTCGATGGGGCGGCTGATGCTGAATGTGCTGCTGTCTTTCGCCCAGTTCGAGCGTGAGGTCACCGGCGAGCGCATCCGTGACAAGATTGCGGCGGCCAAGCGCAAAGGCATGTGGATGGGCGGAGTGCCCACCTTGGGATACGACGTCGAGAACCGCTTGCTGGTCATCAATGAAACCGAGGCAGCGGTGGTGCGGCGTATTTTCGAGGAAATGCTCACCATAGGCTCCCCGACAAAGATCGCCGCCAACCTGACCGCCGAGGGCATCACCACCAAGGCGTGGACAACGCAGGATGGCCAGATTCGCAAGGGTGCGCAGATCGACAAGAAGTACCTGCACAAGATACTGCGCAATCGGATATTCCTTGGCGAAATCTCCCACAAGGGTAAATGGTTTCCCGGCGTGCATGCGGCCATCATCGACCCCGGCCTGTGGGGCCGCGTCCACGAGGTACTGGCCAAGGATTCGCATGGGCGTGCGGTGGAAACCAAAATTCGGTCACGCACCGACGCATTGCTGCGCGGCCTGCTGTACGCGCCGTCGGGCGAACGGATGTACCCGACCTACTCGCGCAAAAACGGGCGCAAGTATCACTACTACGTGTCCAAATCGGAAAACCGCTTCGGTGCACCAGGCAAGAATTACGAGCGCCTGCCAGCGCCGGAGATCGAGGGCGCAGTGGTGGCCCAGATCCGCACGGTGCTGACTAGCCCGGAGTCGGTCGCATCGGTGGTGCGGTACATCCAGCGCAACGGGGCCCAGATCGACGAGGCCACCACGGTAATGGCGATGGGACGGCTCAACAACGTGTGGGATCAGTTGTTCCCGGTCGAGCGCCACCGTATCGCCAACCTGATGATCGAACGCATCGACCTCGTCCACGCGGGCGAGGTGCAGGGCATCAAGGTGAAATGGCGCGAGATCGGCTGGAACGCGCTGATCGAGGAGTTCGCCCCTGACAGCATCGGTGCCGAGCTGCTCGAGGTGGAAGCCTGATGGACGATCCGATGGAAACCTTCGTGCCCCTGACGTTTCGTCGTCGGGGTGTCCAGCGCGTGGTCACCGACGAGCGCAGTGTCCACGACGTCACGCTGATCGACGGGCTGGCCCGCGCCTTTTACTGGCAACACCTGTTGGACACAGGGGCAATGCAAAGCGGAGCCGCCATCGCCCGCGCCGAAAAACTGCACCACTCGGTGGTCAACGAACTGCTGCGCCTGACCCTGCTGGCTCCCGACATCATCGAACGGTTCATGGCGGGCCAGCAGCCACGGCGGCTGACACTGATGTGGTTCCAGCGAAACCGCTTGATGGTCGACTGGCACTCACAGCGCCAGTTGATGGCCAGTTTCGAGGAGGACGTATGAGCAAAAAACATCGTGGGCATGCCAAGGGTGATCCGGTGACGTATCAAATACCGCTACCCGCTGGCGGCGTGCAGATGGAAACCTTCCTGCCCTGGACGCTGGTGCGCCGGGGGCTGAAAAAGCAGGTCATCACACCGCTCGACGCGCCACAGGAATTCCAGGACGAGGCTCGCCGCGAGCAACAGGTACGTGAATTGGCACAGGACACCCCTTTGATACGCGCGCTCGGCCTCGCACACCATTGGCAGCGGCTACTGGACGAAGGACGGTTCACCTCAATCACTGAGATCGCCGAAGCAGAAGAACTCGACCTCGGTCGTGCCAGCAGGATCGCCCGATTAGCGCAATTGGCACCGGACATTGTGGAAGCCTGCGCCACAGGGGCGGCTGCGCACTTGACGCTGGAAAACGTCGGCCGCCGCGCCAATCCACTGCGATGGGACGAGCAGCGCGAACGCCTGCGGTTCCGGTGATCAGCCGCTGCAGCAACTGCCTTTGCCGCGCTCCTGAATCGGCGGGCAAGGCACAGTGCCATAAGAGCAGTATACGCAGCAGTCGCCCGGGTTGGGTTTGAGTACGGCGTGACACTGCTCACACTCGTAGAACCACTGGCAGGCGTCCGTGGGCATGGTCTCGGTCTTGCTGTGACCGCACTCGGGGCAGGTCAGCGTCGATTCGAGGAGCACTGCGGTCACTTGGCGGCACCCACCACGGTCGAGGGATAGCCCGCGTCTTTGGTGGCGCGCGTCAGGGTATCGGCGTTCGTCTTCGCATCGTCGAACGTCACCGTTGCCTCACGACGCTCCAGATTGACGTCGATCTTGCCGACGCCGGGAACCTTGGTCAGCGCCTTCTTGACCGTGATTGGGCAGGCGGCGCAGTTCATGTCGGGCACGGATAGCGTCACGGTTTGGGTGGCAGCCCATACCGGGGATGTCATGGCGACCAGGAGACTCAGAGCAATGAGTTTCTTCATGGCGGTTTCCTTTCAGTAGAACCTGTTTCAGTAAAACCAAGGCGCGATCAGCGGGAAGCCGAGCGCGATGATCACCAACCCCACTACGATCCCGAACAGCACCTTGTAGCTGCGGTTGATCTGGGGCAGCGCACAGACTTCGCCGGGCGCACAAGCTGCGACGGGTCGCCAGATACGCCGCCAGGCAAAGAACAGAGCGATGAGCGCCGCGCCGATGAAAATCGGCCGATAGGGCTCCAGCAAGGTCAGGCTGCTGATCCACGCCCCCGAGACGCCGAGCGAGATCAGCACCAGGGGGCCGAGACAGCAGGTGGATGCCAAGATGGCTGCAAGCCCGCCGGTCAATAGTGCGCCGCGTCCGCCGACTTCGGTTTGTGTTGGTTTGCCTGTTTTCATAGGGTAAGCTTACTTCCGTACTTAAGTACGGAGTCAAGTGCCATGAATGAATCCCCGGAAACACTGACCATCGGAGTGCTGGCCGAGGCCGCCGGGGTCAACGTCGAGACGATCCGCTTCTATCAGCGCAAGTGCCTGATGCAGGAGCCCGACCGGCCTCCGGGTGGCATCCGGCGCTACGGGGAGCCGGATCTATCACGCGTGCGCTTCATCAAATCGGCCCAGCGACTGGGATTCAGCCTGGATGAAATCGCGGATTTGCTGAAGTTGGAAGATGGATCGCATTGCACCGAGGCTCGCGAGCAGGCAGAGCGCAAGCTGGCCAGTGTGCGTGCCCGGCTTGCCGACCTGCATCGGATCGAGATCGCGCTGCAGGGACTTGTCGAACGCTGCTGTGCTGCGAGCGGGCAGGTGCAGTGTCCGCTGATCGCAGCATTGCAGGCAACGTGAGGCGTCCGCACTGGACTATCTCAGTTCTCGGTCGCCGACGCCCGAGCAGACGAAAACCACAACCAATACCCCTCAAACCCGCGAAAACAGGCGACTTCGGCATTTGAACGGTCAAGAGGCAAATAGAGAACGGAGAGAGAAAAGGGGCAATGTCGAGGTCGAAAGTCGGCGTTTCGGCAAGAGTGCGGTCAAGAGACAGATGCCCGGAATCGCGCCAACACTGGCGTTCCGGGCAAAAAAAATCCCAACCGATAAGGGTTGGGATTTTGGGTTTTGGTGGAGGCGGCGGGAATCGAACCCGCGTCCGAGATTGGTCCACGACAGGCTTC
>CAYZIX010000244.1:0-4492 GCA_964478395.1 uncultured Candidatus Solibacter sp.
CCGATAGGTCGTCGACCACGCCCTTCAGCATCTCGGCTTGCGAGCTCAACTCCTCGGCCGCCGAGGCGCTTTCCTCGGCACTGGCGGCAGTCGACTGCGTCACCTGTTCCATTTGTTCAATAGCGCGGGTTACTTGGTCGATGCCTTCGGTTTGCTCGCGACTGCTGCGATTGATGGCGCTGACCATCTCGGTCACCTCCGCTGATCTGGTGACGACCGATTGAATCGCTTCAACCACATGGCCCACCTTCGACCGGCCTCCAGCGGCGTGCGCGACCGATGTTTCGATCAGCGCCGATGTTTCACGTGCGGCTTGTGCGGAGCGTTGCGCCAGACTGCGAACCTCATCGGCGACAACGGCAAAGCCCATTCCGGCCTCGCCGGCGCGCGCCGCCTCGACGGCAGCGTTTAGCGCCAGGATGTTGGTCTGGAAGGCAATCCCGTCAATCACTTTGATGATCTTGGAGATGCTGTCAGAGCTGGCGTTGATTTCCGTTATCGCCTCCACCATCTCATCCAGACGCTGCTTGGCGCGGTCGGTTTCGCTCCGGGCTTGAGCCATCCGCTCCACCACCGTATTCGTGGTGTCCGTATTCGCCTTCGCCATGGTGTCAATCTGCTCCGTTGAGGCAGAAGTCTCTTCAATGGAAGATGCTTGCTCGCTGGCTCCTTGCGCTAGTGTTTGCGAGGCGGATGCAACATGCGCCGCTGAACTGGCAACATTGTCTGCGGTGGCGCCAAGTTGAGTGACGATGTGCAACATGTCGCGCCGTATGCCGCGCACAATGACGAAGCCCAACAGCGCTCCCAACAGAAGGCCGGCCAATGCCGCCCCGATGCTTACTGTGCGGCCCATCGACGCAACTTGCATGGCCTCAGCTCCAGCGCGATTGCCGTCGTTCGTGTTCCAGGCCGTCATCGTGTCCAGTTTGCCGCTGGCCGCCTGAAACAGCGGCGTGGCCTGATCGAATAAACGGTAGGCCTCGACGCTGCGCGTATGGTTACGGCTGATGGGCAGTACATTGTCCCAGGCGTTGAAATAATCATCGAGGTGACGCTGGAGTTGAACGAGGTTGGCGCGGTCCTCCTCCTTGGTGGCTGACCGGTCGTAGGCCGACAGCGCCGATTTCAATCTGGCGCGGTGCTCGTTCATTGATTTTTCGATCGACGCCATGCGTTCGGACGAATCCGCGCCGATGTGCTTCCACGCATCGCTGCGGAAGCCATAGAATTCTCCAGTGAGCCGGCCGATCGACTCCAGGGCCGGCATTGCATCCTTCGTTACAGTGAGAACCTTGGACTCGATTCTTGTAAGGCTGGCCATCTGGGCTATGGTTAGCAAGAGCATGATTGCGGACATGCTCCCGATCAGATAGGCTAGCTTGCGGCCTAGTGTCACCCGCTTCTTCATTGTTTCCCCCGTCAGGACTATGCTTTGGCAGCCCCTCGTTTGCCCGTCTTGGCTGGTGCCGCCAAGGTGCTCATCGGTCTTTGACGCGGCTGTGTTGAAGAATAACTTCAGGGGGTGTTGAAGATAACTCTATGGTGACAGGATGATTAGGGCCCAGACTCTACGAAGTGTGGCGCTGCTCAAGCGCCCGGTGCAAGCGCGCTGAGGCTAGCGCGACGGCGCCCAGAAACAGCCCAATCGATGTCCAAACTAGAAGCGTCCCTTTGCGTGTGGCGGGAAAGCGAACGGGGCCCGTGGCTGTCGCGCCGTAGACCAGGCGGATCATCAGGTGAACCCTGGCAGGACCACGCGCGTCCAGGCTGTTGTCAAGAACCACAGCGTAGCTGGAAGCCCCGCGCACTAGTTGTGAGAATGCCCCGCGCCGTCCCCAACCCGTGCCAGTGAGCACGGCGTGGGGCGCTCCGGCAGCCCAGCGTGCGGCATCGTCGGGCCGTAGCAGCAGCGCACGTACGCCGGACGGAGCGGCCGCCACTTCGAAAGTGCAGACAATGCGTGCCTCCGCCGCCCCGGTGGGAAGCTCCAGCGCACGGAAGTGCGCCGGGCGCACCTCAACCGTATCGTCAAAAAGTGTGACGATGCGCGGGATCTCAGCCGCCGGCGCCGCTACTGTCCATAGCGCAAGGAGGAGGAAATTCGTCATCTCGTCTCGTAAACGGGCTTGCCGCCGAGAACCGTCAAGCGCACGCGGGTGGCCAGCACCTCAGTTGGTGGCACCTGCATGATATCGCGGTCGAATACAACGAAATCGGCCAACTTGCCGGGCTCCAACGTGCCTTTAGAATGTTCTTCGAAGGCGGCATAGGCTCCGGTGATGGTCCACGAAGCGAGGGCCTCGGCGCGAGTCATGCGCTCAGTGGGTATCCAGCCGCCGGGCGGGTTGCCTGTTGCATCCTGGCGTGTGAAGGCGGCGTAGAAGCCGGCAATCGGATTCGGTTCCTCAACCGGAAAGTCGCTACCGCTTGCCACCGGTACGCCCAGCGCCAGGAAGCGATGCCAGGCGTAGGCCCCGGCGATACGATCTGGTCCCAGCCGCTTTTCGGCCCAGCGCATGTCGGATGTGGCGTGTGTCGGCTGCATGGCGGGAATGATCGAATAACGCTTGAAAAGCTCGAAATCGGGCAGGGAAACGATCTGCGCATGCTCGACGCGGAAACGCCGGTCGTTCACGCCGCCCAGCGCGGCCGCGTAGGCATCTAGCACTGTGCGCACGGCGCGGTCGCCGATGGCGTGTGTGCACACCTGGAAACCGGCCGCTACGGCCTGGCGCGCAACGCGCTCCAGCCGCTCCTCGGTGATCATCAACAGCCCCGAGTTGGTCTTGTCGTCTGAATAGGGCTGCCAAAGCGCGGCGCCACGCGAGCCCAACGCTCCGTCGGCAAACATCTTGATGGATCGTACGGTGAGATACTCGCCAATCTCCGGGCCACGCTTCCGGTACTCGTCCCACAGTGCACCCTCACCGCCAATCATCGCGTTGACACGCACCGTGAGGCGGCCCTCGGCAATCAGTTCGCGATAAGCGCGCAACTCCGTGGCCGACACGCCGGCATCATGCACGCCGGTCATGCCCAGCCGCGCGCACTCGCGCCCGGCCAATTCGATCTGGCGCTTGATGTCGGCATAGCTGGGCGGTGGAATATGCGAACGCACCAGATTCTGCGCCGCATCAATCAGCACGCCCGTCGCCTCGCCCCGGGCATCGCGAATGATCTTGCCGCCGGGTGGGTCGGGTGTTTGGGCTGTGATGCCAGCCAGTTTCAGCGCGGCCGTGTTTGCCCATCCGGCATGGCCGTCGACACGCGATAGGAACACAGGATTAGCCGGTGCGGCCGCGTCTAGGTCGCGCGCGGTGGGGAACTGGCCACCCCAGTTGGTCTGGTCCCAGTTACGGCCGATGACCCACATGTTGGGCGTCGCCTTGGCGGCGCGCTCGCGGACATAATCCGCAATGGCGGCAACGGTGGCGACGTGGCGCAGGTCGCGCGACTCAAGCAATGCGCCAAGCTGACGGACGTGTGCATGCGAGTCGATCAGGCCGGGAATCAGTGTGCCGCCGTGGGCGTTAATGCGCACGGTGGCGGGTCCGGCATAGGCGCTCACGCCGGAGCCGACAGCGAGGATACGGTTCCCCGCCACGGCCACCGCGCCGTCCACTGCACGGCTTGTGCTGGAAGTGTAAATATGCGCGTTTTCAACAATCAGATCCGCTTGCCGAACTGTCCCTGACGGGGCCAGAAATAGCCCGATCAGGACTACAATAGGGGACATGGAAGACAGTATGGCACACGGTCAGGCCGTGGCCACCCCGGCTGGCGTTGAAGGTTGGAGGCTTTGGGCGGGAACATTCTGCGCGTTCCTGCTTGCGCTTGTGTTTCTTGTCGCGGGCATCTGGAAGCTGTCCGACCCGGTTGCGACCGAGGCCCGGATGGTTCAGGCGCTGATTCCCAAACAACTGGCTCTGGCCGTGGCGCTGTGCGCCGGCATCTTCGAGACCTGGGCCGGCGTCATGCTAGTGGTGCCACGCTGGCGGCGCTGGGGCGCATGGCTGAGCGCGCTGATGCTGGTGGCGTTCATGATCTATATGGGCGCCTTCTATGGACGCCTGCACGGTGAGGAATGCAACTGCTTCCCGTGGATTCAGCGTGTGGTCGGGCCGGCGTTTTTCGTGGCCGATGCCGCGATGCTGGTGCTGGCGGGACTGGCGGCCTGGTGGTCGGCGAGCAGCCAGAGCTGGCGGCAGGCGATGATGGCGCTGGGCGCCGTAGCCGTGTCAGCGGGAGTGCTTTACGGCGTTGCGGCGACGCGCCAGCACGGCATTGCTGCGCCACAACACATTGTCGTCGACGGCAAGCCTCTTTCGCTCGCCAACGGCCGGACACTGATCTACTTTTTCGATCCTGAGTGTATGCACTGCTTTGCCGCGGCCCGCCAGTTTGGCGCGCAGCATTGGAAGAACGTGCGCATCGTGGCTGTGCCGACGGTGAATCCGAAATGGTCGGCCGGCTTTTTGCGGGATTCCGG
>CAYZIX010000245.1:0-4397 GCA_964478395.1 uncultured Candidatus Solibacter sp.
GTTGCTCGATCAGAGCACGACCGAGATTGTTGATACCGCCAAGCGCGCCGGTGCGCGTGTGGCGGGCCCGATCCCGCTGCCGACGGTGCGCAATACATATACGGTGAACCGGTCGGTGCACGTGGATAAGAAGTCCCGCGAACAGTTCGAGATCCGCACGCACAAGCGGCTGCTGGACATTCTCGAGCCGACCCAGGATACGGTCGACGCGCTGAGCAAGCTGGATCTGCCGGCGGGCGTGGACGTCGAGATTAAGGCCTATCACAAAGGGGCCAAGTAGCGCCCGTTGGGCCTGACGCGAGGGCGCCGGGTGCGGGTGAGAAGATGACTCCGCTGGACCGGGCTAGGTGAGCTGGCTGCTGGAGGCGGATGTAGGCAAACTGAGGGAATATGAGCCCAGGAATCATCGGCAAAAAGATTGGGATGACGCAGGTCTTCCGGCCCGACGGGCAAGTAGTGCCCGTGACGCTGCTGAAGGCGGGTCCCTGTGTGGTCGTGCAGCGCAAGACGCCGGCCACCGATGGCTACGATGCCGTGCAGCTTGGTCTGGTGGAATTCGCCAAAAAGCCGAACCGGCCCATGGCGGGGCACCTGAAAAAAGCGGGCGCCGAGGGCGTGCGCGTGTTGCGCGAGTTTAAGCTGCGCTCCGGTGCAGGCGACGCCAAGGCGGGCGACCGTGTGCTGGTGGATCAGTTCAAGCCGAACGACAAAGTGGATGTGACGGGCGTGAGCAAGGGCCGCGGTTTCGCGGGCGTAATGAAGCGCCACCACTTTGGCGGCGGCGACGGGACCCACGGCTCGATGTTCCACCGCGCACCGGGTTCAATTGGCGCTTCCAGCTTCCCGAGCCGCGTTTTCCCTGGCCAGCGCATGGCGGGCCATATGGGCGACGTGGAAGTGACGGTGCGCAACCTCGAGGTGATCGACGTCGACACCGAGGACAATGTGTTGATGGTCAAGGGCGCGGTGCCCGGACCGAACGGCGCTTACGTGATTGTGCGCCGCGCGAAGAGGTAGGACACCCATGCCGAAGGTTGACGTTGTTGATTTCCAGAATCAAAAAGTGGGCGAGGTTGAGCTCTCTGACGCCGTGTTTGCGGCGCCGGTGAACGAAGCGCTCATTTACGAGAGCGTGCGCCACTATCTGGCGGGAGAGCGCAGCGGCACGGCGCACACGAAGGTGCGGCGTGAAGTGGCTGGCTCGGGCAAAAAGCTGTGGCGGCAGAAGGGCACGGGCCGGGCGCGTGTGGGCTCGGTGCGTTCCCCGATCTGGCGGCATGGCGGCACCACGCACGGTCCGCGGACGCGCGACTACAGCTACCGGCTGAACCGCAAGATGGTGGTCGGTGCGCTGCGCGGGGCTCTGACGTCGAAGTTGCGTGACGGCGAATTGAAAATTGTTGCCGGATGGACGCTGGCCGACCACAAGACGAAGGCGATGGCCGATGTTCTCAAGAAGCTGGAAGCCGACCGCACGGTGCTGCTGGTGAGCACGGTGGAGGCGAACCGGAATCTCGAACTGGGCAGCCGGAATCTGTCGGGCGTGAAGCTGGTGGTGACGCCCGAAGTGACCACCTACGACGTGCTCGCGCACAAGCACGTCCTATTAAGCGAGGCAGCCGCGAAGAAGCTGTCGGAGGCATTGGCGTAATGAATCTCTACGATGTGATTGTGCGCCCGGTGGTGACCGAAAAGGCGGTGACCATGAAGGACGGCGACCGCACGCTGTGCTTCCAGGTGAACCCCGGAGCGACGAAAACGGACATCAAGGGCGCGGTAGAAAAGCTGTTCAAGGTGAAGGTGGCTGAGGTGCGCACGGCGACATTCGACGGGAAGTTGCGCCGCCGCGGCCGTTACTCAGGCTACGCCTCGGACTGGAAGAAAGCCTATGTGAGGCTGAAGGCCGGCGAGAAGATGCCGGAGTACGCGGAGCTGTAAGGGCGAGAGGGAGAACGCGAAGATGCCAATTAAAACATTCCGACCCACTACGCCGACGCGCCGCTTCCAGACGGTGGTGACGCGGGACGAGATCACGAAGCAGACGCCGGAAAAGGGCCTGACCGCGGGGAAGTCGAAGAGCGGCGGACGTAACAACAAGGGCCAACTGGTAATCCGGTTCCGTGGCGGCGGGCACAAGCAGAGCTACCGCATAATCGACTTCAAGCGCGACAAGCGCGGCGTTCCGGCGCGCGTGGCGGCGATCGAATACGATCCGAACCGCTCGGCGCGCATCGCGCTGTTGAACTATGTGGATGGCGAAAAGCGCTACATCCTGGCCCCGGTGGGCCTCGAAGTGGGCCGTACGGTGATGAGTGGTCCGGATGCCGACATTCTGGTGGGCAACGCGTTGCCGCTCGAAAACATTCCGGCCGGCACCGTGGTGCACAATATTGAACTGCGTCCGGGCAAGGGCGGCCAGATGGCGCGCTCGGCTGGAGCCTCGGCACAGTTGGTTTCACGCGAAGGCGGTATGGCGCTGTTGAAGCTGCCGTCGGGCGAGGTGCGCCGCGTGATGACGGTTTGCTACGCAACGATCGGCCAGGTGGGTAACCTGGATCACGAGAATGAGTCGCTCGGTAAGGCAGGGCGCAGCCGCTGGAAGGGCATCAAGCCGCACAACCGCGGCGTGACGATGAACCCGGTGGATCACCCGCACGGTGGTGGCGAAGGCCGTACCTCGGGTGGCCGTCATCCGGTGACGCCGTGGGGCCAGCCGACGCGGGGCTTCAAAACGCGCAATAACAAGCGTACTGACCAGTACATCGTGACCCCGAGGTCGAAGAACAAGTAGAGCGATAGGGAAGAATAACGATGAGCCGTTCACTTAAAAAAGGGCCGTTCTCGGATGACCACCTGGTAAAGCGCCTGGTGGACATGAACGCTAAGAACGAAAAGAAGGTCGTGCGGACCTGGTCGCGGCGTTCCACCATCCGGCCGGAGTTCATCGGGCACACAATTGCCGTCCATAACGGCAAGAAGTTCATTCCCGTGTACGTCACCGAAAACATGGTGGGTCACAAGCTGGGCGAGTTTTCGCCCACCCGGACCTTCAAGGG
This sequence comes from uncultured Candidatus Solibacter sp., assembly GCA_964478395.1. Taxonomy (GTDB): domain Bacteria; phylum Acidobacteriota; class Terriglobia; order Bryobacterales; family Bryobacteraceae; genus Paludibaculum. Next base: position 3,057 of record CAYZIX010000245.1, read on the forward strand.
CCACGCGGCCAAGGCTGATAAAGCCGGCAAGCCGGCATAAGGGATGCGGAGCGCGCGCAAGGGCACCGGGAAAGGACAGAGAGACATGGAAGCGAGAGCGGAAGCCAGATTCGTTCGCGTGTCGGCGCAGAAAGCGCGGCTGGTGATCGATCTGATTCGCGGGCGCAAGGCCGGCGAGGCGATCACGATCCTGAAGAGCACGAACAAACGGATCGCACCGACAGTGGAGAAGGTTTTGCGGTCGGCGATTGCAAACGCCAACGACCGGCACACGGACGTGGATGTGGACAGCCTCTTTGTAGTCGAGGCTTACGTGAACGAAGGCTCGCGGATGAAGCGCGTGCGGCCTGCCCCTCAAGGGCGTGCCTACCGCTATCAGCGGCGTTCGGCGCACATCGTGGTGAAGGTGGGCGACAAGAGTGCGCCCGTCGCGGCTCAGGAACAGGAATAGGCGGAAAAGAGCGAACGGCATGGGTCAGAAAGTTCATCCCTACGGTTTCCGGCTGGGCGTCACGAAGAACTGGCGCTCGCGGTGGTTCGCGACGCAGGACTACGCGAAGCTGCTGCACGAGGATTTGAAGCTGAAGGAGTCGCTGCGAGACCGGCTCAAGTCGGCTGGCGTCAGCGCGGTTGAAGTGGAGCGTCCGGGCGGCTCAAAGCTGCGCATTACGATCCACACCTCGCGCCCGGGCTTGATTATCGGACGCAAGGGCGCCGAAATCGAAAAGCTCAAGCAGGAGCTGGCGCAGAAGACCAAGCGCGAAGTCTTCATCGATATTCAGGAAGTGCACAAGCCGGAGATGGACGCGCAGCTTGTGGCTGAGTCGATCGCGCTTCAGCTGGAAAAGCGTATCGCCTTCCGGCGCGCCATGCGCAAGGCTGTTGAGAGCGCACTGCGCTTCGGCTGCAAGGGTATCAAGGTGCGTGTGTCGGGCCGCTTGAATGGCGCTGAGATTGCGCGTTCGGAGTGGTACCTGCAGGGGCAGTTGCCGCTGCATACGCTGCGCGCCGACATCGACTACGGTTTTGCGCAGGCGTACACGACATACGGTGTGATCGGCGTTAAGTGCTGGGTGTACCGCGGGGAAGTGTCGACCGACGGCTTCTCGCGGCGGACGCGCTCGGACGAACCGCGCCGCAATCCGCGTCCGGAACGGCGTGAGCGTCGTGACCGGGGCGACCGTGGCGGAGCGCCGCATGCGGCTCCGGTGGAGAACGCTGCGCCGGTGCAGGCCGCGCCGGTGGCCGAGGCCCCGAGCGTTGTGGCTCCGGTGGCGCAGCCGGTTCCGCCGAGCTGGAAGAGCGAGGGCGAGACGCCGGTGGCCGAGTAGTTCGGCACGA
>CAYZIX010000246.1:0-4382 GCA_964478395.1 uncultured Candidatus Solibacter sp.
TGGAAACCACCAGGCGGAGGTTGGCCTCGATGAGCTGTTTCTTGGCCGCGTCGGCTTCGTCTTCACCGCGTTCGGCCACCGTCAGCGTGCGGCGCAGCTCGGTGGCCGAGGCGCCAAAACTCTGTTCAAGGTCCGGCAGGCGCTGGCTGGCGGCGCGCAGGTCGCGGCGCAGGTCTTTAAGTTGGGGTGAGGACACCGCCGAGGCATCCTCTACGGCGCGTTGCAGCCGGGCAATCTCTTTTTCCACTGGGCGCAACTCGTCCACGGCTTGCCGCAAACGGTTGGCGAGTAGACGATAGGTGGCCGGTGCGAGCCCGGCCTTGCGGATGTCACGGGAAATCTTCACCAGCGCGCGGCCAAGCTGCCAGCGCAGCGTGCGATACTGCTTCGGCTTGGTGCCGCGCGGCGTGGCCATCAGCTTCAGCCGCATCTGCTGCGTACGGCGGGTTTGGCGGCTGATCTCCTCCACCGCGGCGCAGAACTCGACGCGGATCCGCTCCATCTCCTCGTCCGTAGTCAGCAAGTCCGGCTGCGCAAGCACCTCACGCAGGTTGGCGCGGCCCTCGTCCACATCACGCGCCAGCTCGATGATTTCGCGTACTACCAGTGGCGACCGCGCCAGCGCGCGCACCACCAGGCGTTGGCCGTGCTCGATGCGGCGCGCCAGCTCGATTTCGCCCTCGCGCGTGAGCAACGAGACGGTGCCCATCTCGCGCAGGTACATGCGCACCGGGTCATTGGTCTTTTCCGAGCCTTCTGGGGTAAGTTCAGCGTCGAGCAGTTCTTCGACGCCTTCGTCCTTCTTGACGTCCAGCTTAGGCTCTTCGAGCAGATCGACGCCGGCTTCATCCAGCCCGGCCAGCAGGTCGTCCAGCTCAGGGCCGGTGTGCATGTCGTCGGGCAGCGCGTCGGTGACGTCGTCGTACAGGACGTAGCCCTTCTGCTTGCCCGACTCGATGAGTTTTTGAAACCTATTGAATCGTTCTTCCGCTGCCACGGAAACCTCGCCACCGCACCCCTGAACTTCCGCGTCTCCTCATCTTACAACACGTTATCCGGCCTGATTGGAGTGGCCGCGTTCGATAGCGTCCAGTTCCGTCAATAATTGAAGAGCGGTGGTGGCATCGCCGGAGCGCTCAGCCTCGCGAATGCGTTCGCGCAGTTGTTTACGCCGGGCCGCCTGTCCGTCCGCGGCTAGCTGGCGGATGCAGGCCTCGGCCTGTTCGGGCGTAAAATCACCCGCCAGCGTGTCGTCGGCCATCACCATGTGGGCCAGACGCTCCCGTTCGTGCTCGTCCAACCGGGCATCCAGATTGGAATAGGTTGGTGTTTCACCCTGCTCCATCAGCCGCAGCGCGGTTTCGAAAATTGCGCGGGCATGCAGGCGTTCAAGCGCCTGTCCGATCAGCGGTGCGACTCGTGCGCGCGTATCGGCATCCTGCAGCAGCGCGTGTAACAGCAGCACTTCGGGCCCGTCGGGTGGAGCTTCTTCCTGCTTGTGCACTTGGCCACGGCGTTCGGTGGCGGCGCGGCGGAATTCATCCAGCACCACGCCGGGCTCCATCTTGAGATACTCGGCCACGTCGTTCGCCACGGCCAGCCGTTCCAGCCGGTCGGGCATACGCTCGATGGTGGGCAGCAGAAAACGGTACGCGTTCAGGCGGCCTTCGGGCGTGCGCAAATCGTAGCGCTCCCGTGCGCGGTCGCCCAGCCAGTGGAAGTAGCCGCGGGCGTTGCGGAGCGCCGCCAGGTAAGCGTCGGCGCCGTTTTGCTGAATGTATTCGTCTGGATCCAGCCCTCCGGCCAGTTGCAGCACCTTCAGCCGCATGCCCTCTTCCAGCAGCACGGGGATGGACCGTTCGGTGGCGTTCACGCCGGCCTTGTCGGGGTCGAAGTTGACCACCAGTTCGCCGGCGTGGCGGCGCAGACTGCGCACCTGGTGGTTGGTGAGCGCCGTGCCGCAGGTGGCGACGACATTCGGAACGCCGCCCGCCGCGACGCCAATCACATCCATGTAGCCTTCCACCAGAATGGTGAAGCCCGCCTCCTGGGCGGGCTTGCGCGCGCTGTCGAGGTTATAGAGGACGTAACTCTTGCGGTAAATGGGCGTTTCTGGAGAATTCAGGTACTTCGGCTCGTCGTCCTTGGCCAGCGCACGTCCGCCGAAGGCAATGACGCGGCCGGACTCGGCCCGTATCGGAAACATCAGCCGGCCCCGGAAACGGTCGTAGAAGCCGGAGCCGTCCGTCCTCCTCAGCACTAGTCCGCTGGCTTCCATCTCCTCGGGCTTGTAACCGCGCTTTTCAAAGGCGCGCACCAGCATCTGCCCGCCCCGGTCAGATAGTCCCAGGCCGAATTTTTCAGCGGTTTCCCGTGTCAGGCCGCGCCGTTTGATATAAGCGCGAGCTTCTTCTCCCGCAGGTGAAAACAGCGCCTCGCGAAACAGTGCCGCGGCCAGATCGTGCATCTCCAGCATGCCGCCGCGGGCGCGCGCTTCTTCGTCGCTCAGGTCGTTGCGCTTGGGCAGCGGAATGCCGTGACGTTCGGCCAAGTGACGAACAGCCTCCCAAAAGGTCAGCCGTTCGATCTCCATAATGAACTTGATCACGTCGCCGCCGGCGCCGCAGCCGAAGCACTTATAGAACTGATGCGTCGAGTGAACTGAGAAGGAGGCGGTCTTCTCGCTGTGGAACGGACATAGGCCGACATAGCGCGGGCCCGCGCCGGAGCGCTTCAGGCGGACATACTCGCCCACCACCTGCACGATATCGACCGCCGACTTCAGGTGCTCAATGAATTCCATCCCAGGAAGCCGCAACCATTATCGCGCGCCCAGCCGCGCGCGGATCAGCGCCGCCACGCGCCCGGCGTTTTCCCCGGCGAGCGAGCCTTCCAGTTCGAAAGGCACGTCGGCCACCTCCAGCTTGCCCCGCACAATGGAACTCCAGCCGAGCAAGGGGGCGTCCAAGTGCCGTCCTGGCCGCCGCACCACCAGCGCGTCGCCCGTCCATTCGCCCGGCCGGAAGACGCGCATCAATTCCCGGTAGCGCCCGCTGCCGTGACCGTACCGTCCGGCGGTCAGCTCCCACTTGTTGCGGAAGAACATCGCGCTGCGTCCGGCCAGATACCGGAGCGCCTGCCTCATTCCCATTCGCCGCAACCGCGTGCAATGATATGCCGTTCTGATCCCCATATTGCGGAGCCATGCGGCCGCCACGCTGCGGGAGCTCTGATGCCGCGCCCAATCCGGATTCAATGTGTCGACCAGCGCCAGCAACTCCACGGTTTCGCCCCGCGCCTGGAGTTCACGCGCCATTTCAAGCGCCACGCACCCGCCGAAGCAGACGCCGGCCAGGCGGTAAGGGCCGTGCGGCTGGCGTCGCGTTAACGCTTCCGTGCAGTGCCCGGCCAGTTCGCTGACGCTGGTTGCTTCCGGCAGTTTTGCGAAGTCGAGGCCCCAAACCGGAACGGCGCCATTCAACTCGTGCGCCATCCTGGTCAAGCCCAGCAGCACGCCGTCGTGGCCGGGCACGCATACCAGCGGCGTTCCCGCGCCGCGCGCCAGTTCCACCACGGCGCCGGCCTCGCGGGGGCGTTCAACCGCTCGCGCCAGGCTCGCAATCGTGCCCAGCTCGACAAATTCCTGGTACGGCACGTCCGCGCCGAAATGCTCTGACACCGCGGCCAGCATCCGCACGGCCAGTAGAGAATCGCCGCCGAGCGCCTCAAAACGGTCCTCGACGCCCGTGCGCGCTCCTGGCAGCAACTCACGCCAGATGCCGGCAATGCGGGTTTCCGTCTCGTTGCGCGGCGCGACGTAGTCGCCCAGCGCTTGGTCGTCCATCGGCTCGATACCCAGCTTGGCCGCCAGCCCAATCCTCTGTAGCTTGCCGGTCGGGCCTTTCGGAATCGCCTCGACAATCCGCACTACTCGCGGCACTTTGAACGCCGGCAGTCTTGCCGCCGCCCAGGCGCGCAGTTCGGCTGTGCTGGCCGTCTTCCCCGGTTCCAGTTCTACGGCTGCGCCCACCTCTTCTCCCAGTTGGGCGTGCGGCACGGCGAATGTCAGCGCCTGGCGCACCGCCGGGTGCGCCAGCAGCGCCTCGTCCACTTCGCGCGGCGCAATCTTTTCGCCACCACGGTTGATCAGTTCCTTCAGCCGGCCCGTCAGGAACAGGTAACCTTCGGCGTCCATCCAGCCCTGGTCGCCCGTGCGAAACCAGCCGTCCGTGAAGGCGGACGCGTTGGCGGCGGCGTTGGCCTCGTAGCACCGCGTCACGTTCGGACCGCGGATCACCACCTCGCCGGTGACACAGGCTTTCAGCAGCGCGCCCTGGTCGTCCATGATGGCTACTTCCGGACAAGCCGCCAGCCCCACCGAA
>CAYZIX010000247.1:0-4334 GCA_964478395.1 uncultured Candidatus Solibacter sp.
AGAGCTGCGCGCACTGCCACGTGAACGCGGGGCCTTCGCGCGCCGAGGCGATGGACCGCGACACGGTCGATCTGCTCCTCGACGTCGCCGCGCGCCACCGCATCGCGACGCTCGACCTCACCGGCGGCGCGCCCGAGCTGAACCCGCACTTCCGCCACCTCGCAGCCGTCCAGTTGCATGCGCAGCCGCGCCGAATCCAGCCGCGGTCCCACCTGCAGGCGGAAAGCGGCCCAACCGCCCGCGTCGAGAGTCTTGGGTAGCTGGGAAGCCTCAGCCTCGCCGGGCGCCCAGGTGTCGGCATAGGTGACGACGAAGCGCCGCGGTTTACCGGCCAGCGCCTTCAAGCTGCCACACTCTTTCAACAGCGCGGCATAGTCAGCATCGCTCATCATGGCCGGCGAGCGGTCCATGTAGTTGAAAAGATAGAGCCGGTCGGCGCCGCGCGCAAACATTGCCGCCGCTGCGCCCCGCGCCGTTTCACGTGAGTTGTACTGGATCGGCCGGTAGGCGTGGTAGGGGCGTAGCAGAATCTCCAGACCGGCGGCCAGCGTGACTTGCGGACCCGCCAGGCGGCGCCACAGCTCCACGGGGATGTCCGTCTCAACGCTCGCCCAGAATGGCGTCACTACCAGCATCTGGATCAGTCCTTCGCGGGCCCAGCGGGCGCCATCCATCCCCATCTGGTAGGCGGTTTCAGGTCGCGATGGCACACGCGCACTCAGCCGGATGGCGTGGCCGCGGCGGCGTTGCCACTGGTCCAGCAACCGGCGCGTGCGGCGCACAAACTGCGTAAGCAGTTCACCTCCCTCAATCTCGTGGCCCGGCTGGAAGTGGAAGCCGAAGCGCATCCAGTCCAGTTCCAGGCCATCAAAATCCCAGCGCTCGCAGTATTCTTCGACCAGCCTGAAGTGATACTCGCGCACCTCCTGGCGGCCGTAGTCGAAGGCGCGGTCGCGCCAATCGGTCGTGCGCCAAGGCATGCGGCGCAGTTCGGGGTGCTCGCGCCAGAAGGAAGAGTGGAGGTAGCTGTCGGGGTCGTCGACGTTGTGCAAGTCGTTCATCCGCATCGAAATCCACGGCGAAATCGAGAGCTTGCGGGCGCGTTCGATCCAGATCTTGTAGGGGTCCAGGCCGGCTTTGTTGAGCTCCCACGCGCGATGCACCCAGTCGCGCGGAATCTTGCGGCTTCCCGCAGGAGTTGACCGGAACAGGGGTTGATCGTCGGGGCCGTTTGGATCATAGCCGCTCCAGACGGAATCCCACACCCGGCTGGCGTAGTTCACACGCTGTGAGTTCGGGCAAAGGACCAACTCCTGCACGCCGGTTGCATGGTACTGGTCAACGAAAGAGGCAACGGCCTCCGTGGTGGCCGGCTCACCCGCTCGTGTGAAGAACCAGTGGCTATTGTCTTCATTCAGCGAAATGGCCGTAGATGGATGGTTCTGGATGGGGGCCGCCAGGGCGGGTAAGGAGAAAAAATCACGTCGTCGCATGAGGAGCTTCCGCGAGCCAGTATACGCGACAGGACAGGCCCCCCGCTGGCAAGCTCCGTCTCAGTTAATCTGTGCTTCTCTGGTTGTCTTTCAGGCCACAATCGTTGGATCTTTTTGTGCCTTCAGTTCCGATTACGCTTTTTTTTTGAACAATCTTATGGCATCATGTACTTTCTTAACCTTAGCGTTAGACTAAGGGGAGGTTTGGAGGAGTCATGAAGAAGAGTATTGGGCGTGTTCTTGTTTGCATTGGGGTTCTGGTCGCTTTCGTGACCGTCCTGCCAGCTGCCACAATCATCAACGAGACATTCGAAAGCTACTCGACTGTCGGCAACATCCAGGTTTACGACACGTCGAGTTGGTTCGGAAGCGGGGAGGTCACTGCCGGTTCGGTTGATCTTCTCAATAACTACGGTGAGAGCGAAACGGTACGCATGTACTGCCACTCTGGGTTGAAGTGCCTCGATATGGACGGTTCTACCGACCTGGAAGGGCAGTTGACCTATTGGTTCAGCTACGTCGGCGGCGTGGAATACACGCTGTCGTTCTGGGTTGCGCCGAGCGGCCGCGCCACGACTGAGTCACTGGCTGTGAACTTTGCTGGCGTGACGACCACCGTTGACACACTCGCGCAAACAGGCGGTGTGGCGGTGTCTGACTGGACGCAGGTCCTGATGACATTCACCCCGGTTAGCAGCGGGTCTGGTTCGATCGTTTTCACCCAGGGCGTGGGCTCGCTTTCGACCGGCCCGGTGCCTGGCGATAATGTCGGTTTGTTGCTCGACGACATTCAGCTGACAAGCAATGCGGTTCCGGAACCGGGAACGCTGGCTCTGCTTGCCGGTGGTTTGGCCCTGGCCGGCCTGCTGCGCCGCCGTAAGGCTTAAACCGTTGGTGCATGCGGCGGCCGCCGCATAGGTTGGTATTGAGTGATCGGCCCTGGCTCGGAGGGAGAGCCAGGGCCGATTGTCTGTTAGGGGGGCCGCTGGCTGAGCTATTCTGAAGGAAGTCGCATCCGCACTTGACTCCCAATGTTCTCCAATCACTACGACGATATTTGGCGGCGTGTCTCGACACACGCCGAGGCGCCGCTTGACAACCCTGCTTTCGGCGGCGGTGGCGAGCTGGACGCCTCCATTCTGGCGCGCAGCCGGTGTGTTAAGAGTGAGCGTTTCGATGGCGCCGTAGAGGCCGTTTCTCCGCTCTATGTGACGTCCATTTGCAAGGAACGCTGCACATACTGCAATTACCGCGCCGGCAGTTCGGATCCGAAGCTGAAGCGCCTCCGGTTGTCGGACGATCAGTTGCGCGCCGAGGTCGAATTTCTGGTTGAAAGCCGCGGTTTGCGCGTGGTTGAGCTGGTTTACGCCTCTGATCCCCTGGTCCAGCCGTCCGACATCGCGCGTCATATCGAGCTGACCCGGCGCATTCTGGAGCGCCATGGCGCCTGCAATGTCGGTCTGAGTTGTGAGCCGATGAGTGTGGACGATTACCGCCGCATGGTGGATGCCGGGTTGCAGTTTTCCGTGGTTTGGATGGAGACCTACGACCGCGAACGCTATGCCGGCTATCATCCGGGTAAAGAGGTAAAGTCCGACTTCGTTTATCGTCTCGACTGTTTCGACCGGATGATCCAGGCAGGCATCCCGGGCGTCGGCTATGGTGTGCTGAACGGCTTGGCCGACTGGCGGGCTGAATGGTCGATGTTGTTTGCTCATCAGCGCTATCTGCGTGAGAGCTACGGCAGAGGGCCGAACATACTCGGCTTCCCGCGCCTGAAGGCGGCTCCGGGCGCCTCCTACCAGGAGCGCTCGCTGTGTCCGGCCGATGAGGCCTTGTTGGCGCTGGTAGCCCAGCACAACGTGCTGTTCCCCGAGGCGCGGCCATTCATCAGCACCCGCGAGGATTACGATCTATGCCTGCAATTGGCCAGCGGCGGTGGCTGTCTGTTTACTTTCAATTGTTCGACCGTGCCCGGCGGCTATACCCACCCGATGGCCGGACCGCAGTTTGCCAGTCATACCTTCGATACGCTGTCCTATGCCGAGCGCGTACGTTCGGCCGGCCATAAAATCGTCTGGGACTGGCGCGAGAGAAATCCTGCTATAATGGGAGTCGCTTAACTGCGCCCGTGGGCGTGGTGTGTGTCTGTCGGACCGGTTGGTCCGAAGTTCAGCACCCCAGGCTCTCGAACGCGCAGAACAAAGGTTTTGTAGTCTGCCAACGGAGATCGTCTGTCTATGAAGACCGAATTTCCGTCCAAGAGCGAGATCACGCGGAGCTGGTTCGTCGTCGACGCCAGCGAGGCCGCTCTCGGACGGGTAGCCAGTAAGGCCGCGAAAATCCTCATGGGGAAACATAAGTCTACGTACGTCCCCTTCATGGACAGCGGCGACCACGTGATCGTGATCAATGCCGACAAGGCCATCCTAACCGGCAAAAAAGAAACACAGAAGCTCTATCGCAGCCACTCCGGCTACCCTGGTGGGTTGACCGAGGTGCGCGCCGACAAGGTGCGCGCCACGCGGCCGATCCGTCTGGTGGAAGACGCGATTAAGGGCATGCTGCCGAAGACCAAGCTCGGCAAGCAGATGTACCGCAAGCTGAAGGTGTATGCGGGCGACAAGCACCCGCACGCCGCCCAGCAGCCGCGGGCGCTGGCCGCCGCCGACTAGGCGAGCGTTCAATAGGGAGAGATTTTTTAGAACATGGCAATGCTGCAATATCTCGGAACCGGACGGCGCAAGCGCGCCGTTGCGCGCGTGTTCCTGCGTCCCGGCACCGGCAAGCTGATGGTGAACGGCAAGCCGATGGAGGAGTATTTCACCACTTACACCGGCC
>CAYZIX010000248.1:0-4278 GCA_964478395.1 uncultured Candidatus Solibacter sp.
TGAGGACCGGCAAGACTTACTGGAATTGGACCGGCAAAACTTTCCGGAACCCACACTATCGGCGGCGCTGAACAAGCGGACGGCGTGGTTCCTGTTCTCGCTGGCGTTCGTGGCGGTATACCGCGAAGTTTTCGAGACGGTGCTGTTCTACGCGGCACTTTGGACGGAAGGCAATGGTTTGCCGTTGCTTGCAGGACTCGGCACCGGCGCTGCCTTGCTGGCATTGCTGGCGGTCGTGCTGCTGCGCACAAGCTCCCGCTTGCCAATCAGTCAATTCTTTGCCGCCAGTTCGTTGTTGGTGGCAGTCCTGGCGGTGGTGCTTGCAGGTAAGGGTATTGCTGGCTTGCAAGAAGCTGGGTTGCTGCACGTCAGTCCGGTTGCCGTCCCTCGCGTCGACTTGCTCGGCATCTATCCTTCGTGGCAAACGCTCTTGGCTCAATTAAGCGTTCTGCTTGTGGTCGCGGTCACTTTTGCCGCCAATTTGTTGTCGGCACGAGGGCTGGCTGCTGAGCGCAATTGATGCGATGAACTGACTACACATGACGAAACACCAACAGTTGATGATGGTAATCTGAACCAGATAGCAACACCTCGGCCTTGAGGCCGTGAATTCGATGATCTGGCCGAAACCCGTGTTGGCTTTCGGCGAATCCCCTTTTTATATGCGCGATCCGTGCTCCCGAGGCCACGGAGGCACCTGTGCGGCCATTGGCCGGGCACGTCTGCTGCAAATTGCGGTTTGTCAGATACTGATTTATACTTCTGACAAAGGAGCCATGACCATGAGCCATCTTGCCGAGAACATCTTGTCTGCCGCCCGGGCCATGCCCGAGGGGGGGCTGTTGTCGCCCAAGGAGTTCCTGCATCTGGGCTCGCGGGCGGCCATCGACAAAACCTTGTCCCGGCTGGCTCAGGAAGGGAAGCTGCTGCGCGTGAGTCGCGGTGCCTATGTCGCCCCCCATGAGGGCCGGTTTGGCTCCCGCCCGCCATCCACCGAGTCCGTGGTGCAGGCCATCGAGGCCAGTTGCGGTGAAACGGTCGTGGCCAACGGCGCAGCCGAAGCCAATGCACTGGGCCTGACCACGCAGGTGCCGACCCGCGAGGTTTTTCTCACCTCCGGCGCATCCCGCACCCTGCATCTCGGCAGCCGGTGCGTGGAGCTCAAGCACGGCAACCGCTGGCAACTGCTGCTGGGCAAACGTCCTGCGGGCAAGGTGATCCGTGCGCTGTCATGGCTGGGGCCAGAGGGCGCACCGGCGGCGCTGAAGCAACTGCGCGCCAAGCTGCCCGAGTCCGAATGGGAGGCCGTGCGTGGCGCGCGGGCCGCACTGCCGAGCTGGATGGCCAAAGTGGTCAGCGAGGCCCTGCAAAATGAGGTAGCGGCCCATGGCTGAGTCCTGGTTTTCACTTAGCCGGGACGATCAGGTTGAAGCCCTAGAGTTTGCTGCCGCCCGCAGCGGGCGGCCCGCGCATCTGCTCGAAAAAGACATCTGGGTGGTCTGGGTGCTGTCCGCCATTTACGAATCCGACTTGGCCAGCAAACTCACCTTCAAGGGTGGCACCTCGTTGTCCAAGGTTTATCGCATCATCGATCGGTTTTCTGAGGACGTGGATCTCACCTATGACATCCGCGAACTGGCTGCCGACCTGTTGAAGCAAGGCAACCCCATTCCCGATTCCGCCAGCCAAGAGAAAAAGATCAGCAGCGCGGTACGTCACCGCCTGCCCGACTGGATCGAAGCAACGGTCAAACCGGTCATTGCTGCGGCGCTGGCGAAAGATGGATTGGACGCGAGCCTGACACTGGCTGGCAAAGATAAGGACAAGCTGATCCTGGCCTATCCTGCAGTCAAAACGGGAACCGGATATTCAGCGCCCACGATCCTGTTGGAGTTTGGTGCCCGCGCCACGGGCGAGCCGCACCATATTCAGCCAGTGGCATGCGACATTGCGCCAGAAATCGAAGGCGTCACTTTTCCTGTCGCCCAACCTCTGGTGATGGCGGCAGAGCGCACCTTCTGGGAAAAAGCCACCGCTGCCCATGTGTATTGCTTGCAGGGGCGGCTGCGCGGCGAGCGTTATTCGCGTCACTGGTACGACTTGGCCGCCATCGCAAAAACACCGCACTTTGCAGCGGCCTGCGCCGATCAAGCTCTGGCCCAAGCCGTTGCAGAACACAAATCGGTGTTCTTCGTCGAGAAAGATGCTGCCGGTGCCAAGATCGATTACTTCGCCGCCATCAGTGGTCAACTGCAACTGATCCCGGCAGGTGAATCGTTGGCGGCGCTCGAAAAGGACTACGCCGCAATGCTGGAGGATGGTCTGCTGGCGCTGAATCAGCCGAGCTTTGCCGACATCATCGAGCAGTGCCGCATCATTCAGGACGAGGCCAATCGGCAGGCCATGCTGGGTGAGCGCCGCAAGGCACTGGACGAGCTGGCCGCACAGGCACAAAAACTCGACATGGGTTACTGACACCCTCCCCACCGCGCGGCCTCAACCATCAGGCATTTCCGGATCATTGCCCGGTGTTGAGCTTCCCGGATTACCGCTGACGATCAGCCGTTCCCATATGAATTTTCATATGGAGAACTTTGATGTCCAGCACTCTCTGCGCCTGCTGTGGCCAACCATTCGAGCCGCGCCCACAAGTTCCTGGCCAAGCCTACTGTTCCTCACCCAACTGCCAACGCGCCCGCAAGCGTCAGTGGCAGCGGGCCAAGCTTCAATCCGATTCCGACTACCGGATCAACCAGCGCGCCGCCCAGCAGGCATGGTCGCAACGAAATCAAGAATACTGGCGAGACTATCGCGACGCTCGCCCTGAGTACGCGCAACGCAACCGCGAGCAACAGCGGTCGCGAGATCAAGGCCGAAACGCCGATCTTGCAAAGATGGACGTGTGCGACCTGCCGACCGGCCTGTACCGCATCACACGACACCCAGCCTTTCCAACGGAAAACGGCACTTCATGGATCGTCGAGATCACACCGGTATGCCTGACGTGTCCGTGCAAGATGGACGTGTCAAGAGAGGACTTGATCGACACCCCAGCGATTCGCCCTTAACTTCTTTCTCCAAATGGGCTCTCGATCATCCTGAATGGCAACAGTTTCAACCCTGTGCATCCCGACCGGCATCGCGCTGGTCGTGACCACACCAGTGGGGTGAAAAGCAGACCCGAGAGCAGGCGCACATAACAATGAGTGATCGGGTCTATGCAGGCAGAAGAATTTTCAACAGAGGCGGAGTCACCTCCTCCAACATTTCGGGCCGCCGAGTATGTGCGGATGTCGACCGAGCACCAGCAGTACTCGACGGAGAATCAGGCCGCCAAGATCCGTGAATACGCCGAGCGGCGCAACATCGAGATCGTTCGCACCTACGCCGACGAGGGCAAGAGCGCCCTCTGTGCCAACGTGGATGAGACACCCGCCCGTGTGAGTTTACTGTAGAGGGCGGAGGAACGATCGAGTCCATGGAACAGTCCGAACAGCGGAAGTCGTCGCCTTGGCCTTCGCGTTCCGAGGAGCCCTCGGAGCGGAGCGCCGGCGAGCGCAGCGAGACGGCGCGAAGCGCAGAGGGCTCCTCGGAACGCGTCGCGGCGCCCGATCCGGAGGTTCCGGCGGTGGCGACGCGTCGTCGGTTCCCGGCGGCGTACAAGGCGCGGATCCTGCGGGAGGCGGAGGCCTGCCGCGCGCCCGGCGAGGTGGGGGCCCTGCTGCGCCGGGAAGGCCTCTATTCGTCCCATCTCGCGCTCTGGCGCAAGGCGCGCGCGGCCGGCGAGTTGAAGCCGGGTGCGGGCGGCAGGCGCGGCCCGAAGCCGGATCCGACGCGCGCCGAGCGGCGGGAGGTCGAGCGTTTGGAGCGCGAGAACGCGCGGCTCAAGCGCCGCCTCGAGCGGGCCGAAGCGATCATCGAAGTCCAAAGAAAACTCTCGGCGCTGCTGAACACGCCGCTGAACCCAGACAGCGCCGGGAGGAGCGAATGACGGCGGTGCGCGAGCTCGCGCCGCGGAGCGCGACGCGGTGCTCGCGCTGCTGCGGGCACCCGATATCGTCGACCAAGCACCGCGGGCCGTCTTCGCCGCGCTCCTGGACCGGCGGCGCTACCTCTGCTCGACGCGCACGATGTACCGACTCCTCGCCCGGCGCGGGGAGACGCGCGAGCGGCGCGACCAGTTGACGCACCCCGCGTACGCGAAGCCGGAGCTCCTCGCCGCGGGCCCGAACCAGGTCTGGTCGTGGGACATCACGAAGCTCCGCGGCCCGCGGACGT
>CAYZIX010000249.1:0-4268 GCA_964478395.1 uncultured Candidatus Solibacter sp.
TCAGCAAAGTCCGGGCTCGTTGCATTTGCGGGCTTTACGCCTCGGTTTCGAGTGGCTCGTCCACCAGCGTTTCGTTCTTCTTCGGACCTTTTTCGAGCAACTCCAGCCCGAACTGGTAGCCACGGTCGAAGGCATCGAGGTTCAACTGGAGGAAGCGCGCCGGTACCGCATCGGTGATGCCCTTGCGGCAGGCGTCCGGAGTGAGCGACTTGGTGATGGCGCAGAAGAAGCCGGTCATCACCACGTTCAGCACCATTTTCTTGCCAAGTTCCTCAGCAATGCGCGTAGCGGGGATGCTGTAGACCTGGGCGTGTTGCGCCTGATGGTCCAGCCGCACCAACTCTTCTTCGACAATCAGCGTTCCGCCCTCTTTGAGCTCGGGAATGAAGCGCGTGTAGGCTTCCTGCGAGAGCACCACGAGAATGTCGAGTTCGTTGGCGTACGGGTAGAGCACCGGCTGATCGCTAATCACCAGCGCCGCGCTGGCCGCGCCGCCGCGCGCCTCCGGCCCGTAGTTCTGCGTCATGGTGGCGAAGCCACCTTCGTAGAGAGAGACCGAGCGGCCAATGATGTGGACCGACAACAGGACGCCCTGCCCGCCAAAGCCTGCGATGCGGATCTCTTTCAGCATTCCGAACAGCACCTTTCTTCTTCTTCGGTCTGCGGCGGAAACTCGCTGTAGTGCGAGCCCAACTGGCGCCGCATGCGGGTCAGGTAATCCTCGCGCTCGCGGTCGACAAATTCGCCCACGATGATGTCGCCACCCGGCTCAATCATCGTTTCCCACGTGTTGCAGCCGTTCTTGATCTTCGAGCGCTTCTTGTAGTCGAGCATCGCGGTCAGCGCATCGCCCAGATTGTTCTTGCGCTGATAGTAAGTGGGACACGGGCTGAGCACCTCGACAAAGCGGAAGCCCTTCTTGGTGAGCGCCTTGGCCAGCGTGCGCTCCAACTGTTTGACGTGAAACGCCGTCCAGCGCGCCACAAACGAGGCGCCGGCCGCATCCACCAGTTGCGGGATATTCAGCTCGGGCTCAAAGGCGCCAAAAGGCGTGGTGGTGGAAATGGATGTGCCCGGCGTGGTGGCCGCGGCCTGACCGCCCGTCATGGCGTAAATCATGTTGTTGACGCACACCACCAGCAGGTCCATGTTGCGGCGGGCGGCATGGATGAGATGGTTGCCGCCGATGGACGTCAAATCGCCGTCGCCGGAATACACAATCACATTCAATTCCGGATTGGCCAGCTTCAGGCCCGTGGCAAATGGGATGGCGCGGCCGTGCGTGGTGTGGAACGAGTCCAGGTTCACGTAGCCGCTGACGCGGCCGGAGCAGCCAATCCCGCTCACAATCACGGTCTTCTTCAAATCGGTCTTCAGTCCGGTCAGTGCGTGCGCGAAGCTGTTCACCGTCGTACCGATGCCACAGCCGGGGCACCAGATGGTGGGAATGCGGTCCTCGCGCAGCAGGTTCTCCACCGGGTTATGGACGTGCAGTTCGGTCGTGCTCATCGCGCCCCCTTCTCAATCGCGGCCAGAATATCGGCCGGCTTGTGCACCGTGCCACCCGGGTGCGGCACGCTGATCACCTGGCAGCGGCCGGCAGCCGCCCGCTCCAGCGCCAGCACCACTTGTCCCATGTTCAATTCCGGCATCACCATGGCCTTGACGCGCCCGGCCAGCTCCGCAATCAGCTTGTCCGGGAACGGCCAGACGCAGATCAGACGGAGCTTGCCCACCTTGATCCCCTTGGCGCGCGCCGCCTGGATGGCGCGCTGCGAAACACGCGACGTAATGCCGTAGCTCACTACAACCACATCGGCATCTTCGAGGCCTTCACTCTCGACAATCGTCAGCTCGTCGGCCGCGCGGCGGATCTTCTCGAACTGCCGTCCAATCAGATTGCGCTGCGTCACGGCGTTCATGATGGGGTAACCACGCTCGTCGTGCGTCAGACCGGTGACATACACTTTGTAGCCTTCGCCGGCATTGGCCATCTCAGGCACCAGGTCCGGCCCGGTTTCATACATCTTGTACTCACCCGGCGCCTTGGTGGTGTGGCGCCGCGGTTCAATCTGGATCTGGTCAGCCGGTGGGATCACCACCTTTTCGGTCATATGGCCGACGCATTCATCCATCATGAACATCACGGGCACGCGGTAGCGTTCGGCCAGATTGAAAGCCTTCACCGCCAGGTTGAAACATTCCTGGGGCGAGTTCGGCGACAGCGCGATGGTCATATAATCGCCATGCGAGCCGAAGCGCGCCTGCATCATGTCGCCCTGCGCCGGCTGCGTGGGAAGGCCGGTAGAAGGGCCGGCGCGCTGCACATCGACGAAAACGCAGGGGGTTTCCGTAATGGCGGCGAAGCCGATATGCTCCATCATCAGCGAAAAGCCCGGTCCGGAAGTCACCGTAAACGACTTCTGCCCGGCCCACACCATTCCCTGCAAAGCGATGGAGCTGGCCAGCTCATCTTCCATCTGAATGAACATTCCGCCCACCTGCGGCGCGCGCGCGGCGAAGCGCTCGACAATCTCGGTGGACGCCGTAATCGGGTAACCTGCGGCAAATCGCGCACCCGCCGACAGCGCGCCCTCACAGCAAGCGGCGTCGCCATTGATGAAGTGGGTCCCGGTCAATACGCAACGTGGATCGGCGTGAGTCATTCGGCGCCTCCCTTCTTCACCGCCCCATCCGGCACCTTATAGCCGAAGATCGCAAAGTCCGGGCAGTACATCCCACACAGGTTGCAACCTGAACATTTTTCGGCATGAACCATGTGCGGCGGGTGGTATCCCTTGGCGTTGAACGCGCTCGACAGCTCAAGTACATCTGTAGGACAAAACTCAACGCAGAAGCCGCATCCCTTGCAGCGTTCGGCGGTGATGGCAACGGAGCCTTTGGGCATCAGCCCCTCCTTGACCATTTGGTGGATGCAATCCGCATGCCAATAGTATGGAATGTGGAACTCTTTCACGATAACATGCCGAATCAGTCGTTTACAGTGAAGTTCCCGTAGCCCGCCTGTGGCAATTGCCCCACCCTTGCCACCCAATGTGACCGGAGTCATATTCTTTCGTATCTGCGTAGTTCATCTTGGCCAAGAGAGGAGCCTTCCCGCATGAAGAAACTCTGGGTCGCCTTTGGCGTGATCCTCGTTCTTTCCTTTAGCGTTCTCGGTTGGATTGGGACCCGCATTTACCAGGAAATGCCGCCCATTCCGAATCAGGTTGTCACGCCGGACGGGCGCGTCGTGATTGCCGCCGGCGAGATCACTGCCGGCCAGAATGTCTGGCAGGCCATGGGCGGCATGGAACTGGGGTCGGTCTGGGGCCACGGCAGTTACGTGGCGCCGGATTGGACCGCCGACAGCCTGCACCGCGAACTCACCACCGTCCTCGACACCTGGGCACAACAGCAGAACTCCAGGCCATATGCTGAAATCCCGCCGGATGCGCAGGCCGCGTTGCGCGGCCGCCTGCAGCAGGTCTTCCGGGCGAACGATTACGACCCCGGCAGCGGCACGCTGCGAATTGATCCGGCCCGCGCCACGGCTTTCGAGTCGAATGTCGCTTATTACACGAACCTTTTCGCCAATGGCCGAGCCGCCTATGCCCTGCCTGCCGGGACAGTCACCGATCCGGTGCGCGCCCGCCATCTGGCCGCGTTCTTCTGGTGGACCGCCTGGGCCGCCGCCGCCAATCGCCCCGGCGACACCGTCAGCTACACCCACAACTGGCCGCACGAGCCGCTGGCCGGCAACGTCCCCACCGGCGAAGCCGTCATGTGGACCGGCGTCAGCATCCTCATGCTGCTGGCCGGTATCTGCGGTATGGCTTGGTGGTATGCCGCGCAGAAGGCAGAGGCGCCAGCCCCAACGCCGACCACCGACCCGCTGGCCGGCTGGGTTTCCACGCCCTCTCAGCGCGCGACGCTGAAATATTTCTGGGTGGTGGCGGCACTGATCCTGGTCCAAATCCTGGTTGGTGTGATCACCGCCCATTACGGCGTCGAAGGCGACAGCTTCTACGGCTTCCAGCTCTCGAAGATCCTGCCCTACACCGTGGCTCGCACGTGGCACGTGCAACTCGGCATCTTCTGGATTGCCACGGCCTGGCTGGCTGCGGGGCTGTACATCGGCCCGCTGGTGAGCGGCGTCGAGCCGAAGTTCCAGCGCCTGGGTGTGAACGTGCTGTTCGGAGCTCTGCTCGTCATCGTCGCCGGTTCGCTGGCCGGGGAGTGGATGAGCGTCATGAACAAGCTCAACG
>CAYZIX010000250.1:0-4216 GCA_964478395.1 uncultured Candidatus Solibacter sp.
GAGTCTGCTGGTGGTGGGTAACGGCGTGCGCATTCTGCGGTGGACCGGCGATAAAGACTATCGCTGATACAATCCCGCCCATGCGCCGCTGGCTGACCATCCTCCTTCTCGTTTTTCTGCCGTTCCAGTTCACCTGGGCGGCGGCGGCTGGCTATTGCCAGCACGAGACCGGGTCGGCTGCACAGCACTTCGGTCATCACGACCACAAGCATCAGGCCGATGCCGATCACGTCGGCGCCCCGGACGCTAAAACCCTCGGTGGTGGCGTCGACGGCGATTGTGTTGCCTGCCATGCCGGTTGCGTTGCCGCGATCTTTAGCATCGTCAGCTTGCCAGCTTCCGCTGCCGCGTCTTTTGCGATTTCATGGCTACCGGGGAATTTGACCGAGCCACCTCTCGCACACCCCGAACGTCCCAACTGGTCCTCGCTCGCCTGATACGGCGGGACGGATGCTAGTTCTCAAGTCAGCACGCGCTTTGTAGCCAGCGCTCTCCGTTTCGCCGAATTTATCCTGTAATTTCTGGAGAATTCGATGCGAAGACGTCTTTTGCCGCTTGGGTTGGCGGCGCTGTTATTCAACCCCTCTTTTGCACAAACGGTCGATATCGGACGTAGCGGCAATTACGAAATCAGTAATGCCAGCGCGCCGCGCTCTGCCGAACCGGCGAACCCACTCAGCCTGAAGGCGGCGCTGGTCCTGGCATTGGGTGCCAGCCCGGAACTGTCGGGCGCGAGACGCGAACTGGAAGCCATCGAAGCAACGATCATTCAGGCGCAAGTCCGCCCGAATCCGGAGCTTGCAACGCTCATTGAGGATACGCAGAAGGCGACGCGGACCACGACACTACAGTTGAACCAGCCGATCGAACTGGGTGGCAAGCGCGCCGCCAGGATCGATGCCGCCGAGCGGGGCCGCGATGCCGCATCGGCGGAACTGGACGCCAAGCGCGCCGAAATCCGTGCCGCCGTGGTGGCGGCCTTCTTCGATGTGCTCATTGCCCAGGAACGTTTGCGCCTGGCGCAGGGCTCGGTCGAACTGGCGCAACGCGCCAGCAGTGCCGCCTCGCGCCGGGTCACCGCCGGCAAGGTGTCACCGGTCGAAGAAACCAAGGCACGCGTGGCTGAAGCCGGTGTGCGGATTGAATTGACGCTGGCGGTCAGTGAGCTGGCCACGGCCCGCAAGCGTCTCGCTGGCCTTTGGGGTAATCCGGCGCCTCGTTTCGAGCGCGCCGAAGGTGATCTGGATGCCTTGCCGCCGCTTCCCGCGCTGGCTGATCTGAACGCCCGCCTGGCCACGTCGCCCAACCTGTTGCGGGCAAAAATCGAGGTTGACCGCCGGCAAGCCCTGGCGGAGATCGAACGCAGCCGGCGCGTTCCGAACGTGACGGTCAGTCTGGGCGCCCAACGCGATGAACAACTGGGCAGAAATCAGGCGATTCTCGGCTTGTCGATTCCCATCCCCGTGTTCGACCGCAATCAGGGCAACCTGCTGGAAGCGCTGCACCGGACCGACAAGGCGCGCGATGACCTGTCGGCCACCGAAATCCGCCTGTCCAACGAACTGACACTGGCCTATGAGCGACTGAATACCGCACGCGGGGAGACGGAGTCGCTGCGGCGGGAGATCCTGCCCGGGGCGCAAAGTGCCTACGATGCCGCGACCAAAGGCTTCGAACTGGGCAAGTTCAGCTTCCTCGACGTGCTGGACGCCCAGCGCACTTCATTCCAGGCCAAATCCCAGTATCTGCGCGCACTGGCCGAGGCGCATCGGTCTGCGGCTGAGATCGAACGCATTCTTGGCGAAGCATCGGCCAGTTCCCCCTCGGCCCCAGCCGTGACAAAACCGTAGGACTCCCCATGAAAATCGATTTCAAGAAGAAACAAACGCTTTCCATTGCCGGCGTTCTGGTTGCCGGCGTCTTACTCGCCGGGCTGATCCTCGGCACCGACAAGTCGCAACCGGAAAACGACGAGCATGGTCACGGCAGTCACACGGAAGCGGCTACGCATGCCGACAAGGAACACCACGGTGAGCCGCCCAAAGACGGCCATGCGGACGACAAGGGGCACGCCGACGAAGAACACCATGAGGCGAGCGCTCCCCGGAAAGGCCCGCACGGCGGGAAACTGTTCACGCAGGAAGGGTATGGCGTCGAGGTCACCATCTTTGAACAGGGCGTCGAGCCGGAGTTTCGCGTCTACGCCTACCAGGATGGTAAGGCACTTGACCCGGCGACCAGCCAGATCAGCCTCACCGTTGAGCGCCTGGGGCGCCCGCCGCAGGCCTTTACCTTCGTCAAGGAAAAGGACTACCTCAAGGGTAATGCGGTGGTCGACGAGCCGCATTCGTTTGCCGTAACGATCGCCGCCCAGTACGGCAACCAGCCGTATCGTTTCGCCTACGAGCAGATTGAGGCACGGGTGGCCATGTCCGATCAGCAACTCAAACAGAATAACGTCGAGGTGCTGACGGCCGGGCCGGCACGCATCAAGAGCGCCCTGCAACTGATCGGTGAAATCCGCTTCAACGAGGATCGTCAGGTGCACATCGTGCCGCGCTTGACCGGCATCGTCGAATCGGCGGCGGCCAATGCCGGCGACCGGGTGCGCAAGGGCCAGATCCTTGCCGTGATTTCCAGCCAGGCGCTGGCCGACCAGCGCAGCGAACTGCTGGCTGCGCAGAAGCGCCTCGCGCTAGCGCGCACGACCTACGCCCGCGAGAAAAAACTGTGGGAAGAGAAAATTTCCGCCGAACAGGATTACTTGCAAGCCGGCAACGCCCTGCAGGAAGCGGAAATCGCCACCCAGAACGCCCAACAAAAACTGGCTTCGCTCGGCGGTGAGCTGCGCGGCAGCGGCAATCTGACGCGCTACGAGATTCGTGCCCCGATCGACGGCGTAGTGGTCGAGAAGCACCTTTCCCTGGGCGAGGCGGTCAAGGACGACGCCAACATCTTCATCATCGCCGACCTGTCCACGGTGTGGGCCGAGATGACGATTTATGCCAAAGACCTCAATACCGTCAAGGTCGGCCAGAAAGCCAGCGTCAAGGCGACCGCGTTCGACTCCCAGAGCAGCGGCACCGTCTCCTACGTTGGCTCGCTGATCGGAGAGCAGACCCGGACCGCGAAGGCGCGGGTCGTACTGCCCAACCCGAAAGGCATCTGGCGTCCCGGTCTGCCGGTCAACATCGAAGTGGTGGCCGATGAGGTCGAGGTGCCGGTGGCGGTCTCGGCCGAGGCGATCCAGAGCGTGCGCGACTGGACCGTTGTCTTCGGTCGCTACGGCGACAACCTCGAAGCGCGGCCCGTGCAACTGGGGCGCAGCGACGGCAAATTCATCGAAGTCATCAACGGGCTCAACGCGGGTGAGCAGTACGCCGCGCAAAACAGCTTCCTGATCAAGGCCGATCTGGGTAAATCCGGCGCCAGCCACGACCACTAGGAGATCATCATGAAACAGATCATCGCCATTGTGCAGCCCCATCGTCTGGAGCGGATCGAACACGCCCTGCATGGCCTGGCACATTTGTCCGGATTCACGATCTTTCCGGCGTACGGCCATTCCCGCGGACAAGGTCCGCACCATGCCTTCGCCGCCACCGAGTGGAACCCCGACGCACACGACCGCCTGGTCTTGATGATGTTCAGCCCGGACGAGCAAGTGCCAACGGTGGTCGAGGCCATTCGCGCCGCCGCCGATACCGGCCTTCCCGGCGACGGCTTGATCGCAGTTTCCGAACTTGCCGACGTGCTGCGCATCCGCTCCGGCGAACGCGGCGACGCGGCGCTCTAACCGAAAGATCCCCATGTTCGAAAAAATCATCCGTTTTGCCATTGAGCAGCGCTGGTTGGTGCTGCTGATGGTGCTCGGCATGGCAGCGCTGGGCGTTTATAACTACCAGAAATTGCCGATCGATGCCGTCCCCGACATCACCAATGTGCAGGTCCAGATCAACACGGCAGCGCCCGGTTATTCGCCGCTCGAAGCCGAGCAGCGCATTACCTACCCGATTGAAACCGTCATGGCCGGCTTGCCCGGCCTGCAACAGACCCGTTCGCTGTCGCGCTACGGCCTGTCGCAGGTCACCGTCATCTTCGCGGACGGCACCGACATCTACTTCGCCCGCCAACTCGTCAATGAACGCATCCAGCAGGCCAGAGGCAAACTGCCGGCCGGCACCGAGCCCGGCATGGGGCCGATTTCCACCGGCCT
>CAYZIX010000251.1:0-4182 GCA_964478395.1 uncultured Candidatus Solibacter sp.
GCGGCCACCGAGCTGCGCCGCACGCTGACGGTGGCCGAACGCGGTGAAGACGACGCCGACGCGGCCAAGAAACAGCTCATCGAGGCCAACCTGCGCCTGGTGGTTTCCATCGCCAAGCGCTACACCAACCGCGGGCTGCAATTCCTCGATCTGATCCAGGAAGGCAACATCGGCCTGATGAAAGCCGTGGATAAATTCGATTACCGGCGCGGCTACAAGTTCTCGACCTACGCCACGTGGTGGGTGCGCCAGGCCATCACGCGCGCCATCGCCGATCAGGCCCGCACCATCCGCATTCCGGTGCACATGATCGAGACCATCAACAAGATGGTGCGCACGCAGCGCCAGCTCCAGCAGGAACTGGGCCGCGAGCCTTCCACCGAGGAGCTGGCCAAACGCCTGGATCTGTCCGTTCCCAAGGTGCGCAAGGTGCTGCGCATCGCGCAGGAGCCGATCTCGCTGGAGACGCCGGTGGGCGAGGAAGAAGAGTCGCACCTCGGCGATTTTATCGTCGACAAGCGCGTTGTTTCGCCATCTGAAGCCGTAATTAATTTGAATTTGCGGGAGCAGACGGCCGAAGTGCTGAAAACCCTTAGCCCACGCGAAGAAAAGATCATCAAAATGCGCTTCGGGTTGCAGGACGGCTCCGAGCACACGCTGGAAGAGGTGGGCCAGCATTTCGCCGTCACGCGCGAACGCATCCGCCAGATTGAAGCCAAGGCGCTGCGCAAGTTGCGCCACCCCAGCCGCAGTCATCGTTTGCGGGCCTTCCTCGAACACGGCCCGCAGGAGTAAGCCGCCATGCAAATCCGCCGCGTTGAAGCGCTGGCGATCTCCATCCCGCTGCCAAGCCCGGTGCAGGATGCGGTCCGCCTGATCACGCACCGCGATCACCTGATTGTGCGCGTCCACACGGACTCCGCCGTGGGCCTGGGTTTCGCACTGGGTTATGACGGCTCGCGCGCGATGCTGGCGCTGATCGACGAAATATACAGGCCGATCCTTGAAGGCGCCGACGCGTGTGAGAGCGAGCGGCTGTGGGCCGAGATGTTCCGGCAGTCGATCCAGGCCGGCCGGCGCGGCGCCGCGCTGCGCACCATCAGCGCCATCGACATTGCGCTGTGGGATGCACGCGCGAAATCCGCCGGGCTGCCCATTGCGGATCTGCTGGGCGTGCACGCGCGCCGCCTGCGCTGCTACGCGACGGGCGGATACTATCGCGGCGGCCAGTCGATTGACGATCTGGTGCGCGAGACGTCGGCCGTGGTGGCGCAAGGCTTCACCGCGTTGAAGCTGAAGGTGGGCGGACTGGACGCGCGCGCCGACGCGAAGCGCATTGGCGCCGTTCGCGCCGCGCTGGGCGACGGCGTGGATCTGCTGCTGGACGCCAATGGCGGCTGGAAGAGCGCTCCGGAAGCGATTGCGGCCATGGAGCGGCTGGAAGAATTCCGGCCCTACTGGATTGAAGAGCCCGTCCGCGCCGACAATATTTCCGCCATGGCGCGCATCGCCGAAGCCATCCGCACACCGGTGGCCACGGGCGAACTGGAGAGCACCCGCTGGGCCTTTGCACAGTTGATTGAGCAGCGCGCCGCGTCCATCTTGCAGCCCGACGTGACAGTGGTGGGCGGTGTGTCGGAGTGGCTGAAAGTGGCGCACATGGCGGCGGCATTTGATGTGCCCGTTGCGCCACATTACCACTGGGATTTTCACGCGCCGCTGTGCGCCACCATCCCGAACGCG
The DNA here is from genome assembly GCA_964478395.1 of uncultured Candidatus Solibacter sp. GTDB lineage: Bacteria > Acidobacteriota > Terriglobia > Bryobacterales > Bryobacteraceae > Paludibaculum. The sequence continues at coordinate 1,744 of CAYZIX010000251.1, forward strand.
ATCTTTGTCGAGTACTTCCTGGCCGAGTCGGGCGTCAAGATGTTCGATCGGGTCGTCGCCAATCCGTTGAAGCCGGTGAATGGCTACATGGAGCCGCGCACGGAGCCCGGCTTCGGCGTCGAACTGATCGACGCCGAAATCGAGCGCTACCGCATCGCCTGATTATTCAGCCCGCAGAATTCCGTTTGGATCCGTGGCCGCCGCACGCCGCGCCGGCACGGCGGTGGCCACGAGAGCCACAGCCATCAACAGCACCGGAACGGAGACAAACGTTAGCGGGTCGGCCGAGTCGACGCCGTAGATCAGGCTGCGCGCCAGACGTGCCAGCGCCAGTCCGGCCGCAAGGCCGAGCGTAATTCCAACCACCGCCAGCACGGCGCCATGGCGCAGCACCATACCGAGCACCTGCCCGGCGCGCGCGCCCAGCGCCATGCGAATGGCCAGTTCGCGCCGCCGCCGCTCCACAGCGAAGCTGACCACGCCGTAGATGCCGATGGCGGCGATGAACAGCCCCATGGCGCCGCACAGGCCAAGGAGCGACGCCGCCAGACGCGGCAGAAACAGCGCGTCGTCGACGTGCGCCTCCATGGTGGTCACACTGTTCACCACCAGGCTTGCGTCGCGCCGCCGCAGGCTGTCGGCCAGCGCACGGCCCACCTCGACCGCCGGCCCGGAGGTGCGCGCCAGCAGCGTAACCCCGTCCATGCCGCGCCAGGAGGCGCCAGCGGCCAGAATCGGCTGATAGAGAATTGGTGTGGCCGACTCCTGCAACGCGCGGTATTTCGCATTGGCCGCGACGCCAACAACACGTGCGCGCCGTCCGCCAAATGAGAGATAGCGGCCCAACGCGTTCTGACCGGGCCACAGGCGCCGCGCCAACTCCTGGTTCACGATCACGGCATCCGTTTCGGAGGCGAGCTCCAACCCGGCCAACAGCGGCGTGCCGGCGGTTTCAAAGTACCGCGGACCAACCGACAGTATGGCAACGCTTTCAGCGGCGCCGCCATCGGCCGCGACCGGCATCGTGTGACTTGCCAAACTTAGAGGCAGGATGTCGACGACGCTCGCCGAACGCACACCGGGCACGGTGGCGGCGCCGGCCAGCACGTCTTCAATCAGGCGCGCAGTCTTGTCCCCGTCGTAACGGCTCAGACTGGGATCGAACTGGACCAGAATCAACTGACGCGGGTCCAGGCCCGGATCCACCTGGCGCGTGGCCGACAGGCTTCGCAAAGCCAACGCCGAGCCAATCACCAGGACTGTGGATACGGCCACCTGCGCCACCACCAGCGCGTTGCGCGGCCCCGTGCGTGGCGCCACCGTAGCCCCGGACGGCCGCGTGGCCCCAAGCGCCGGAGCCAACCCGAAGGCGAGCGTCACCACCAAAGCCAGCACCATGGCAAACAACGCCACGCGGTGGTCCACCGTCGCCGTCAAGTCCACCGGAATAGGGATGGGCAAGCGGAAGGCTCCGATGTGGCGGCCGGCCCATTCGGCCAGCCCCAGGCCCAGCACACCACCGGATAGGCCGAGCAGCAGGCTTTCCGTGAGCAGTTGGCGGACCAGCCGCGCGCGGCCAGCGCCCAGTGCAATGCGCGTGGCAATTTCCCGGCCACGCGCCGAAGCGCGCGCCAGCATCAGGTTGGCCACGTTGGCGCAGGCCGTGAGCAGCACAAGCAGCGTCACGCCCATCAGTAGCACAAAGGCCGGTACAGCCAGGCGCCGCAGAAACGGCGTCAACTGCCCGGCCCTTTCGGCATAAAAGCGCCGGCCCGGCGGCCGGTTGGCGACGCGCGTGCGGATCTCGTCGGAAATGCCGTTGAGCTCCGCCTGCGCCTGCGCGACGGTCGAACCCGGGCGCAAGCGCGCCAGCGCGGTGAGCCACTGCGAATCGTAACGTTCAAGCCACGCGCGGTCCGTTTCATCCTTCGAGGCGCTGCGCTCGGCCAACTGCGAGAACGGGAGATAGTAGTCCGACACCATACCTACTTCGGTGCCCTGAAAGCCGGCGGCGGTGACGCCAACGACAGTCATCGGCCGCCGGTTCACCATAACTTCGCGGCCGACGATATCCGGATCGGCGCCAAAACGGAAACGCCAGAGATTGTTGCTGAGCACGATGCGCGCCGGTGCGCCGGCCACATCGTCCGCCCCCGCCGTGAAGCCGCGCCCCAGCGCGAAACCCGGCTGGACCACATCAAAAAAGTTCGCCGTCACCAGGAAGCCCCAGGCGCGGCGTACACCGTCGTGGCCCTGTATGCCGGCCGCCACCATCGGATCGAACGCCGCCACGCCCGTCCACGCCCGCCCGCCGCGCCCCATGTCGCGCACTTCGGCGTAAGAGAGTGCGCCGCCCGGCCCGCCCCGCTTCATACCGGTAATGGTCATTAAGCGCTCCGCCTCCGCGACGTGCAACGGCCGGAACAGCGCGAAATTGGC
>CAYZIX010000252.1:0-4178 GCA_964478395.1 uncultured Candidatus Solibacter sp.
GGCCTTCGCTGGCGGCAAATTCGTTTCTGAGTACCTTGATGTCACCGAGGCGCCGCATCAACTCCCGGTGGCGCGTGGCGGCATCAATCGGCTTACGCAGGCCGGCGAGGAGCTTTTCGGCCAGCGGCGAGTCGGGCAGGACGCTGACCAGGCGCAGGTGGCCGTCCAGGCGGTAGTCGACCTGGGTACGGGCCCCATCGTCCTGCCGCGCCCGCGCCTGCAAGTAGTTGTCGCCCGCCTCAATGGACGTAATGCGACAGGCAAGGGACAGCGTACGGGTGGGCGCGAAGTCACGGAATAGAATCACCGCAGCCTCCTGCCCGGTGGGCAGGTTGGCGGCCGGAAAGCCCGTGCGCGGCGGGACGCTGCCCTGGCCGGCGATGCGGCGCGAATCGAGCACCGCCAATGTCGCGCCATAGCCCTGCTCCCAGTACCCACTGTTCATGCCGCCCAGGATGATTTCGTCGACGCCATCGCCGTTCAGGTCGGCAATGGCGATGGAGCTGAGCCAGCCGGGGTGCAGGTAGGCGTCCACCTTGCGTCCGGCAGCGGTATAAATCGCGATCTCGTAGGTCCAGGGGCTGTGGGTGCCTCCGCCCGCCACAATCAGCCCGCCGTCCGGCCGGGGCGCGTGTAAGCGGTCGAGCAGGTTGATGGTGTACTGCCCCTGCGAATAGTCTTCTCCGGTGCGGCTGGAAATGGGTGTGCCGAATGGAGCGGACCATTTCACCTGCCCGCGGTCATCAAAGAGATAAAGAACGGCGTTGGCGGGCGGGTGGGCATCGGCGGGCCCGTTGCCGAGCGAATAGTTGAACAACGTTTCGATTTTGCCGTCGCCATCGAAGTCGGAAAAGAGGGCATTGGGCCAGAACTCAGAGCGAGCCGGCGGGGCGGGGAACTCGTGGCGCCAGACAACGCGGCTCTGATTATCGAGCACGGTGAGCACATTGCCGGAGATGCGGTAAATGGCGGGCTCCCCGCGTTGCGCCGTAAGCATCCAAGCGCCGAGGCCGGCCGCCGTCAGCAGACCGACGGCAAGCGTGGCCCAGAGCCGGTGGCGACCGTGCTCAGCGGGGATTTCTCTATGGCTGAGCTTCCAGGCCTCAATTTCGTCAGAGAATGCCCAAACGCGGCCGCGCACACCGGGCATATGGTGGACGGGCAACCCCAATTTCCGCTCATAGGTGAACGCAGTCCTCTCCGTAACGCCGAGTAATCCGGCGATTTGTCCCCAGCCAGAGAGTTCTTGCCGCTCGGACATGCAGTAGTGCGAAAGTATAACGCACTAAACACCGTTATGGCAGGAAAGATAATTAACGTGTTCCGGTCTCGTAATCAAGCTGCACGCGGCGGGCCTGGTAATCAAAGCGCGCACTGGCCTGGGCGATTTGCGCGCGCGTCAGATTGAGCTGCGCCTGGCTGAGCTCGATGATGTTGCCAAGACCGAGGTCGTAGCGCGATTGGGCAAGCTTGAGCGACTGCTGGGCTTGGCCGAGCAGCGAGGCGGTGACCTGGAGCCGTTCGTAAGCGCTGACGGCGTCGAGATAAGCGAGGCGGACATCGCGGGCGACGTTGTCCGTGGCGTCCCGGGTTGCGGCGGTGGCCTCTTTCAGGCGTGCGTCGGCTTGCTGGCGGCGGCTTTTGAAAAGACCGCCGTTAAAAACGGGAATATCGACGTTCAACGCGGCAGCGTTCCAGTGGTTTTCAAGCGCCTGAATATGGAGTGGCGCAACACCGGTGAAGAGAGCCGCCGAAACGGTGGGGCGGCCGAGAGCATGCTCAGCCGCGACGGTTTCGGCCGCAGCGCGCTCGGCGAGGTGGGCTTGGCGGAGTTCGGGACGGTTCGCTTCAGCGGTTGCGACGACGCTGTCCCACTGCGCTGGGAGTGCGTCCGGCATAGGCTCCTCAACCAGTTCGAACTCGGGCCCACCGTCGACGCCCAGCGCATTGGCGAGTGTGACCATGGCGGAACGGGCGTCGTTCAACGCATTGTTTTCGATGAGCCGCGCTTCTTCGAGGTTGACGCGCGCGAAGGTGACGTCGAGCTCGGACTTCAATTTGTTGCGCGCCAGTGCGGAGGTCTGGTCGACCACCAACTGGCGCTCACGCACGGTTTCGCGTGCGACGCGGAGCACGGCCTGGGCGGCGAGGGCGGAGAAGTAGGCGCGGTCGACACGCAGGAGGATTTGGGCACGGACGCCGCGCTCAGCTTCTGCGGAAGCGGAGGCCGAGAGACGGGCGCTTTGGACGAGGTGGCCGGTGCGGCCGAAATCGGTAAGCATCTCCGAGGCGGAGAGACCGAAGCCGAGACGGTTATACACCGAGGGGTTGTTCACCGCGCCGGCCAGGATGCGTGTGCGGTCGTTTTCGGCGAGCGCGCCGGTGGAGCTGGCGTGCACCTGCGGCAACTCGCGCGAGCGGATCTCCGCCGGGACGGCAGCGTCGGCCTGCGCGCGCCAGTGGGCTGCTTCCAGGCGTGGGTGCTGCGTCAGCGCCATCTTCTCGGCGCCGGCCAATGTAAGGCGCGCGGCCGCGGCCGGCACCGTGATCAACAGAGCAATGAGAAGTGTGCGGCTACGCATGAGCGGCCTCCATGTGGCGGCCGTGCCAGAGCAGGTAAGCGGCCGGAACGAGGAAGACGGTCCAGGCGACAGAGAAGGCGAGGCCGCCGATGATGACGCGGGCCAGCGGGGCATAGGATTCCGAACCGGCGCCGAGCTTGAGGGCCATGGGAAGCAGGCCGATGATGGTGGCGAGTGAGGTCATAAGTACGGGGCGGAGACGGACGCGGCAGGCCAGCGCCACGGCGGCGCGGACGTCCATGCCCTCCGAGCGCAGGTGCCGCGTGAATTCGACGATCAGAATGGAGTTCGATACGGCGATGCCGACCAGCATGACCACGCCCATCAGTGACATGACGTTCAGCGTGGTGCCCGTGGAGGCGAGTGTCAGCAATACGCCCGAAAGCGCCGGAGGCACGGCCAGCAGAATGAGCAGCGGATCGGCAAACGACCGGAACTGCGCCACCAGGATCAGGTAGAGCAGCAGCAGAGAGAGCATCAGGCCGACGCCAAAGCTGTGGAACGAGGCCCACATGCCGAGGACGCTGCCGCGCAGATCGACGGTAAGGCCTTTGGGGATGCGCGCTTCGTTGACGATGCGCTGGATGGCGGAGGCGGTGGCGCCGAGCGCCTCGCCGGACGGGCTGACGAAGATGTCGGTGACGCGGCGTAGCTGGTAGTGGTCCACCTCGGTGGGCGAGAGCATGTGGCGCGTGGTGGCAACAGCGTCGAGGCGCGTGGGCTCGGTGGAGCGGCCGCCGCGCAGCGGAATGGCGCGCAGGTCACCGAAGTTGTGGATCTGATTTTCCGGGTACTGCACGGTGAGCAGGTAGTCCAGGCCGGATTTCGGATCAATCCAGAACGTGGGCGCGATCATGCCGCTGGAGGTGAGCGCGGTGAGGACGTTGTTGACCACCTCGCGCTGATCGAGGCCGAGCTGGCTTGAGCGAGTGCGGTCGATGTCGAGCTGTATGGCGGGGTAGTCGATGTCCTGCGGGATATAGACGCCCGAGAGGCCTGGCAGCGTGCGGATGCGCGAGGCCAGATGAGAGGCGAAGCCGTAGGAGCTTTCCAGGTTGGAGCCGCCCACCTGCACGTCGATAGGCGCCGGCATGCCGAGATTCAGCACGGCGTCCATGAGACCACCAGTCTGGAAGTAGGTTTCGAGCTGCGGCATCTCGCGAGCCAGCGCGTTGCGGACGCGCTGCATGTAGTCGAAGCTAGACAGGCGGTGGTCGTCCTTGAGACTCACCTGAACGAAGGCCGTATGGACGCCGGAGTTGGACGAGTACATGGCGGAGAAGTCCGGCGCGAGGCCGATGTTCGAGACGATGACGCCGAGTTCGCCGGGCGGCACGATGCGGCGTATGATCTGCTCCACCTGCTCGACCGCCTTTTCGGTCACCTGGATGCGAGTGCCGGAGGGCATTTTCAGGTTCATGACGAACTGGCCCGGATCGGTGCGCGGGAAGAAGGCGAGGCCGATGAAGGGGTAGACGGCCAGACTGATGAGAAAGAGCGCTCCAAAGCCGGCCAGCACGCGCATGGGGCGTTGGAGCGCGCGGGTGACGGCGGAGTCGTAGAGGTTGAGGAAACGCTCGAAGCGGCTGTTGAAGG
>CAYZIX010000253.1:0-4177 GCA_964478395.1 uncultured Candidatus Solibacter sp.
GGCGCGCGCCAAAACAGTGTGCGTCCGCTCCGCCGGTCGATCAGCGATACCTGACAATCGTAACGGCCGGCGCCGAGCGCCGCCAACGGCGCTTTCAGCTCAATGCGCGTTGTCTTTAGCCGGGTCCCTTCCGACGCCCGAAACTCAGTGGGGGCTGTCTCAAGAACCTTCGTCCCGCCGCGATACAAACCGACATAAGCTGTGACTGGCCCTGGCGCGGGAGTCTCCGGACGGTAGACTTCGACGTAGATCACCATCGAGCGGTCACCGTCAAACACGCGCGTCACGCTCGGCACCAGCTTGCGCCCGTCGTCAACCAGCGGATTGGTCGTCTGGCGCTTGTCGCGGCCGGCCGAGTAGATGGCCTCGCCCATACGGACGCGCGCTCCCCCGAGCACGATCGAACTCCACCGCATTGGGCCCATTCGATTCAGATTGGGAATGACAAACCGCCGGATCAGCGTGCCGATCCGTCCCGTTCCGCCATCGCGCACCAGCAGCTTCAAGGCGTATTCGCCCGGCAGCAACGTGTAGCCCGTATCGTATTCGACCAGCCCCGAGGCCAGCTTTTCGCGCCTGACGGCGTCCAGTTTCACGGTGACGCGATCGCGCAGCGTTTTCACCGTGAGGCCGTTGCTGTCCTTGATCTCTCCGATCAAATCCAGCTCCACGCGACCGTCGCCGGGCTGGCGTCCGGTCATCAACTCCGCGCCGGCGACGTTGACGACCACCGGCACGTAGCATTCGTCCGGGTTGAGCTGGAAATAGTTGATCGCGGCGGCGAGCGGGATTTCGGTGATGGGGCTTTCCAGCGCGAAGGCGTCTTCGAGCTGGCGTTCACGGTCGGCCGCAGTCATGCGCGCAAAGACCTTGTCGCCAAAGTAGCCATCGCCATATTCGAGCTTCAGGTGCTCGCGGCCGGGCGTGCGAATCGCAATGCGGCGGAACTTGCCATCCGCCTCAGTGTGGGTGGAATAGTATCCGATCAGGTAGTAGCTCGAATAGAGGCGCCGCGCCTGTTCGATGCCAGCTTGCAGATCGTTGTTGTTGAGCCACGCCTTTCCGCCGGTATCGGCCGCCAGAGAATAGAGCGCATCCTGCGACTGCTCGAAGAGCTCGGTGCGTGCTGTCACGGCGGCTCCGCTATAGACCTCCACGCCGCCTGGGCTGGCCACCGAGGCGTCGCCGAGCGGCGGCTCCGCCACGAGGCCGCGCGTATCGATGGGATAGATTTCGACATTGGCCCGCCGCGCGGTATTCGCCAGCGCGCGCATCTCAGCCAGATTGCGGCCGTCCTGCAGGCCCCAGCCGGCGGCGAAATAGATGAGCGCCTTGCGCTCGCGCGTCTTTTCGAGCTGCCGCGCCGCGCGTTCGAGAGCCGCCAGCCGGCGGTCGGTGGCGAAGACATTGAACTCGCCGTTGTTGGCGCCGAAGGTGAAGCTGCTTTCCGGTTCGACCGATTCCTCATCCGGATTGGCCAGACTGCCGAGCGCGGCGAGCAGCAGGGCGCGATCGGAGGTGAAGTCCTGCACCATGCGCATGCGCCCGTGCACGTTGGCCATCACCGCCACGGCGTCGGAGCTGGACACGCGCCGCTCGACGAAGTTGCCGGCTGCGGCGAAGGCACGTCCGAGCGACCGGCGCCCGATGCCGCCGAGGTCGAAGTAGAGCACCAACAGGCGCCGGGCCGGCCGCGCGGCGGACGGCTGGCCGACCGCGGCGATGGCTGTGGCGTCGTCCGCATCGGCGGTGCGTTGGAATTCACAGAGGGCGATGCGCTGCGGCGCGCCGTTCTCGGTCACCACAAAATCCCCGGCCGCCAAGCCTTCCACCGCGCGCCCCTGTCCGTCGCGAACCTTCACAGCGCGGATGACCAGCCGGGTGTCGCTGCGGAAGGTCGGCACGCCGGTGTCCTGGGCGGCCAACCACCCAGCAGCCAACAGCCCGACCGCGCAGAGGCGCATCAATACCGCACCTCCAGACTGAGCTTGGCCGAGCGCATCGCGTTGGCCGCCACCGGGCGGCCGAACAGCACGCTGTCTAGAGTGGTGTCCCAGCGCGTGAAGGTGGGATGGTTCAGCAAATTGGTGACGTCCAAGCGCAGGTCGGCGCTGGCCCGGCCGCCCAGCCGCAAGGTCCGCCACAAGCCGGCGTTCAGGGCGAACTGGCCGGGGCCAGTGATGATGTTGCGGCCCGCGTTGCCCCATTGTCCCGCCACGGGCGCGGTGAAGGCGGTGGGATTTACGTGCAGTCCTTCGGGCGCATTGCGCAGGGACGTGCCGGTATAGTCCGGCCGCAGATTGCCGATAAAGCCGGCTCCGCCAATGGCCTGCGGATAGACGGGCGTCAGCGGCATGCCGGTGCCGAGGGTCAGATCGCTCGCCAGGCGCCACTCGTCCAAGAGGCGATGGCGCCAGCCCGAAGAGAACCGCAGGGTGTAGTCCGCGGTCAGGCGTTCGGTGAGCCGCTGATCAAAGCTGGAAAGGCCTCGTTCGGCCGCAAGATCAGCCCAGTTCTGCGCCACCAGCGCCGTCTGTGCGCCTCCGCCAAGGGCGGCGTTGTCGATGCTCTTGGCCCAGGTGGTTTGCGATTTCACCGACCATCCACCGCGCAGCCGCCGCCGCACCTCGAACTGGCCCGCGTGGCGGCTGGAGTTGCCGCCGGAGAGGATGTATTCGAAGCCCGACGGACAGGAAGGACAGTTTACGGCGCCTCCCGCCGGGTACGTGTTTGGGTAGATGGACTGCCGCGCGTGCGTCCCCTTGATGCCCAGGTAGCCGACCTTTGCCACCAGTCCCCAAACCAGGTCGCGCTCGGCAGAGAATTGCCAGTTCTGCGCGTATCCGGGCCGGAAGCTGCCATCTACGCCGAAGGTGCCCAGCGCGTCGCCCGATGCGGCGAGCGCCGTGGCCATGGTGAGCGCGGTGCCGGATATGCCGCTGATGACGAAGCTCCGTCCAAACGGCGGCTGAGCCGCCAGCGAGGCCGCGATGGACTCGTAGGCGCCCGTGTCGGCGTAGATGCCATAGCCGGCGCGCACCACCAGTGACGAGCCAATCACGGGCAACCACGTCAGCGACACGCGCGGCTCGACCATCGCGCGAAACGGCCGCACAAGAGCGTCGCCCGACACCGTCGCGGTCGCCACCTGGGCGGAAGCGAAGCCCGGCGCGACCGTCAGATTCGCCAGACGGCGATAGCGTTCCGTGTAGGGCGTGGGGTATTCCCAGCGCGCGCCGGCGTTCACCGTCAGGCTCGCAGCCGGACGCCACTCCGTGACCCCATAGGCGGCCCACTCGTTCGCGCGCAGATAACGGTCGGCCGGTCCGGTGGCGAGGGAGACGGTGTCGGGCAAGCCGAGCAGGAAGTCCGCCATATCGATGCCCGTCGCCGCCCCCGTGAATCCGAAGCTTCCGCGCGGATTGATGAGACCAAGCTGATTGCGTTGACGGCGCGTAAAACTGAGCCCGGCGCGTACCTGCCACGGCCCGAAACTCCCGCTTTCGGCCGCCGAGGCACCCACGTTTTGCGTCTGCAGGCGCGAGGCCGTGACATCGTTCAGGCCGCTCATGCCGCTGGAAAAGGAAAGCGTGGGCGGTCCCCAATCGGCGGCGCGCTGGCTGGAGCCAGCGATGCCGGCCTCGCCCGCGATGTCGCGCACGTCGGCGAAGAATGGAAGCGCTCGTTCGTACTGCCGCTCGAACGTCACGGCAAATCGTCCTTGCCAAGCCTCCGGGCGACCGGGCACCCACGCCAGCGAGGCCTTGGTTGCACCCGATTGCTTGCGGTCGAGAAACCCGAACAGCGTCGACTCGTCCGCGCGGACACTTTCGGTGGAGAACTCTCCGGTCAAACTTCCCCGCCCTACGGACTTCATCGCCAGCGCTTTCCACGCATCGCGGTGCCAGCCCCGGATGACCGGCGTTTCCAGGTTGTAGCCCGCCATTGAGGAGGCGCTGGCGCGCGGGTACAGGCTTAGCAACGCCGCCGCCTGCGTGCTGATCCGGCTTCCCGGGATGGCTCCACCCGGGAAGGGGGCGCCGCTCAGCGGGTCGGTGGCCTGAATCCCGGCCGAAGAGAAATCGCCGGCGCGTTCGGCCACCGTGGGCACACGCCCGTTGGCCACTGAGGCGATGCGGTTCCGCGACCGTTCATAGGACAGGATGAAATACGGCAC
>CAYZIX010000254.1:0-4135 GCA_964478395.1 uncultured Candidatus Solibacter sp.
TAACCGCTGATTCCAAAAGGCTTCCCGGTTACGCCCGCGAACCGGGGGTTAACCTCTTTGGCTGATGGAGCACGCTTGGGGGGCGCGTGCGGCCGAATCTCAACCAAAGGGAGTGGACGTTATGTTGAGCAAGATGGGGCCGGGAAAGCGGCTCTGCAATGTTGTCCCGTCGCGCGCCACCGAACGGGACTGGACCATGGCTCATGCACTGGCGGCGGGCGTGCTGCGTGAGCGGACGGAGTTGCCGGAAACGGTGGACTTGCGGGCGCCGTGGTGGACGGTGAACGATCAGGGAGAAACGGGGTCGTGCGTTGGCTGGGCATCGGCTGACGGCGTGGTGCGCTATCACATGGTGGCGGCCGGGCGGTTGGAACAATCGGCGATGCTGTCGCCGCGCTTCGTCTGGATGGCGTCGAAAGAAACCGACGAATACACGTCGCGCCCGGAGACGTTCCTGGAGGGCGCCGGAACCAGCCTGAAATCGGCGTTGGACGTATGCCGCAAGTTCGGCGCGGTCACAACGGACGTGCTGCCGTTTGAAGTGCGCACGCTGATGTACACGGGTGAAGACGACACGTTCTACGCCCAGGCCGCGCAGCGCCGCATCACGGCCTACTTCAATCTGGGGAACAGCCCGGCGAAGTGGCGGCGCTGGCTGGCCAGCCACGGTCCGGTTCTGGCGGCGTTGAACGTGGATGAGACGTGGGACAACGCCACCAGCACGCAAGGCGTGCTGGACACATTTGTGTCCAGCACCGCGCGCGGCGGTCATGCTGTGGCGATTGTCGGCTACACGAAGGACCGCTTCATCGTGCGCAACAGTTGGGGCGCCGGTTGGGGCGACAACGGCTTCGCCTACGCCTCCGACACGTATGTGAAGGCGGCGTTTTCCAACGAAAGCTATGGCGTCACCGTCTAGCTTCAGAGTTCGATGCCGAATGAGCTCCACTCGACGACGGCACGGTGCGACATCGCTTCATGACCGAGGATAGCCGTGAGCGCGGCTGTCGCGCCTATGGTGATATCGGCCGGCAGCGCGCCGCCCTTCGTGATGGCGTCGAAAAAGGCCATCAGATGGGCGTGCGGCTCCTCCTGCTGTTTGGGCACGAAATCGACCGCCTGCCCGTCGCGGCCCAGTGTGTGCAGCGTAGCCGCCGAGAAGAGGTCGACGGTCCCCTTGCTGCCATACACGTAGACGTATTGGCCCGGCGACGGTAGCGTGCGGGGCTGGAAGACGTTCTGGGTGAAAGAGAGCTCGACGCCGTTTGGATATTCGTAGGTGATGCTGCCGCAATCGAAGATAGAGCGGCCGGGAGGGTCGTTCTTATACAACTGAATGCCGCCGAAACCGCTGGCGCGCAGCGGATGCGAGCCGATGACCCAGTTGCAGACGTCGAGATTGTGCACGGACTGCTCGGTCAAATAGCCGCCGGACTTCGACACGTCGAAATACCAGTCGCCCGAAGTGCCGTCGTGTGGCAGATCGGCGCCGGCGTGGCGCTGGGCCTTGACCCAGAGCAGATTGCCGATAGCGCCGGAGTGAATGCGGCGCACAGCCTCGCCCATCTGGCGGTAGGAACGCATCTGCTGGCCGGGCACAAAGACCTTTTTCGACGCCTTGGCCGCGCGCACCAGGTTACGGACCTGGTCCGCCGTGACGCCAATTGGCTTTTCGCAATAGACGTGTTTGCCGGCCTCGAGCGCGGCAATGGCCATCTCTGAGTGCAGGTGAGGCGGCGTAGCGATGAACACTGCGTCCACATCCTTGCGCTCGATCACCTTGTGCCAGTCGGAGTACGTGGCCGGAGAGTGCGCGGCCGCGGCCGAGGCGGCCTTATCCAGGCGATCCGGCTTGATGTCGCAGACCGCAATCACTTTGGTGTTGGGTTGCGCCAACACGCCGGATAGAAGATAAGAGCCGCGATTACCCGTGCCGATAACGGCCGTGGCCACACGATCGGAGGGCTGCGCCGCAAACAAACCGCTCGCTGCCGCCGGGCCGAGAATGAAAGATCGTCGTTGAAGATTCATGTCAGTTCCACCGAGCCCGATTATATGCCCAGCTCAGGCAAACGCGCTTTCCACTGCCATCAGTTCCGCGCGCTCCGGCCGCAGCGCAATGGGGCGCACGGCCACAGCACGGTCCTCGTCAAGGATTGAGTCCGGCTTCGGCGAGGTGTATTCGATGGGCGACGGAGTGTTGGCGATGATGCGAGCGCGCAGATCGTCCATGCGCTCACCCACGAACACAGCCACCAGACGGTCCGCGCGTAAATGGCGGCGAATGGCCGCGTTCACTTCATCCAGGGTGAGCCCAGCCAGTGCTTTACCGACGTATTCGGTGTACGGTGGAATACCATAGAATTCGCTATCGATGGCGTAGCCCAGCTCGACATCGCGCGTCTTCACCAGCAGATGCACGTATTTCGAAAGGAATGTGCGGGTGCGCGCGAACTCCTGCGCGGTAAGGCCGTCGCGCACGAGTTTGTCGAGCTCGTGCAGAGCCAGACGCAACGCGAAGTGCGCCTGCTCACGCTCAACAGGACGGATCCAAAGCTGGAAGATATCACTCGACCGCGCAAAGTTGGGCTGCGGCTCCAACAGAAACATCCCGTCGGGGAAGTACTCGATGTAGGCGTAGTCGCCGTAGTTCAAGCCGCGCTGCTGGCGCATGCGGTCGAACAGGCGTCCCGCGCTCATGCGGTGTTGTCCCAACGCGGAGGCCGCCACCAGCAGCGCCGGATAATCCGGGTGGCCCCGGCGCACGTCAATGGGGTAGCCGAGCGAAATGGCCACGCCACGCGTGGGCTTTTCGACAAAGAGGAAGTCGTTGCCGTCGATTCTGCCCGGCGCGGGTAGCCCGGCGCGATGGCGGGCCTTGAGCGGGAGCGTCGCGAAATTGCGCCGCGCATGTTCGTCAAAACCCACCGGGAAGCCGCCACCGATGGCGAAGGTGAGATTATTATTTGCCAAATGAGCGGTGTAGAAGTGGCGTAGATCGTTAATGGTTAGCGCGCGCAACGACGCCACAGAGCCGGCATTATTGCGCTCGTAGGGATGGCCGCGATAAATGCGTTGGTAGAGCAGCTCCTTGGCCAGCTCTTCATCGTTCTGCCCACGCAGCCCAACTTCCAAGTAATTGATGGCGTCGTCGCGCAGACGTTCAAAGTCGTCGTCACGCCAACCTGGATCAAGCAGCATGGCGCGGGCCAGATCATAACAGTCGTCGAGATGATCGATATGCGTGGTGAACGCGAAGGCCATCATTTCCTTATCCACCTGAGCGCCGACGGAGACGCCCATGCGAAACAAGGCCTGTAGAATCTCGGCATAGGAGTGCGTGCGCGAGCCGCCGCCGGCTAACATGCGCGCCGTCAACCAAGCCGCGCCACCCTTACCCGCCGGATCGTCCACCGCGCCGCAGTGGAACACGGCGCGTAACGTTACCAGCGGCGAATTGCCGGGCATGCGAATGACTTTCACAGCACACCTCCGGAAGCCAGCGTCACCGTAGTGCGGCCCGCCGGCGCAAAACACCAGCCGGCGACGCGTTGCAGATCGGCCGGCGTCACCTTCTCATAGAGCGCATAGAGCCGGTTGATGGTGGCGGGCGAGCGCCGCAGCGCAACATAGTGCGCCAAGGTAGACGCGATGGATTCGGCGTTGTCCAGGCCCAGAGCGAACGAGTAGCGTAGATGGCTCTTCACATCGTCCAGACGCGACGGCTCAACCGGATGCGCCGCGTACTCCTCAAACGTGTCAAGAATAGCCTCGCGCACAGTGGCGACATCTTCCGGGCGCTTCACGCGCGCCAGCACGGTAAAAAGATACGGATCGACGCGGTCAGCATTACCGGCGATGAGCGCATCCACCAACTGTTCATCAATCACCAGCCGCTGATAGAGTGGCGAGCTTTCGCCAAACGCCAGGAAAGAGATCAGCGCCAGCGCGGCGCAGTCCACTTTGGCGTCACAGTAGGCGGGCGCCTTTTGCGCGATGCAGAGATAGGGCAGCGTGTGCGTCGGCCAATCGATGTGCGCCTGACGCTCGGCCGCCTGCGGCGGCTCCTTGGGCGCGTGGAATACGTGGGAGCCACGCGGCCAGGCGCCCCAATATTGTTCCACCAGGCGGCGCG
>CAYZIX010000255.1:0-3934 GCA_964478395.1 uncultured Candidatus Solibacter sp.
CAGGTTGTCGCGGAGCACAGCCTTCGGGATCCCGCCCAGCGCCGCACACGCCCGCTCGTGCCGCCAAAGAAACGTCTCCAGATTCTGGTCCCAGACCGCCTCCTCGTAGCCGTGACGCGAGCAGCACAGCGTCATGCGGAAGACCCACGGCCGGCGCCACTGACCCGCCTCCCCGTCCAGCGTCGGCGGCCCCTGGAAGAAATCGACCTGCGCCTCCTCGCCCGGCGGGCTGTGCATGACCGTCGTCGCCCGACGCTCCGGCGCCACACGCCGCACGAAGCGCTTGACGGACTCGTAGGAGCCCCCGTACCCGTGCTCCTCGACCAGGTCCTGCCAGATCCGCTGCGCGGTCAGCCCGGCGGCCAGCTTCTGCCGGACCTCGTCCCGGTACGCCTCCGCCGAACTCCGCGAGCCGGCGAACGCTTTGGCCGGTTTTCCGCCCGAGCCGGCGAACACTTCGGCTGGTTTTGCCGCGCCCGTCCGCCCGCCCCTGTCCGCCGCGGTCCCGTCTCCGTCGCCCGAGCCGGGGAACGCTTCGGCCGGTTTTGAGGCGATCGCCGCCCGGCGCCGGCCCACCGTCTCGCGGTTCACGCCGACCTCACGGGCGATCCGCCGGTCGCTCCAGCGCAGCGCGAGGAGTGCTTGGATTTGCTCTCTCTTGTCCACTGTCAAGTAGTTGCTCACGGCCGGCCCTTTCGCGATATACGCGAAGGGTGCCCGAAAGCCGCTACCTCAGTGGCTGGTTTTGAAGTGTTCCCCGCTGGCTGGATTTAGGTGACCGGTGACACGCAGCATTTTGCTAGATTTGGTTCGCAATGATCCAAGCTATTTGCAGGAACCAGCACCGCGGATGGTGCTAGTTCAAATCAATGACTACAACGTAGCGGTGGAATTACAGGCATGGCTGAATGACGAACGACAGCACATTGAGAAGCGTTTTGCGCTGCGTGAAGCAGTCTTTAATGCGCTCGTTGCTGCGAAGATCGAGATGCCACTAGAAACCATTCAACTTGCGCCGCACAAGATCGAAATCAACAGATCTTCGTTTTCAACGGAAGCGAAGACATGAACACCGCACATTGGCATTCGCTCATTTCGTCAAGAACATCGCGGTTGGCGCTCACGCTCGTCTGCGTGTCGCTCATTGTCGGGTTGGGGGTGTTGCGAGTCCACACACAAGCGCAATTCACGTTCGCTTCGCTCATGTTGCTTCCGGTTCTGGCGAACGCCTGGTTGGTTGGACGGGCTGGCGGCTGGGCTTCAGCCGTACTGGCAGCATTGATGTGGGGATACGCTGACCACGCCAGTGCCGACGCAAATGAGACCGTGTGGATTCCGGGACTCAATGCATTTGTTCATCTGACCAACTACGGAATCGTTGTTGAACTGGTGCATAAAGTGCAGGGGCTGCTTCAGCGAGAAGCCAACAATGCGAGGGTAGACAGGCTTACAGGTTTGTTGAATCGTCGTGGTTTCATGGAGGCATTTGAAGGCCAAGTCAAGTTGGCACATCGCCTTGAGGCATCGTTTTCCATCGCGTTCATCGATCTGGATCGCTTCAAGCAATTGAACGATACCCGGGGGCACAAAGAAGGTGATGCTGCGCTAAAGACAGTGGGCGCAACCCTGGTGAGATCTGCACGATCTACGGACGTGATTGGTAGACTTGGAGGGGACGAATTTTGTGTCTTTGCCTTTTCAGAGTCATCGAGTGACGCCGAAATTGAGGCGCTGCGACTTCATACGCAGTTGACTCGGGCGCTACAGAAATTTGCGCCTGTAGGCGCAAGTATCGGGGTCGCATTTTTTGAAAAAACCAATTTGACAGCTTCTGAAATGATTCAGAGGGCCGACGAAATTATGTACGCCGTCAAAGCGGCCAGTAAAGGCAATGTGCGTGTAAGCGTAATCTGAACGCTTGTTGTGATGTGGAAGGGGAAAGTGAATGGGCGGTGAATCTCAAAACAAAGACCTATCATTGGCGATAAAAGTCAGACGTGCCATGAGGGAGCGTTTCAGTCTGAGTGACGACAAGGCGGAAGATAGCGAAATCGAGGCACGTATTCGTGATGCCGTAGAGTTGCGTGGAGCCACCCCCTGGATACTCATATTCGCCATTCTTGTGGCCTCAGTGGGGCTGAACGTCAATTCAACCGCTGTCATCATCGGCGCCATGCTGATTTCGCCACTGATGGGCCCAATTATGGGCGCTGGGCTGGGAGTGGCAGTGTATGACTTCGATCTGGTCAAGCGCTCATTGACAAATTTAGGCGTCGCCACGCTTATTAGTCTTCTCGTATCAGCATTATATTTCTCGCTGACTCCCTTGCAGCAAACTCAATCGGAATTGCTCGCACGTACGAGTCCTACCATCTGGGACGTGTTGATTGCACTATTTGGCGGATTGGCTGGCATTGTTGGGATTACCCGCAAGGAAAAGTCCAACGTCATCCCTGGCGTCGCCATCGCGACCGCACTGATGCCGCCAGTCTGCACCGCTGGCTTCGGGATTGCTACCGGCCAATGGCGATTTACCGGTGGCGCACTTTATCTGTATACCATCAACTGTGTATTTATCGCGTTGGCCACAGTGGTCGGCATTCGGGCTTTACGACTCAAACGACATGGATTTGCCAATCAGAAGACAGAAAAGAGAGTAAAGGCAACATTGCTGGCCATTGCCCTGATCACTTCGGTGCCAAGCGGCTATCTTGCACTGGACCTGGTTCGCCAGGAAGTCTTTAGGTCCAAAGCGCAGGAATTTGTTGATCGGGAGTTCATCTTTGACAAGTCGCAGCTTGTTGATACCAAAATCGATCCCGATAAACGGATCATCGACTTATCCATTCTGGGTGAGCCTATAGGCACTGAGGCGCTGCGTAACATCGAAGCCAGACTGGCAGTTGCCAATCTGGAAGGCACTAGGATTGTGCTGCACCAGGCAGGAGAAAATCGGGTCGATGTTACCGCACTGAAGTCCAGCCTCTTATCCGACTTGCTACGGGAAAGCCAGGAGACGGTCAAACGACGGGATGCGCAGGTTCAGAATCTTAAAACAGAACTGGCCGCGCGTGACGCCATTCTTGGGCAGGCGGTCGATGTCACTGTTGAGCTTCGCCAGCTATATCCAGAAACGATCAAGGTAATGGTTGCTGACGGTGTTACGGTCACAGAAAATGGCGATAGGCAAAAAGTCACATTCGTAAATGTCACAACCCGTGTCGCACTGCCAACAAATAGTCGTCAGCGCATTGCGGATTGGTTCAAAGTGCGTCTAAAAACGGAAGCAGTTCTTTTCAGCTTTGATGTCGAAAGGCAAGCTCGGGCACACGGGAGGAAGTGACCGAGGGGATCAACGTTACGAGGCAAGGATTGTTGCCTCAATCTCCCGCCGAGTGATTAGTCCGGGCCGCACTTTCCCGCCGCCGTACACCCAGCGCCGTAGTTCCTGTCCAGCCGCAAGCCAGTCCCGTTGGTTGATGCGCCGTCGCAGCGTCGAGGTCTGCAACCGTCCTGCGCCGAGGTTAAACGTGAAATCCACGATGGCGGCGAGCCTGCTCTCTGGTTCGGTGGCCAGCACCGGGCAGTAGCGCAATGTGGCGGCGAGCGCCGATTGGAGATCCTGTGCCAGATAGACCTCGGCTTCCGCCTCCGTGATCGGTGGGTGTTTCGGATCACAGAGATGGCCGTAGCCAATCGTCCAGAAGCCTGCCGGGCAGATGTAGGGGACGGCGGCGATCTCGATTCCACGCCTGACCTTGCGTTCGAACCCCTCGAAGCGCTTGGCCAGCTCGATGGCCGTTTGCGGTAGCTCGATCACGGTCGCACCCGGTCGAACACGCGCCCTAGGAACCAGAAGTTCAGCACCCCGGCCCATAAGGCTTGGTCTGCCTCCGTCCAGGCATACAGGATGGCAACGCCCCAGCCTGCGCCA
>CAYZIX010000256.1:0-3916 GCA_964478395.1 uncultured Candidatus Solibacter sp.
GACCGGCGCGGTGCGATAGAGCGACGAGACGTGCGTGATGGTGGCGTGGCGCGCAAGCTGATCGAGAGCCGCCTGCAGGTTGACGCGCTTGTCGCCAACATTCGAGCCGAGGCCAAGCCAGACGGAAGAGAGCATCACGTGTGGGGCGCGGCAACGAGCCGCGAGTGTAAGCGAGCGGTTGCGCGTGTCCTAATCATTTCGCATCCGCGTGATTTCAACTGCCGCCGCCTGCGCGCCGCGGCGCGCCAGCGCGCCCGGCTTCTTGAGCAGGATGTGCACGTCGCTCACGTTGAATCTGGCCAGCACCCGCGCGGCCAACGTCTCGGCCAGCGTTTCAATCAGCCGGTATTCACGCTCGGCAGCCACGTCCAGGGCCAGCGTGAGCAGTTCCGAGTAATTAATAGCCAGGTGGATATCGTCAGCCGCGGCGGCGGCGGCGATATCGGTCCCAACAGACATATCCAGCACCATGGGTTGCGGCGTGGAGCGCTCCTGGCCCGAAACGCCAATGCGGCAAGGCAGCGTAGCGCCAAAAATATGTATCCGGTCGTTCATGCGCACCTCACCGCATCGGCCACGATCAGCGCGCGGCGGCAGGCCGCCACGTCGTGGACGCGCACCACGGCGGCGCCCTTCATGGCTGAAATCACCACTGCCGCCAGCGTCGCTTCCACGCGCCGTGCGGGTTCCGCCTCACCGGTTAGCCTACCCAGAAACGCCTTGCGCGACGGCCCCACTAGCAGTGGCGCATCAATTGTCTGAAACTCGTCCAGGCGCTGTAGAATCTCGACGCACTGCGCTCCCGTCTTACCGAAGCCAAGGCCCGGATCAACGGCCACATCCCGGATGCCGGCCGCACGCGCCGCCTCCAGTTGCCCGGCCAGAAAATCGCAGACGTCGGCCACTACGTCTTCATACGCCGTATCGTTCTGCATCGTCTTCGGCACACCGCGCATGTGCATCACCACCGCCGCCGCGTGACGGCGCGCCACCGTGGCCAGCATCTCCGGATTTCTCAAACCGTCAACGTCGTTGATGATCCGCGCGCCCAGCCGCAGGCACTCGTCGGCCACCTCGGGCTTCATCGTGTCGACGGAAACCGGGACTCCCGTCGCCCCAACCAACTCCGTCACCACCGGCCGCAAACGGCGCAACTCTTCATCCACGGAAACGCCTTCCGAGCCCGGCCGCGTGCTTTCGCCACCAATGTCGAGGATATCGGCGCCTTCATCGACCAGCACGCGCGCATGCGCCACCGCCCGCGCGGCGTCGAAGTAGAGGCCGCCGTCGGAAAACGAGTCCGGCGTCACGTTCACCACTCCCATGATGAGCGTGCGGCTGGAACGGAAGACTGAAGCGTCAGGCGCCAATCACTTCTATCGTAACGTTGATGCGGCCAGAAAGCGCAGCGGCAGTTCGCGCGCCTGCCGGATGCCGATGCGGGGCGTGACTATCACGGTGTCTATCACCGGTGTCGCGAGAATCCGCAATGGGCCTCGCGTCAGATCGCAGCCGTACTCGGCGGCCGTGATGCCCATGGCGCGCGTCAATTTGCCGGGGCCATCGCCGCAGCCCTCCACGGAGCGGATCAGCACACAGCCCGGCACGCCCTCCGGCTCGCACACTACGTTCAGGCAGTGGTACATGCCGTAGATCAGATAGACGTAGGCATGGCCGGGCGGGCCGAACAACACCTCCGTGCGGCGTGTGCGGCCGGCGTAGGCATGCGCCGCAGGATCGTTCTCCGCCAGGTAGGCTTCCACCTCCAGGATGCGGCCGCTGTGGCCCTGAAACGACAACGTGCGGCCCAACAGGTCGCGCGCCACGTCGGGCGCCGGCCGGGCATAAAACGAACGCGGCAGGACTGGCAGGCTCATGACGGGTTACGCTTGTCATGAGGGTATCACCCGCTCATGCGTCTGTTCACTGCCATCGACGTGCCCTATGAAACGCGCCGCAATCTGGAGCTGCTCGTCGAACACTTGAAATTGAAGGCCGATCTCGCCTGGAGCCCACCAGCCAACATGCACATCACCACGAAGTTCATCGGCGACTGGCCCGACGACGAGCTGCCGTTGCTGAAAGATGCGCTGCGCGATGTGGCCGTCGAAGGCGACCTGAAGATCTCCATCCAAGGGCTTGGTTGGTTTCCGAATCAGCGCCAGCCGCGCGTGCTCTACGTCGGCGTGCAAGCTTTCGACGGCCTCAAGAACCTCGCCACGGCAACCGACCAGCTTTGCACGGAGCTGGACATCATGCCGGAGGTCAAGCCCTACCACCCGCACCTGACGCTGGCGCGTATCCGCCGGCCGGTGAGCCTCGACGCCCTGCATGAGGCTATCGAGAAGCTGCCCAGCACCGAGTTTGGGCGCTTCACGGCCACGCACTTCCATCTTTACGAGAGCAAGCTGCGGCCGGGCGGATCGGCCTACACTAAACTCGCGAGTTACGCTCTGACGAAATGACGATTCACGCTCTGATTCTCCTGGCCGCCTACCTGATTGGCGGCATCCCATTCGGATACTTACTGGTGCGGCTGAAGACCGGCCGCGACGTGCGCTCCATGGGCAGCGGCAACATTGGCGCCACCAACGTGCTGCGCACCACCGGGCGCGCCTTTGGCGTACTCACGCTGGCGCTCGACATCCTGAAGGGCTGGTTCGCCTGCTGGCTGATGGGCTATTTCACTGCCGGTGATTTCACCTGGATGGCGGCCGCCGGGGTGGCCGTGGTGCTGGGCCACGCTTTTCCCGTGTTGCTCAAGTTCCAGGGCGGCAAGGCCGTGGCCAGCTTTGTCGGCGTCGCGCTGAATCTGGCACCGCTGGCGCTGCTCATTGTCGTCGTCATATTCGTCATCACAGTGGCCTGGAGCCGCTACATTTCGCTGGGCTCAATTGTCGGCGCCGGGCTGTTCCCGGTCCTCGTCTGGGCGCTACAGCGGCCGGATTGGACCGCCACGGCGGAAGTGGCCTTCTGCGGCGCGTTCATTATCTGGCGCCATCGATCCAATATCCAACGTCTGCGTGCGGGAACAGAGAACGTCTTCCACTTCGGAGGTGCGAAGTGAAGCGCCTGGCGGTGGTCGGCGGCGGCAGTTGGGGCACCGCGCTTGCCAAGGTCCTGGCGCCCCGTTTCGATGATGTCCGGTTATGGGTTTTCGAGCCGGACCTGGCCGAACGGATGCGCGCGACGCGCGTGAACGACATCTACCTGCCCGGCGTGGAGTTGCCGGCGAACGTCGAAGTGAACAGCTCGGCGTGCGCGACGGTGGAGGACGCCGACGTGGTGCTGGGCGTCATGCCGTCGCATCACGCGCGGCGCGTTTATACGTCGATTTTGCCCTCCGTAAGGCCCGAAATGCTGTTTGTAAGCGCTACCAAAGGCCTGGAAAGCGGCACTTTGCTGCGCATTTCGGAAGTGATCGGCCAGGTGATGAGCGAGCGGTTCGAGGCGCGCGTGGGCGTGCTGAGCGGCCCCACGTTCGCTAAGGAGATCGCGCGTGGCGACCCGGCCGCCATTGTCATCAGCTCAAAGGACGCCGAATTGGCCAAGGCGGTCCAGGCGGCGTTTTCCGGCCCTAGTTTCCGGCTCTATACGAATTCGGATCCGGTGGGCGTGGAGGTGGGCGCAGCGTTGAAGAACGTCATCGCCATCGCCGCCGGCGTCTGCGCCGGTCTGGGGCTGGGCGCCAACACCATGGCGGCGCTGGTGACGCGCGGGCTGGCCGAAATCACGCGTTTGGCCGTGGCTGCCGGAGGCCAGGATCGAACGTTGGCCGGCTTGGCCGGGCTCGGTGACCTGGTGCTCACCTGCCATGGAGAACTCAGCCGCAATCGAACGGTAGGCTATCAATTGGGTCAGGGCCGCAAGCTCGAAGAGATACTCAGCGGCATGAAAATGGTCGCCGAGGGCGTAC
>CAYZIX010000257.1:0-3876 GCA_964478395.1 uncultured Candidatus Solibacter sp.
CTGGCCGGTGGCATGGTGGGCATCGGCGGCGGCTTTCTGTGCGCGGCGCTACTGCTGACACTCGTGAATGCCGTACCCACCGCCGTTATTGCTTGGCGTGCTCGCCGAATACCAGCGCCGTAAACGCGAAGATGTCGGTCTGCGGGTCTTTCCACGCATCGGTTGGCAGCCCGGCCTTGCGGCATGTCTGTTCCAGGAATGTTGCGCGATCCCACTTCTGCTCCACCGGCACCTGTGGCAGCAGCAGCCCCTCCTCTTCACCGCGTTTGATCAGCAGCCCGTCGCGCCCCACTTGAATTTGATTGACGTCCGCCACGCGCCGCAGTGGCGACAGTACTGAAATCTCGTATTCGAGCTTCGCCAGTTCGTTCGCCTTCACCGGCGCAAAGCGTGTGTCCTTCAGCGCTGCCCATGCCGCCACGTCGCGCACCGTGATCATCAGCGCCTTCGACGCTGCCACCTGCCCGATGCAGCCGCGCAGCTCGCCATTCTCTTTCAATGTCACAAACGCGCTTCGTTCCGCGGCCAGCGCCGGCATCTCGGGCGGCCCAAGCTGTACCATCTTGCGCTCGCGCACCGCTGTCTCCACGCTGCGCCGCGCCAGCGCCAATAGTGCGGTCTTCTCTTTCTCACCCAGCGTGAATGGCCGCTCGGCTTCGCTCTGTTCATTCGATTTCACAATCGCCACGCTCCCATAACCCACCACGCGAGTCTTATCGCCAGTGATGTCGCCGGAGTTGGCATATTTGAGGACGCGCGCCTCGCGTGCGCCCATCCGCTCCGTCGCCATCAGCGTCGCGATAATTGGCGCGCCGCCGCATGCCTCCCACGCGCGCTGCTCAAAGTTGCGCCACATCGCCAGGTAGTCCCATGCCGCCACTGCCCGCAATGTCCCGGCATCCATCACCATCGCCTGCGTGTACGGGTAGTAGTGCGACAGGTCGGAACTCGCCACAATTAGCGTGTCCGCGCTACCGTCAATCAGTTTTGCCAGCGCCACGCCCAGCGCGCGCGATGCCTCGTAGCTTTGGTCGCCCATCACAACCGGCACCAGCTTGAACTCGCCCAGCGTGTGCTGTAGCCATGGCAATTGCACTTCAATCGAATGCTCGCCGCGCTCGCCCGATATGGCGTGGCCTTTGGACGACAGTCGCGCCGCCTTGGTCGCCACCAATCGTGCAACAAACTCCTTGTCCACGGCAATCGAGCCCAGCGGCGTCTTGTACGCGTCACCGTCGTACACCGACGTGAAGTTGAAGCTCTCCACGTGCGTTGGCCCAATCACCACCACGCGTTTGTACTTGTGCCCTTTGAGCAGCGAGTATCCGTACGCCGCCACCGGGCCCGAAAATTCATAGCCCGCGTGGGGTGACACCAGCGCCATCAACGTGCCGTCCAGCTTGGGCGGCTTGGCCTGTGCCAGATAGCCGTCCATCATTCGTGTGAGAGCGCCCGCCTCGCCCGGATAGAAACTGCCCGCCACCGCTGCCGGCCGCGTTTGTGGCCCACGCGCCGCCGAGCAAGCCGTCACCGCCGCCACCACCATCCACGTCCATTTGCGCATTGCTTCAAGTCCAAATCCCCGGAATCGTCGTCTGGCAGTGCGGGCACCTGCCATTCTTCAGGCTGATGTTCCGGAGCGTCAGCCCGGTGCGTTCAACAATGGTTTTCCGGCAGCGCGGGCAGCGCGTGTTCGCGCCCGGGTGGCCCGCCACATTGCCCACGTACACGTAATGGAGCCCTTCGGCGTCGCAGATCGCCTTCGCCCGCTCCAACGTCTCCACTGGAGTCGGCGCCAGATTCTTCAGCAGATACTGCGGGTAATAGCGTGTGAAGTGCACCGGAACATCCGGTCCCAGTTCTGTTTTTACCCATTTCGCCAGCTCGCGAAACTCCGCCTCTTTGTCGTTCAGCGTCGGGATCACCAGGTAGACAATTTCATTCCACACGCCCGCGCGCCGTATTGTCACCAGCGAGTCGAGCACCGGCTTCAATTCGCCGTTCACCACCTCGCGATAGAACTTCTCGCTGAACGCCTTCAAGTCCACCTTGATGGCGTCCACCCGGCGCACCAGTTCTTCCAGCGGCTTCTTCTGGATGTATCCATTCGAGACCACGGCGCTGCGCACGCCCGCCTTGCGCCCGGCCTCGGCCGCGTCGCTCATGTACTCGTAGAAGATCACCGGCTCGCTGTAGGTGTACGCAATCGACGCGCACCGGTTCTGCTTCGCCATTGTCACCAGTTGCCCGGTGTGCACCTCGGTCGCCTGTATCTGCTCCGGCCGCGACTGCGAAATGTCCCAGTTCTGGCAGAACTTGCAGTTCACGTTGCACCCGGCCGTGGCAATCGAGAACGCCTGCGATCCGGGCAGAAAATGAAAGAACGGCTTCTTCTCAATCGGATCCACGTGTGCCGCCGCCACGCGCCCGTACACCAGTGAATAGTATGTTCCGCCGCGATTTTCGCGCACCCCGCAGTATCCGCGTTCGTGGTCGTCAATCACGCACTCGCGCGGGCATAGCTTGCACTTGATCTTGCGATTAGCGAGCTTCTCATAGTGCCGTGCCTCCACCACGTACTGTGCGTCCGGCGCTCGCAGCATGGCGGCCGACAGCAGAAAATCGCGCCGCCCGGTCATACGTTCACTCTTTCGATCCGCGCCGGATAGTTCGTGCCCAGCCGGTGCCGCGCATCGGCCGCTGTCGCAATGTAGCGCGGCTCGCGCCCGGCGGCTTTCAGTGTCGGCAGCCCTTTTTCGGCGCGCACCGCCTCGATAATCTTCCAGCCGGTATAGTCCAGCGCCACCGGGTCGCGCGCCACAATCACGCCGTTGAACGGCCACGTCCACTGCGGCATATACGTCGGCCCGCCCTCGTACTGCGCCACCGTGCCGTCGCAAATCGTCAGCCGTACCTTGCGGCGGATCATGGCAAACGCGTTCACGTCGGCCACGTACGGATCGCCCGCGTTCGGATGGTACTTGTTCGGGTTGTGGATGGCGCCGAACATATTCTTCATCGCCATCGTCACGCCCACAATGCCGTGGTCCTTCAGCACTGGCAGGTTGATCACGGCGTCGCAGCGCCGCGTGAGCGTCCGCGACAATAGGCTGCCCGCCTGCCCGAACGCCGTCAGCTCATCCTCATACCCCGCCGTGTCGTTGCCCACCACGCGCGCTCCGGGCCTGAACCCCGCGCTTTCCAGATCTTGATTTAAACGGTCCCAGACGATTATGTTTTTGACGCCCGCCTCGCGCAGCCGCTCCGTCACGGCCTCCACCATCGCCAGGCTCGTCGATCCGCCGCGCCCCGCCAGGCAATTCACCTTCAGCCCCACCGTCTCGCCCGGCCGTGCCACCTCGCGCCACGCCTCGCGTGCCGAGTCGCGCCCGTAGAAGGCCATCAGCGCCTTGTCGATCAGCGCATCCACGCGCGGCCTCGCCTCGCGCGCCACCACCACGCGTGAGCGCGCCGCCTGCGGCGCCAATGCGCCGGCCACGAACGTGCGCCGTGTCAGCCTCATCTGCCCGTCATTCTAGCGCCGCGCTCCACCGCCCGCCCCAGCACCACCAACGCATCGCCCGCGTAGGCGAATGCCGTCACCCGTACTAGCGCGCGTCCGGTGCGGAACGTCAGCGCAGCGCTGTACAGCCGTGCCGCGTCGCCCACCGTTGCCTCGCGTGCGCCCACCGCCGGCTCGGACTCGTACAGCCTGCGCGCCGCCTCGGCCGACTTCATCACATACACGTCCACCGTTGCGTCCACTTTGTTCTGCCACCGGTAGCTCGCCGTCTCAGTTCGTTCGAGCCCTGCCGTTACATAGCGGTCCGCGCCGCCGTCGATGTACTGCCACAGCGTCTCCGGCGTGAACACGCG
>CAYZIX010000258.1:0-3814 GCA_964478395.1 uncultured Candidatus Solibacter sp.
CGCCGTCAACCTCTTCCGCGATGATCAGCAGCGGACGGCCGCCCCGGGCAATCTGCTCGAGCACCGGCAGCAGGTCCTTCATGTTGCTGATCTTCTTCTCGTGGATCAGGATGTAGGGGTCTTCCAACACCACTTCCATCCGGTCCGGATCGGTGATGAAGTAGGCCGACAGGTAGCCGCGGTCGAACTGCATGCCGTCCACCGTAACCAACTCGGTGTGCATGGTCTTCGACTCTTCGACGGTGATCACGCCGTCCTTGCCAACCTTCTGCATCGCCTCGGCAATCTTCTCGCCGATTTCGGTGTCGCCATTGGCCGAGATCGTGCCCACCTGGGCAATCATCTCGCCGGAGATCGGCTTGGCCTGCTTGCTCACCTCGGCCACCACCGCCTCAACAGCCTTCTCGATGCCGCGCTTCACCGCCATCGGATTGGCGCCCGCCGCCACGGCCTTCACGCCCTCGCGGAAGATCGACTGCGCCAGAATCGTCGCCGTCGTCGTGCCGTCACCGGCCACATCCGAGGTCTTGCTGGCCACTTCGCGCACCATCTGCGCGCCCATGTTTTCCAGCGGATCCTTCAGCTCAATCTCTTTCGCAACGGTCACGCCATCCTTGGTGATCGTCGGACCGCCAAACTTCTTTTCGAGGACCACGTTCCGGCCCTTCGGTCCAAGCGTCACCTTGACGGCGTCGGCCAACTGGTTCACGCCGCGCAAAATCGCCTGGCGGGAATTCTCGCTGTAGACAATCTGCTTCGCTGCCATGTCTTCGATTTCTCCTAGTTCAATCCCGGAACCTTACTTCTCCAAAATGCCGAGAACTTCGTCCTCGCGCAGGATCAGGTACTCTTCGCCGTCGATCTTGATTTCGCTGCCCGAGTACTTGCCAAACAGAATGTGGTCGCCCACTTTGACGTCCAACGGCACTACTGTGCCGTCTTCCAGGCGCTTGCCCCGCCCGGCCGCCATCACTTCTGCCTCCTGCGGCTTC
Source organism: uncultured Candidatus Solibacter sp. (assembly GCA_964478395.1). Classification (GTDB taxonomy): domain Bacteria; phylum Acidobacteriota; class Terriglobia; order Bryobacterales; family Bryobacteraceae; genus Paludibaculum. The sequence continues at coordinate 993 of CAYZIX010000258.1, forward strand.
TCCTTCGCCGTATCCGGGATGATGATCCCGTTCAACACGTTCTCCTGCTGCTCGATCCGGCGCACTACCAGCCGGTCGTAGAGGGGACGGATTTTCATAGCGCTCAAAACCTCCGTTTGGTTTCGACTCTTGTATTGACGCCGCCACCCATAGGGGGCGGCAACGACTCCATTATTAGCACACTCATCGTAAGAGTGACAAGATATCTTCGCAAGTCACTGAAAATACATATAATAAATGAATTGACTGAACGCCCGTAACAAATACACCGTGAACAGTTTTGTAGAAATCTTGAGCCTCTTACACTCAATGCTATCCTGGCCTCGCCACCCGCCACGATGGTATCCTCAAAGCATATGATCCGGCGGGCCCGCTGGCTGATCCTGCTCGCCATTGTGGCCATCGCCGTCACTGTCTTCTCCGTCTACCGCACGCGCCGTCAAGCTATTGCGCGCTCCCGCCCCAAGCCTGCCGCACCGTTGCCAGCCAACATCTCCGCTACCGCCAATAAGTGGCAATACGAGATCAAGTCCGGCGACCGCGCCCGTCTGATCATGCGCTCCAGCTTCTTCGAGCAGGTCAAAGATCCTCCGCGCGCCATGTTTAAGGATCTGGAAATGGAGATCCGCCAGATCAGCGGTAAACGCTACGATCTTGTCCGCAGCGCCAATGCCGTCCTCGATCAGGACGCCAACTCCATCTCCGCCGATGGCGATGTCGAGATCCAGATGAACCTCTCGCAGGATCCGGCGCGCCCCTCTAATCGCATCGTCAAAATCCATACCTCTGGCGTGACGCTCGACGTCGCCAGTTCGCGCGTCACCACCGACCGTCACGTCACTTTTGAGCTGGAAGGGGCCTCCGGCTCCTGCGACGGCGCACTCTACGATCCTTCCACGCACGAGCTCGTTCTCAAGAACAATGCCGTGCTCGACCGCCAGTCCGCCCAACCCGCCAAGCCGCCCATGCACGTCGAAGCCAGCCAGATCACTTACCGCGAGCTGTCGCGCGAGGTGCTGCTCATCGCTCCGGCCTCGCTCACCCGCGGCGGATTCCGTCTGGCTGCCGCCCAGAACAGCCTGGTTCATCTCACACCCAAAAATGAGATTCAGCAGGTGGACGCGCTCCAGGCTTCAGGCACCGACACCCTGCCCGGCCGCGTGCTGGCCTACGCCGCCGACGAAATGCACGTCTTCTTTACGCCGGAGGGTGATGTGTCAAAGGTGGAGGCCACCGGCCACGCCCATCTCACATCTACTTCTGATACAGGCGTCACCACCTCGACCGCGGACCGTTTCGACCTCGACTTCGACGTCACGCCCCAAGGCAGCCTGCTCCGCACCGCGCTCGCCTCGGGCAATTCGCGCGTCGAAAGCCAGCCCGCCACAAGAAAAGGCGCGCAGCCGCGTGGCGCGCGCATCCTCACCGCCAACGTCATCCGCATGATCATGCGCCCCGGCGGTAAGGACTTGCAGCGCGTCGAGACGCACTCGCCCGGCCAGGTGGAATTCCTTCCCGCGCGCAAGGGCGACCCGCATCGCTGGCTCACCGGCGAACGTCTGACGTTTGAGTACGCACCCGGCAACGAGATTGAAAGCTGCCGCGCCGTGAAATCGGCCACGCGCACTGAAAACGCCGGCCGCGACGGCAAGCCCGTCGTCACGCTGACGCGCAGCAACGATCTACTGGCCAAGTTCGACCCCAAAACCGGCCAGCTCGCGCGCCTGGAGCAGTGGACCAACTTTGAATACGAGGAGGCCACGCGCCGCGCCACCAGCTCGCACGCCACGCTCGATCCCGTTGCCAACACCATTGTCCTGAACGCCCCGGCGCGCACCTGGGATGACACCGGCACCACCACCGCCGACGAGATTCAGATCGACCGTAAGACCGGCGACATTGCCGCCGCCGGCCACGTCACTTCGCTGCGCCTGCCCGACAAGCCCGATCCGAAGAAGCCCCCCACCGAGGGCATGATGTCGTCCACTGAGCCGCTGCACGCCACCGCCGGCCGTATGCGCGCCACCAACCAGCGCCGCCGCATCCATTACGAGGGCAACGCCGTGCTCTGGCAGTCGGCCAGCCGCCTGCGCGCCAACTCCGTCGACATCGATCGTGACAAGCGCACGCTCGAAGCCAGCGGCAACGTCGTCAGTGAATTGCCCGAGCAGAGCGGCTCCGCCAAGAAGGGCAACGCCTTCACCATCGTGCGCGCTCCGGCGCTCGTCTATGATGATCAGACCAAGCTCGCCGTCTACTCCGGCGGCGCGCGTCTGGAGCGGCCTACCATGACGGTCAACTCGCGCCAGCTTCACGCCTGGTTCGCCGAAAGCCAGAAGCCCGGCGGTGGCTCCGAAACCAAGCTCGACCGCATGTTCGCCGACGGCGCCGTGGTCATGCACGAAGCCTTCGACGGACGCACCCGCGACGCCTGGGCCGAACACGCCGAATTCTACCCCTCCGACGAACGCATCGACCTCACCGGCGGCGAGCCCAAGGTGATCGACAGCGTGCGCGGCACCACCCAGGCGGCGCACATTACTTATTACTCGCGCCAGGACCGCCTCATCGTCGACAACTCCGGCCGCGGCCCCGCCACCAGCCGCGTCAAACAGCAAAAACGCTAACCGGCGCGTGTTCACGTCGAATCCGAGCCGCGAACGTGAGTGAGCGGTGCCAGTGCCGCTCGCACGCAATGTCGCCAGGGGGTTGTGCGCCGGCTCATTTGTCCCGGACTTCCGCCACGCTGCGCTTTTGACCCCGAGCGTCAGCTCATATGCGCTAACTTAAGGAGATTGCCCACTCGACGCATCGGGTTTATC
>CAYZIX010000259.1:0-3647 GCA_964478395.1 uncultured Candidatus Solibacter sp.
ATTATTCGAGCACGTGGGGGAGGTTTACGACGGCCGATCCGTACACGATGAGCGGCGGGATGGGGAATCCGCAGGGGTGGAACCGGTATGCGTATGTGGGGAATGATCCAATCAACCTATATGATCCAGGCGGACTGCAGGCGCGTGGGCCGCACACTATCTGCTTCTACGTAAACGGCGCACTGGATAGTTGTGAGATCGACTGGGGAATTTATGACGCAGGCGGTGGTGGCGGTGGTGGCGGTGTTGTCGTTGGAGGGGGAGGCGCCTTTGACGCGGAGTCTGGTGGAGGTGGTAGCAGTGGGGCAAGCACTACATCATCGTCGACAAATAGTGCAAATGTCTCCAAACGAACTCAATGCCTTGCTGAGGCTATTAAGAAAAACGGGATTTCTTTAGTTACAGATGCGATAGGAATTATCCCGGGAGCAAGACAAGGGGTACTAGTTGCGCAACTCGCAGCTGGCGGCATAAGCTTTGTTAATAGTATGGTCACGATGAACCGCGTCAATGCTAGGCGAAATCGGAACAACGCGGCGGCGGCTATCATCGGAACTCAAATCACGATGACAGACCAGGCATTCAGAATGTCAGGGCATGAATTGCCGAAGGCGGTTCCAGCGCTGGGAAATGTTCTGAGTGCCGTTTCAGCTGCGATTGATGTGGTGGAGGGTGCAAAAGATTACAGTTCTTGTATGGCAGGTAATTAATGCGTGAGAGCAAAACCAAAGAAAGCTCGCGGGAGGTGTCTGGAAAGTTCGCATTTATTGCGTTGTTGTGTTCATCTCCTATACTGATTCCATTTGCCTATTTCGGCAGAATAGAGCAAGGACTTGGAGCGAGTGGGTGTTTCGTTATGGTGATACTCGCCGTGCGATACAGATGGGACTTGAGAGGATACGTATGGTGTTGGTTGGCAATCGTTGTCATTTTGCTGATTCAAATTCCTGTGGTCGTATTGACTCCGTGGGGAGCCTTAGCAGGAAGAAGCATTTATCCGATAGCAATTGCAGATGGTGCTCTCTCGTGTGGTTGCCTCAAACTGGCTGAGATGTTGATTCGACGGGGCGAGCGGAATAGTCTCTAAGCTGGAGTGACTTCAACAAGCCTCACTACAGGGACAGCAAGGCGATCGAGATGACAATGCGGTCGAGAAAGATCTATGGAAGAACTGTCTAAACTGAAAACCATAAAATTCCTGAGTTCGGTGCTGACAGGCCGAGTTGTCACTGGATGGCGAGTGGCTTTGTCTGTTCTTCTCTTGGGCGCTTTCGGACAACTTGGAGCGTCTCAGGACGTCTGCTCGCTGAAGGTGCGTGTGCTCTCGCCAGATGGCCGAAGGCCTGAAGCCAGCGTAACGGTTATAGAGAAAAACGGCCGGATTATCGAGAAGGAGCACGGCGATTTCGATGTCGAGTTCTGCGACCTGGGTGGGCGCGGTGTCACCGTCAAAGTTGGTCTGGACTGGAGCTGTAATCAAGTTGTCGTGAACAACGTTCCTGTGTCTTGGGGTATTCCATACCTCCTGACGGTGACTTACGATCCAATGCCGTGCATGGTGCGCGACTTTCCAAGGTCGCCGACGCCATACTGCTCAACAATCTTCCGCGTGAGCGACCACCTTGGCTCGTGGATTCCGGGAGCACGTGTTCATGTAAGTGCTCCAGTTCGGCTCGAACTTATCACCGACCGGTTCGGCCGGACCGAGTACTCAGCGGAGCTCGGCAAGACGGTCTACGGTGTGGTCGAGGGCCAGGGCGCAAAAAAAGCGTTCAGCTTCACGTGTTCGACGGATGAGCGTGTACGCGAGGAGTACGTTAGGCTTGACACCAAAGGCCGCTAGGTGACAAGCAAAAGAGAAGCTTGCGACGTATTTAAGGGACGACAATACGCGGCTGGAGCATTAGCGTCCGATTACATCCGTGGGGGCGGGGGGCTCAAACAGGCGCGCGCCGTTCCAACCGGCCGAGTAGGCTGCTGGGCGAGTGGTGAAGAGCACGCAGGCGCCGGGCGCGGCGGGTGGACGCAAGGGCTTCGCCATGCTGCGCGGCTGAACCAGCGCCAAGTGGCGGAGCACGGCGTGCACATCGGCCTCGACGGGCACCTCGATCTCGAGTTCCTGGCTGCGGAAGATGACGCGCGCGCCGCCGGAAGAGAAGCGCCAGGCGAGGAAGGCGCAGCACTCGATGGCGCGTTCGAACCAGGGTTCAAGATGAACCGGCACCTGGATGTCGAGCACGAGTTCGAGGAGATGCTCGCGCTCGGTGGCGAACTCGCGCACCTGTAGTTCGCCGGTGTGGGCAGTGGCGCGCCAGTCGACGTGGCGGGCGCTTTCAAAAGGAATGTAGGGGCGGATGCGGTAGAAATCGTGGCCATGGCCGCGAGCAATGGCGGCGGCATCACCGCGCACCTGGGCGAGCAGGCGCTCGAAGCCGGGCTGGGGCTCAATGGCTGGGTAGACCAGGACGTCGCGTTTCAGGGTGACGCGGGCGCGGCGCTCAGTGAAGCCGAAGGGGAAGCGGGTGCGGAAGAGAAAGCTGTCCTCTGAATGCAGTCCGCGCTGGGCAAAGACCACCTGGATGGGCGTCTCCAGGGTGGATCCGCCGGCGATGACCGGGAAATAGAGCTCGGTGGTGAGCAGGCTGTCCTCGACGCCGCTGAGGCGGATGGAGAAAGACGGTATGCGGCGTTTGCGGTTGGTGACGCGGATGCGCGCCGGGGTGGGTTGGCGCGCCGAGACGTGGCCGGCGACGATGAGATCGATCTCCAGCGAGACGAGGCCAACGCGGTTCAGGAAGTTGGAGACAAGCAATGTCGAGAGCATCGCCGCCAACAGTAGAAAAAGCAGGTTGTTGGCCGAGGCGAAGGCGGCAAAACCGGTGAGTGCGAGCGCGGCCAGAAAGGCGGCGCCGGCCAGCGTGACGCGTTCGCGCACGCGCCAATTGAACCAGCGGCGCAGGCGCCGGGCGCGCGTTGGCGTTGCCATTCCCATACGGGTGGTCTCATCATGGCACAATCGAGCGAGTAGTACGCATGAGCACAACCACTGACAAAGGCGTTCGCCTGCACCGGTCGCTGGGGCTGTTCCAGCTACTGGTGATGGGCGTCATCATGGTGCAGCCGACGGCGCCGATGCCGCCGTTTGGAGCCATCAGCGCAGGTGCGCGCGGGCATGTCGTGACAACCGTGTTGATCGCGATGTTCGCCATGCTGCTGACGGCCATTAGCTACGGGCGGATGGCGCGCGCCTACCCGTCGGCGGGCAGCGCCTACACGTATGTGGCGCGGGAGATCCATCCGGCGGCGGGCTATTTGACCGGTTGGAGCATGTTGCTGGACTACATGGTGAACCCGCTGATCTGCATCATCTGGTGCGCCAAGGCGCTGATGGGGCTGTTTCCGGGCACGCCCTACTGGTTCTGGGCCGCGGCCTTTGCCGTGCTGTTTACGCTGCTCAACCTGCGCGGCATTCAGGCGACGGCACGGACGAATGAAGTGCTGACGGCGGCAATGGGCGCCGTGATTCTGTGGATGCTGGGCGCTGCGGCGCGCTACGTGATTCAGATGCCCGGCGTGAACGCGCAGACGTTTCTGACTCCGTTTTACGACGCGCCGCGTTTTTCGTGGGCGACGATATCGAACGGCGC
>CAYZIX010000260.1:0-3578 GCA_964478395.1 uncultured Candidatus Solibacter sp.
CCACATCGCTCCTGATTCCAGCCTCAACCCTGAAGTTCTAGACAGGTCAAGCAAAGATTCCTTCTGCCCTAAACCGGGGCGCGAGCGTCAGCGAGCGCGCAGCCGATGCTAAATGTCGTAGTACAGCGCAAACTCATACGGATGCGGGCGCAGCCGCACCGCGTCGGCCTCATTCCTGCGCTTGTAATTGATCCAGGTCTCGATCAGCTCTTCCGTGAAGACATCGCCCTTCAGCAGGAAGCCGTGATCTTCTTCCAGGCAATCGAGAGCCTCGTCCAGCGACGCCGGCATCGACGGCACCGAGCGCAACTCCTCCGGCGACAGATCGTAAATGTCCTTGTCCAGCGGCTCGCCCGGATCCAGCTTATTGACAATGCCGTCCAGCCCCGCCATCAGCATCGCCGCGAAAGCCAGATACGGATTTGACGATGGATCGGGTGGCCGGAACTCCACGCGCTTTGCCCGCGGACTGGATGAATACATCGGAATACGCACCGCCGCCGAGCGGTTGCGCCGCGAGTAGGCCAGATTCACCGGCGCCTCATAGCCCGGCACTAGCCGCTTATATGAATTCGTCGTCGGCGCGATGATGGCCGACAACGCCCGGGCGTGCTTCAGCAGTCCGCCAATGTAGTACAGCGCCATCTGGCTCAAACCCGCATAGCCGTCGCCGGCGAACATCGCCAGTCCTGCCTTCCACAGGCTCTGATGGCAATGCATGCCGCTGCCGTTGTCGCCGAAGATCGGTTTCGGCATGAATGTGACGGTCTTGCCGTGGCGGTTGGCGACGTTGCGGATGCAGTACTTGTACAGCATCATGTTGTCGGCCGAACGGACCATCGTGTCGAAGCGCTGATCAATCTCGCACTGCCCGCCGGTGGCCACTTCGTGATGATGGCACTCGATATCGAGCCCCACGCTGAGCATGGTCTCCACCATCTCGGCGCGCAGGTTCTGGTAGTGGTCGGTGGGCGGCAGCGGGAAGTAGCCTTCCTTGTAGCGCGGCCGGTAACCCAGGTTGTTCTGCTCGCGGCCCGAATTCCAGCGGCCCTCCTCGGCGTCGATGAAGTAGTAGCCGGAGTGCTGGTTCTGGTCGAAACGGATGTTGTCGAAGATGAAGAACTCGGCCTCGGCCCCGAAGTAGACCGTATCGGCGATGCCTGTCTTCTGCAGGAACATCTCGGCCTTGCGGGCAATCCAGCGCGGGTCCCGGTCGTAGCGCTGGTGGGTGATCGGATCCTGGATGTCGCCGATCATGCACAGCGTTGTCGTTTCGAAGAACGGGTCAATGTAGGCGGTGGTCGCATCCGGAATCAACAGCATGTCGCTCTCGTTGATGGCGGCCCAGCCGCGGATGCTCGATCCGTCGATGCCGAACCCCTCCTCGAAGCTGCTTTCGGTGAGCTGGTTGATGGGGTACGAGATATGTTGCGCCAGGCCCGGCAGATCCGTAAAACGGATGTCGATCTGGCGCGCCTGCTTGGCCTTTGCGAAATCGATCACTTCTTTCGGGGTCATGGAGTTCTCCGTTTGCCTGAAGTGTAGCAGAGCCGGAAGTGCGGCTCGCTGATCAATTCCGCAAACAGGGGCGATAAAAAAATGCGATGGAATAAATGGCGAATCCGGATACTGAAGCCTCCGGACGCTGGCGGATAATAGAGATAAGTCGAGAGTCGACTGGGTATGTTGATGGGCCTGTGTCTGTTTTGGCCTCTTCATCCGGAGTCCCGTCGGATCCCGTCTGTCGCCGCGCTCTCCGTCGAGCGGGTTCAAGCCCACGCCATCTCTGAGGAGTACTGATGCCGAACGAACTGCAAGACTTCCTGACCCTGACATACGCCGAGCTGGAAGAGTTGAATCTGGCGGCCAAGGAACAGCGCAAAAAGCGCTTGCCGACGGAACAGATCCGCGAAGAGCGCCTGAAGTATCTGTCCGACGAAAAGCGCATCAAGGCCGTCACGGTCATGTTCAGCGACCTCGAAGGCCGCCTGCACATGCTCGACTATGACAAGAAGTTCCTGCTGAAGAGCTACGACAACCTGACCTTTGACGGCAGCTCCATCCGCGGCTTCACCGCGCAGAAGGAAAGCGACCTGCGCTTGAGCCTCGACTGGGCGTCGTTCTACTGGGCCCCGTCCGATGTCTTTGGGCCCGGCAAGGTGCTGGTTTTCGGCGACGTCATCGACAAGGACGGCTCGCACTACATCGGCGACATGCGCGGCGTGCTGAAGGCCTATGCCGCTGAACAGTTCGCCAAGAACAGCTACACGCTGAACGCCGCCAACGAGGTGGAAGGCTTCCTGTTCGAGGGTGTCGACGCCGAGCGTCACTACAACGAAACGGGCAAGTTCGAATACGTCAGCACCGGCGGCTACTACCACTCGCTGCCCAGTGATCCGCTGCGCCTCTTCATCGACTCCACCGCCGAAGTGCAGCGCGCCATGGGTTTTGAGAACGAGAAGGACCACCCCGAGGTGGCCCCGGCCCAGTTCGAGATCAACTACAGCTACGCCGACGTCGTCACCGCCGCCGACCAGATCCAGATCTACAAGCTGGTTTGCCGCCAGGTGGCCACCCGCATGGGCCTGACGGCCTGCTTCCTGCCCAAGCCCGTCGTGGGCGTCAACGGCAGCGGCATGCACACCAACGTCTCCGTCAGCAAGGGCGGCAAGAACCTCTTCTGGGACCCCAAGGGCGAGGAAAAGGTGAGCAAGCAGGCCTGGCAGTTCGTGGACCGCGTTCTCACCGCCGGCAACGACATCTGCCTGGTGCTGAACGCCAGCGTCAACGCCTACCGCCGCCTGGATCCGCACTTCGAGGCGCCCAACCAGATCAAGGCCTCGGCCGTCGACCGCGGCTCCATGATCCGCATCCCGATCGGCAACGAGCGCAGCGCGCGCGTCGAAGTCCGCTCGGTCGGCCCGGACGCCAACCCCTACATGACGCTGTACTCGATCTTCAAGACCGGTCTTGAGGGCGATATCGCCAAGATCAAGAACCTGCGTCAGGCCGAGCGCTACCTGCCCGACAACATCTACGACGCGCTGGCCAACTACGAAGCCTCCGAATGGACCACCAAGCTGTTCGGCGCCGACGTGAAGGCCCGCTACGCCGACCTGAAGCGCGCTTCGGCCGACCGTTGCCCGCGCCTGCTCGGCAGCTTCGTCAAGCCCGGCGAAGTGCAGTTCCACCACGCCGTCTACAACCAGTTCCTCTGGAACCAGTTCTAAGCTCTTTTTGCTCAGTGGAAACGGGAAAGCCCCGGCGCCTCGGCGTCCGGGGCTTTTCTGTTTGAAGCCCCGTGCACTCCCCCAACCGAAGCGCGAGCGTGAGCGAGCGCACTACGTCTTCCGTGTGTCGGCAAGCGTTGTTCATGTTGATTCCGGGCACTCATCTGTCGCCGCCCGTTTGCCACGGAGTCGCACGCCTACTGCTTTTGACCCGCAGCTTTAGCTGCGGGCTTTCCATCGTCCGGTGCCCAAAACGAGCCGCGCGCGTCAGCAAGCGGTTGCGTGTCTCTTGCCCTTCACGCCGCGCGACACTGTCAACATGGTGCGCAGACCCGGATTCTGGTGGGC
>CAYZIX010000261.1:0-3497 GCA_964478395.1 uncultured Candidatus Solibacter sp.
CCCACGCCTGAGCCTGATCGAACTTCGTTTTACGCACGGCCGGCGAGATGATCAGGCGGGCGCCATCGGTGGTGATTTCGAGCGGCGTGTCGGCGTCAATCTTCAGCAGGTCGAGAACCGGGCGGTCGATGACCAGAGCCAAGCTGTTGCCGTGTTTGGTGAGCTTCTTGAGCATCGGATCGGTTCGCCTTTCGTATATACAAGCGTACATTTATTGTGGCACCACTTCAAGGCCTCAAGTTGTCAGAGTGGCGCTGGCCGAGCAACTGGGCTCCAGCCAATCGCGGGTGGCGAAGATGGAAGCGGGCGACCGTTCGGTGTCGCTGGACCTGATGGTGCGGTCGCTGCTGGCGATTGGGGCGGCGCCGGGCGAGATTGCGAAGTTGATCCGGAGCGCGGAGCCGCGACCGGCGGCGTAGTGGAGGCACTCCGGACGCGCAGGCAAGAGTGGTTGAAGCGGCAGGGCGGCAGGTAAACTCCACAGAAGTCCAGCGACACTCGCCATTGTTCGGAGAATAAACGAGCGCGATACTTGGCTAGGAGAGAAAAATGTCCGACAGCACTCAGGAATCCACAACGTCACCAGCGGCTTTTCTTGATGATCTTGGGAATAATATCCAAGAGCAGAGCAGCATTGACATAGAGCTAGCCCGGATCTTGGCGGAATATATCCTTCGGGCTGAACCGGAGAAGGACGCAGCCGCTAATGCGGCCAGTGCGATTACACAGTTGGCCATGTTCCGTGCGCAGGCAATGGAGGAGCAGGCAGCAAATGAGTGACCGCCCCTATTTCCTTGATTCGTTAACGTTGTCTGGATTCAGGGCCTTTCTTCAGCCTAAGACGTTCGGGTTCAACAAGAAGCGTTCGTTTGCCATATTCGCGGCCAATGGCTGTGGAAAGTCCAGCGTAATCGATGCGCTCGAGTTCTTCCTCTCCAAGGACGGAACGCTTGACCGCCTTGGAGTCAAAACAATTGACAACAATGCTGGCCCCGTCGCTCTAGCACACAATCGTGCGAAAGAGAAAGGCATTGAGTCGTACGTTGCCGTATCTGTGAAGGTTGAAAAAGCAGGCCAACCTGAAAAACGTCCGGCGTCTGGAAAGGATAGGCCCCTCCCGTCTGTGGCGACCGAATTGAACGGACGCTTCGCAGTGTGCCCGATTGTCCGGGGTCATGACCTGAGAGCTTTTGTTGAGGACCAGACTCCAGGGCAGAGATACGAAGACGTGGCAAGATGGCTGGAACTCGCACCACTCGCTGTGGTACAGAAGAACCTCCGAGCGTTACGCTCACAGGTAAAGGCCTCAGCCGCCAATGAGAGTTCTCTAAAGGATGTCGACGCGCGAGTCGCTAAGGCAACAGCGCAGGCCATAACAGCGACCGACGCCGTTGCGATTCTGCGTCATTTAAACGAGTCAGTGCTTGCTCCGCTCGACTCAAAACTCCAATGTGTGGCGTTAGGCAAGATGGACCCTGGCTATGTCGAACTGGCAAATCGTTGTCAGGCGGAAGAGAACCGTGTCGGGCTCGCCGGTCTGCGCCAAATCCAAGCTGCCGCCAAGGCCCTGAGAGTAAAGACCTGCCAGGAGGAGTCCAAAGACGTCACTATTTCCGGTGCCATATCCTCATTCCGTTCTGCAGCGGCTACGCAGTTGCTAGCTGTGGCCAAGGAAGGAGAGGAGCGCAGTAAAGCGGCCGACGTTACATTCCAAGCGTTGTGGGAGGCGGCAGAACCGCTGTTCTCCGGGACAGGAAACCCGCCATCCATATGCCCGATCTGCGATACACCAATCGCGGTATCCAGCGCGGGGAGCTCAGATGCAATTCGCGCCAGGCTGACGACACGCCTCAAGGAACTGTCTGGTTATGCGGCGGCGAAGAAAGAACTCAATGTCGCTAACAGTATACTTGCCGACTCGCGTCGTCAATTGTCAACAGGATTGAAGGTGTTAATCGGTTTGTGCGATGAGACAAAGACCATCACGGCACAACTGATCGCTTATCAGAATGCGGTGACAGCATGGAGCGGTGATCCCGTGCCAGATTCAGCGGAAGCGGAATCGGCGATAGATATGTTGCTGGGCGAGATTGCAGGTGCGATTGCCGATATTGAGTTCAAGCAGGGAGAGCACACTTACTTCAAGGCGAAAGCTCAGGCTGACCGGTTGATGGATCTTTACAGCGAATGGGAATCGGCACTTCGTGTCCAATCTGAACTGAAGAAGCTGTCAGGCGCATTGAACCAGCTAGCGGCGAATATATCCGGCAAGATCAGGACGGAGGTTCAATCTCGGGTCGACACGCTCCAGGGGCCAATGTCCAACATCTATCGGCAGATTCAAGGGCCGGGTGCCGCGGTTATTCGCCTGGAGTTGCCATCAGAAGACGACACGAACCAACAGCGGCTGAATCTGGTGGTCGACTTCGCCGACAACCGCGTGGGAGTTGCACCGGGTGGATATTTGAGCGACTCCCAGGTCCACACGGTGGCGCTGGCGTTCCGGCTGGCGGCGATCGGGCGGTTCAATGCAACTGCTCCGGTAATTGCCCTCGATGATATCGTCACGTCTTACGACGCAGATTACCGCCTGAAGATTGCCGAGTTGATCTCAGCAATGTCCAAAACTTGTCAGTTTCTGATCACAACGCACGATGAGCGATTCTTCAAGTACCTGATAGACCAAGTCGAGGCAAACTCGTGGCAGTTCATGCGAATCACGCATCTCGATCCATCCTTCGGGCCACATTTTAGCGATCATAAGGTAACCGATGAGATGATAGAAGAGATATGGAAGAGAGGCGAATTGGCCGCCAATCAAATGCGGCAGGCCGAAGAGGAATGGTTATTAGGCATTTGTCGGGATTTCGGAACTAACGTCCGGATACGGACGCTTGAAAGAGCCTATTCTTACGAGCGAAGCGAGCTTGCATCAGCGTTGGAGGGTTGCCTAAAACGCTTGAGTCTGGTGCCGCCACTCGTGCCTGGCGTGAACAATCGTTTTCTGACGAGCCTTCAGAAGGGCGAAGTTGAGAATTTTGGGAGTCATTTCCAGGATGTGCCGTACGGTGTCGGATCAATTGGAGACGAGAAGGCGCGCTGGGAGGAATTCAAGACGTTTCGGGCGCAGTTCGTTTGCAGCAAATGTGGAAAGAGTAGGTTCAAAAGGCCAATTGGAATGGCAAAGCCCGTGTGTGCCCATAAGGACTGTGAGACTCCGTTTGAGTTCTCCACGCCGTCCGTGATCGAAGGCTAGGCGTAGACGCCAACCAAAGGAAAATGGCTCCACGGCCGGGGCCAGATCGCAAGAAAGCCCTCGGCTTACACCGAGGGTCAAAAGCAAGGCGGCGGCCCTCGGCTCACGCCGAGGGTCAAAGGCGGGGCGATGGCCGCTGGACATCGTGCAGGATCAGAACGTGCCGTCATACACGGCCATCGGCTCGCCCTGCCTGTCCAACACGTAGCGGATGGCCGCCCGAATCCGCGGCGGACTGATG
>CAYZIX010000262.1:0-3484 GCA_964478395.1 uncultured Candidatus Solibacter sp.
AAGACAAGGCTCTCGCCGAGTTGCGCCGTATGGAACAGATGCCGCCGATGTCGGCCGAGTCCACGGTGTCGCGCAACTACCTGGACTGGCTGCTGGCCGTGCCGTGGAAGAAGAAGTCGAAGGAGATCCGCGATCTTCGCCACGCCGAGGAAGTGCTCAATGCTGACCACTATGGCCTGGAGAAGATCAAGGAGCGCATCCTTGAATTCCTGGCCGTGCGGCGTCTGGTAAAAAACCCCAAAGGCTCCATTCTCTGCTTTGTCGGGCCTCCCGGTGTGGGCAAGACGTCGCTTGGCATGAGCATTGCCAAGGCCACCGGCCGCACCTTCGTGCGCCTGTCGCTAGGCGGCGTGCGTGACGAGGCTGAGGTCCGCGGTCACCGACGCACCTACATCGGCGCCCTGCCGGGCCAGATCCTGCAGATGATGAAAAAGGCCGGCACGCGGAACCCGGTCTTCATGCTGGACGAAGTCGACAAAATGTCGACGGATTTTCGTGGTGACCCATCGGCAGCGCTGCTCGAAGTGCTCGACCCGGAGCAGAACTTCATGTTCCAGGATCACTACCTGGACGTGGAGTACGATCTGAGCGAGGTCTTCTTCATCGCCACAGCCAACGTGCTGCACACGGTGCCGCCGGCCCTGCAGGATCGCATGGAAGTGATCCGCTTGTCGGGCTACACCGAAGTTGAAAAGACCGAAATCGCACGCCGATTCCTGGTGCAGAAGCAGATGAAGGCCACCGGGCTCAACGAAGGCAACGCCGAATTCGCGCACTCCGGCCTGCTGGCGCTGGTGCAGAATTACACGCGTGAGGCGGGCGTGCGCAACCTGGAACGCGAAATTGGCAACGTCTGCCGCAAGATCGCTCGTCAGATTGTGATCGCACAATCCGCGGCGGAAGAGGCGGCCGGCCCTGATGCCCCAGAGGCTCCGGCCAGCGTCTATCCGAAGGTGGACGTCGACAGCGAGCAGGTGGAAAAGCTGCTCGGACCAGCCCGCTTCCGCGACTTAGCTACGGAGAAACGGCCTGAAATTGGCCTGGCCACGGGCTTGGCCTGGACTGAAGTGGGTGGCCAGGTGCTCACGACCGAGGCGACGATCATGGAGGGCCGCGGACGGCTCACCATCACGGGCAAGCTCGGCGATGTGATGCAGGAATCGGCCCAGGCGGCATTGAGTTTTGTGCGCTCCCGCGCTTCAATGCTTGGCTTGCCTCGCGATTTTTACCGGCATCTCGATATTCATGTTCATGTTCCCGAAGGCGCCATTCCGAAGGATGGCCCGTCAGCGGGCATCACGATTGCCACGACGCTGGGCTCCGCTCTCACACGCATGCCGGTACGTGGCGATCTGGCCATGACAGGCGAGATTACGCTGCGTGGCCGTGTACTGCCCATTGGCGGGGTGAAGGAGAAATTGTTAGCCGCACACCGGCATGGGATTTTCGAAGCCATACTGCCGCGCGATAATGAAAAAGATCTGGCCGACGTGCCAGAGAACATCCGCAAAGAGATGAAGATTCACTTCGTCGATTGGATGGACGAAGTGTTGAAGATTGCCCTGGTGGGTGATCTGGACAGTCTGACGGCGCGGCCGCCGGCGCATCCTCTGGAACTAATTCCGGAGCTGCCGGCGGAGGAGAACCGGGCTCACTAGATCCCGGTGAGGCCATAACCGGCTTCGGATGGAAACATGTTGAGGTCGGCGGAGTTTGTCTTAAGCGCGGTGAAGCCGGCGCAGTTTCCGTTGCCCGGGCTTCCGGAGGTGGCCTTTCTCGGCCGAAGCAACGTGGGTAAAAGCACGTTGCTGAACGCCCTGACGGGTCAGAAGCTGGCTTATACGTCCAGCACCCCGGGCCGGACGCAGGCGGTGAATTTCTTCCGCGTTGAAGATAGGCTGATGCTGGTCGATCTTCCGGGTTACGGATACGCCGAAGCGCCGCGGGAGGTTAGCCGGCAGTGGCGGGAAGTCGCCGAGGCCTACCTGCTCGGGCGCGAGAATTTGGGGCTGTGCGTCATCTTGCTTGACGCGCGGCGTGGCTGGATGGATTTAGACCTCCAGCTCAAGCAATGGCTTGATCATCACGGGCGGCCATACATAGTTGTGGCCACCAAAGTGGATAAGTTGAATCGACGAGAGAAGAACGCGAGCCAGAAGGCGATCCGCGAGCATTACGCCGCGGGCCCGCTTCTCTGGAGCGCGGCCACTTCCGGCCAAGGAGTGAAAGAGATTTGGCAAACGATCTGGAACGTAACGGCTCCGTGAGCCCTGAGGCCGCCGATCCGGCCGCCGAGACCCGACCGGCCGAGGCCGCGCAGAAAGAATCTCCGGTTTCGCGCCGCAAGAACGACCCGCGCGCGAAGGCGGAAAATAACAACGTTGAAGCCGCACCAACTGTTGCGGCCGCACCGGCTGTGGCTTCACCCGTTGCCACGCCCGCGGCAGCGCAGAGCGCCGAAGAGCAGCGATTGGGCGCGTTGAACAAGCGCGGCAATCTCGACCTCGGTGAGCTGAAGGACATGTCCATCTCGCGTCTGAACCAGATCGCCCGCGATCTGGACATCAGCGGCGTGGCGGGCATGCGCAAGCAGGAGTTGATCTTCAAAATCCTGCAAGCTCAGGCCGAGAAGGCCGGCTTGATCTTCTCCGAGGGCGTGATTGAGTGCCTGCCCGACGGCTTTGGCTTCTTGCGCGCTCCCGAGTACAATTACCTGCCCGGCCCTGACGACGTTTACGTCTCACCGTCGCAGATCCGGCGCTTCGACCTGCGCACCGGTGACACGGTTAGCGGCCAGATTCGCCCGCCCAAGGAAGGCGAGCGTTACTTCGCGCTGATCAAAGTCGACGCCATCAATTTTGAACCGCCCGAGCAGTCGCGCAACAAGATCTTCTTCGACAACCTGACGCCGCTCTATCCGCAGGGCCGCTTCAAGCTCGAAACAGCCAAGGACAACTTCACCGGCCGTGTCATGGACATGCTGGTGCCCATCGGCAAGGGACAGCGCGGATTGATCGTCGCTCCGCCGCGCACCGGCAAGACGATGCTGCTGCAATCTATTGCGCATTCCATCACCGCCAACCATCCCGAGGTCGTGCTCATTGTCCTGCTGATTGACGAGCGCCCCGAAGAAGTCACCGACATGCAGCGCTCTGTGAAGGGCGAAGTGATCAGTTCCACATTCGACGAACCGGCGCAGCGGCACGTCCAGGTGGCCGAGATGGTCATCGAAAAGGCCAAGCGGCTGGTGGAACATAAGCGCGATGTCGTGATTTTGCTGGACTCCATCACGCGTCTGGCGCGCGCCTACAACACCGTTGTGCCACCGTCGGGCAAGGTGCTGTCGGGCGGCGTCGATTCCAATGCCTTGCAGCGCCCGAAGCGCTTCTTCGGCGCGGCGCGCAACATCGAGGAGGGCGGCTCGCTCACCATCATCGCCACGGCGCTGATCGACACCGGTTCGCGCATGGACGACGTGATCTTT
>CAYZIX010000263.1:0-3341 GCA_964478395.1 uncultured Candidatus Solibacter sp.
TGGTACTGCTGGAGCGGCAACCGCGGCCGAAGTTTGCCGCGGGCACAAGCTGGGCGTATTCGAATTCCGCCTACGTCGTCGTGGGACTGATGGTGCAAAAGGCGTCGGGCATGCGATTTGAGAACTTTCTCGAGGCACGCATCTTCAAACCGCTGCACATGAACCACACGGTGGCGTTCATCAACGGCCGCAACAGCGTGGCGCAACGCGCCTATGGG
This sequence comes from uncultured Candidatus Solibacter sp., assembly GCA_964478395.1. Classification (GTDB taxonomy): domain Bacteria; phylum Acidobacteriota; class Terriglobia; order Bryobacterales; family Bryobacteraceae; genus Paludibaculum. The sequence goes on from CAYZIX010000263.1 coordinate 219, forward strand.
CATTCGAAAAAGGGCGGCGAGTTTGTTGAGACAGACCAGAGCTCAACGTCGGCCGCGCTGGGCGATGGCGGCGTGTACTCGAATCTTGAGGATCTCGAAAAGTGGGACGATGCGCTGACGCACCACACGCTGTTGAGCGAGGCGGCGATGCGCCCGGCCTGGACAGTGACACGGCTGAGCGATGGATCGGCCACGTTCTGGCCCACGGTGGCGGGCGGCGATAATCTGGCGCCGGGCAAGCCTGTCAGCTACGGTTTCGGCTGGTTTCTCGACCCGTACAACGGCCGGACGCGCGTGTGGCATTCCGGCTCGACACAAGGCTTCCGCACGGCGATTGAGCGCTTCACGGACGAGCGCCTGACCGTGATTGTGCTGGCCAACCGCACCGACGTACAAGCGCCCGAACTGGCGCTACAGGTGGCGGATGCGCAGCGCGCGGCATTCAAGTAGCATCCAATCATCATGCAGAGTGGGCCGACGCCGTCCATCCATCCGCGCCCGCTGGCTGCCTTGTGGCGCGCGCTGACGCACTTCGATCACGCGCAGATCCATGTCTGGGTGGGGTTGCGCAACGCGCTCGGCGTGACGCTTCCGCTGGCTGTTGGCGTCCACATGGGCTACCCCGGCAGCGGATTGACAGCGGCTACAGGCGCGTTGAACGTGGCGGCAGCCGATGGCGTCGACTCCTACCGTCTCCGCTGGCAGCGCATGTTGACGTCCAGTGTGTTCTGCGCACTGGCGGTGTGGTTTGGCGCACTGGCGGCTCCACAGAGCGTGGCCGCGGCCATCGCACGGACGGCCTGGGCTTTCGGCGCAGGGCTGGTGGTGTGCCTGGGAGCGACGGCGGCCGACATCGCCATGATCAGCCTGGTGGTGTTTACGATCTACAGCGAGCAGCCGATGACGGCGGCTCATGCGGCCTGGTCGGGCCTCGCTGCCCTAGGCGGCGGGCTGCTGCAAACGGTGTTTTCGATTGCGCTTTGGCCGGTCCATGCACGGCGGCCCGAGCGCCAGGCCATTGCGGCGCTGTATGCCGAACTGAAACGGGCGGCCACGGCAAAACCCGACCCTTACGCCTCCCCGCTAGCCAGCGCGCAGAGCACGGCGGCGCGACAGGCGCTCTCTTCATTAGCAAACGACCACTCCATCGATGCCGAACGCCAGTTCATGCTGGTGAGCGAGGCCGAGCGGATGCGACTGTCGCTGTTTGCGCTAAACCGCGTCCAGGTGCGTTTGAGCCGGGAGCCCGGAGGAGAGACGGCGGCGGCCGCCATCGCGCATTTTCTTGAAGCGGCCGGGCGCGTGGCAGGCGCCGTGGGCGCGAGTCTGCAAGAGCGGAAGCCAGCGGAGATTCCGCAACAAGATTTGTCCGACGCCGAGGCGGCGAACGCCGGATTGCGCGCCCTGGGGCAGAGCCCATTTAACGCCGCGCTGGCGCCGCATCTGCACGAGGCGCGCCTACAGATGGACGCGCTGGCCGGCCAGTTGCGAGCAGCCGCCGAACTGGCGCGCAATGCAACGCCGGGTGGGGAGAGCTCCTTTGCTGAGCGCGAAGCACGCGTCCCGTGGAACCTACAGCTCGGCGGACGGCTGGCCACGATCCGCGCGAACCTGACGCTGGAATCATCGGCACTGCGCCACGCCGTGCGCATCGCGCTGTGCTTCGCAGTGGGCGGCGCCGTGGAACACGCCATGGCCATCCCGTGGTCCTACTGGCTGCCGATGACCATCGCACTGGTGCTGAAGCCGGACTTCGGGGCTACGTTCAGCCGCGGCGTTTTGCGTCTGGCGGGCACCTATGCCGGACTGCTGCTGGCCACCTTTCTGTTCCATTTCGTCTCGCCCGCGGCCTGGGCGCATGTGTTGTGGGTGGGAATTCTGGTGGCGTTGATGCGCTCACTAGGGCGCGCCAACTACGGCATCCTCGTCATGCTGGTTAGCGCGCTGGTCGTGTTCCTGCTTTCGCTGGTCGGCCTGCTGCCCGGCCAGATGATCACGGCGCGCGCCATCAACACCACCGTGGGCGGAGCCATTGCGCTGGCCATTTACTGGCTGTGGCCGACACGCGAACGCACGCAACTGCCGCCGGCGCTGGCCAGCGTGCTGGACGCTTACCGGCTGTATTTCCAGGCCGTGTCGCGCGCCGTCAGCGAAGGACCGGAGACGGTGCGGCACGAACTGAGCCGGCTGCGGCTGAACGCGCGTGTCATGCGTTCGAATGCCGAAACATCGCTCGACCGGCTCAGCGCCGAGCCTTACGCCGACCCGCCGCAGCTACGTCTGGCAGCCGCGATTCTGGCCAGCTCCCACCGTTTCGTGCATGCCGTGATGGCCGTAGAGGCAGGCCTCGACGCCCGTGCGCGCGCTTCGGCCGGCGATGCGTGGCGCACGTTTTCCATCGACATCGAGAAGACACTCTACTTTCTGGCCGCGAGCTTTCGCGGCTCACCACTGCTGCTGGACGCGATGCCAGATCTGCGCGAGGACCACCACCGTCTGGCATGGAACGGCAGCGACGGCCTGGGTCTTCTGATTGAGACCGACCGCATGACTAACAGCCTGAACACACTGAAGGAGCAGACCACGCGCTGGGCGGCGATGGGCGCGCCGGCCCGTGCTGGAATAGACCAATGACGATTGACGCGAAGATCCGGCCGTTCTTGATGTTCACCGGCGAGGCCGAGCAGGCCATTTGCTTCTACATCTCGCTTTTTGCCGGCGGCAAGATTATCTCGCTCCAGCGTTGGGGCGCCGGTGGGCCGGGCAAGGAAGGCAAAGTGATGAAGGCCGAGTTCACTATCGCCGGCCTGACTGTGATGGCAAGCGACAGCCCGGTCCAACACGCCTTCACGTTCACGCCGTCGCTTTCGTTGTTCGTCAATTGCGAATCCGAGGAAGAGATCGCGCGTCTGGCCGGCGCGCTGGGCAAGGACGGCAAGGAACTGATGCCGTTGGGCGAGTACGGCTTCAGCCGCAAATTTGCGTGGGTGAACGACCGCTTTGGCGTGTCGTGGCAGATCAATCTGCAATGATGGCGTTTGCTCAAGCGTTATACGATAACGCTTGAGGCCATGAAACTCCGCAATTTGCTCTTATCGACGCTCGTCCTCACGGCGGGCCTGT
>CAYZIX010000264.1:0-3194 GCA_964478395.1 uncultured Candidatus Solibacter sp.
CAACGTTCGCGCCGTTGTACTTCGAATACCAGAAGGCCTGCTCCCACGCACCCAGCCGCCCGAACGCTTCCGGGTTGGTCAAATTGCCGTGACCGTGGTAGCCCACCATCATCTTGTGCTTCGCCGCGAATTGCCCCAGGCGTTTTGTTTTGCTGACCGGAATTTCGCAGGAAATCGCTTCCGCTCCAAGGGCGCGCGCCATCTGGAAGCAATAGTCGAGCACCTCGTCACTGGCCGAGTCGATGCGGTCCATCTTCACGATCTGGATCTTTACACCGGCGTCTTCATATTTCTTGCGGAACGCCTTGAACTCGGCCATCGACCGCGACAGACGCCACTTCTTCAGCGCCTCGTTCTCGGTCTTCATCGCGGCCTCTTGATCGGCCGTCCGTGCCGGTTGGTTTTTCCCCACCGGCGGCAACTCCTCGCCAACGCCGCGCGACGCGGCCGCCGGAGCGCCCAGGTAGGCCTCAATTGGCTGTGTGCGCAACTCGGCCGCGCTGATGTTGGTCTGAGCCAGATACTCCAGAATCTGGTCCGCGCTGCTTGGCAGCCCGTGAAAGCTGTAGGGAATGTTGATTCCGATCTGCACGCCGGCAAATACGGAGTTTGGCTTGGCCGACGCGATTTTCGTCGCCGGCAGTGCGGCCAGCGCCAGCCGGCCCAGGTCTCTTCTTGTCAGTTCCATTAGAGTTTCAACTCCCAGCCCTTGCGGAATTCGGGCTTCACGTACTTGTTGGCCTCGGCATTGTTGGAGAAGCGCATATTCCGCGCGTCCCACTCCAACTTACCCGGCACACGCATCGCAATCACTGCCAGCGCCAACCACTCGGCGTATGGCACCGTGATGCGGAAATCGGAACACGACGGGTCGCCACCCTTGCAGGCGCGGATCCAATCCAGCATGTGCCCGGGTGAACGCGTCAACAACTGCGGCGGCAGCTTGTACTCCTGCCAGCGCGCCGACGGCAACAACCACACGCCTTCGCCCCGGGAACTGGTGGCCATCATGCCCTTCGAGCCGATGAACAACGCGCCGTTGCCTGCGAAAACGCCCGGGCCGACTGGCTGATTGCGTCCTCCAGGCGGCAGGAACACCTGAACCTCCGCTCCGCCTGCGCCACGATCCTGCACATTCGCAGGCCTCGGCTTGGGTGGCGCGGCGGGCCGCACTCCCATGGGACGGCCCTTGTCTGTCAGGTTGTTCACCGGTGGCAGGATTGTCTCGTTCTCCATTCCCGGCACGCGGAACACTTCCGGATCAATCGGCCGCACGCCGTCGTGATAGAACACAGTCACCGGCGGCATCTTGCCGCGTGCTGGAAATTCGAGTTTCACGGTGCCGCGCTGTGGTACGGTCCACTGGCTGGGGCCCACTTTATTGATGCATTCGATGCTGACCGGCGCCGTTAATTGCAGCGCGGTGTGCACCGGTCCAGCCGTGTGCGTCGCCCAATTACCGACTTGACCGGTGCCGAAATCCCAGAATCCGCGCCAATTGTAGGGCACGTAATACGGACTGTAGGGCCGCTCCGCCGCACCGCCCAGCCAGTTCTCCCACGCCAGCGTTGCCGGCGCCGGAGCTGACGGCGGCGGGGCCTGCAACCCGAATGGATGCGTGCCCGGCCCGGTGGAGACGTGCGCCTCGCGCACTTCACCGAGTTCACCCGACCACAGGATTTCGGCCGCCACGCGATTGCACTCGTGCGAGAAGCCCTGGTTGCCCATCTGCGTCGAGACTTTGTACTTCAGCGCGGCCTCCAACAGCAGGCGCGCCTCCCAAGGCGTACGTGTCAGCGGCTTCTCGACGTAGACGTGCTTACCGGCCTGCATGAACGCCAGCGCCACGGTGGCGTGCATGAAATCAGGAATGCCGATGGTGCAGGCGTCGATGTTCTTGCCTTCCTTGTCGAGCATCACCCGGAAGTCTTTGTACTTCGGTACATTGAACCGTGCCAGGTTGGCCGCGCCGCGGCGTTCGTCCACCTCACACAGCGCCACGATATTTTCGGTGCGCGCTGCTTCACTCAGGATGGCTCCACCTTGGCCGCCGCAACCCACGGCCGCCACGTTCAACTTGTCGTAATACGGCTTGTAGCCCGCTGCCTTCAGCGATGCCACGCTGCCATAGCCTGCCGCTGGCACAGTGCCCGCCAGCAGCGGCCCAATGAAGAAATACCTTCTCGAAAGACTCATACTTGCCTGCCGAAGCCATAGTATCTCAGGCTGCAGACCAGATCGTACTTAATGGATATACATCCAGCGCCACTACCCGCGCCGCGCCACCATTGGCATACAGCTCAAGAGCCGGCTTACCGTCCTCGGGCAGGCTGCACGCTGGCAGCACCACTTCGCCCGTGTTGGCGAACACCTCGATTGATGCCCGGTCCACCAGCATCCGTAGCGTCAACCGGCCGTTGTGCAACTGTGCCGGCACGCTGGCGTCGCCGTTGTGCAGTGCTTTGTCGCGGTAGCAGACCACGCGTCCACCCGCTCTAAATCCCACTTCCTTCGCCGGGCCCGGCTCAATCTCGGCCACCACGTCCCACAGGCCGCCCGTCAGCCTGGCCAGCGGATTCTCACCGGGGTTCACCGTCAGATCCTTCCATTGGTGGGCCGCGCCTCGCAGTGCGTCCAACTCATGCACCGGCAGCGCCGTCAGTTGATATCCGGCAAAGCCCTGGCGGCGCAGTTTCAGCTCAATGGGGCAGCCCATCTGCTGGTTGAATGGCATGTCCGGATAACTCCCCCCGGCCATCCACGCCATCTGCACACGCCGTCCGCCCGGCAGTTCGGCGAATGTCTGCACAGCATAGTACGACCGTCGCGGGCTGAGCGGCTGTGTCATCACCTCCGGCGTAAAGCGCTGCCCGTCGAAGCTGCCCACCAGATACTGGTTGTTCGCGCCGGTCCACACCCATTTCGTGACGCCCGGCTCATCCTCCACGGCCATCTCGAAAAAGTCCGGGCACTCCGCCACGCCCGGTACGGTGAACTGCTGCGTCAGCTTCCACTGCTTTAAGTCTGGCGACGACAGCAGCCCGTAGGTGTTGCCGTCCAGAAATAACGTCATGATCCAGCGCCGCGACGGCGCATGCCAGATCACTTTCGGATCACGATTTCCGCCCACTATGTGGGGTACCACCGGATTGCCGGCAAATTTGGTCCAGCTTCTTCCGCGGTCGTTGCTATAG
>CAYZIX010000265.1:0-3182 GCA_964478395.1 uncultured Candidatus Solibacter sp.
CGCAGGCCAGGATCTCTCGCTGCACGGCATCGGGCTCGAATCCGAGCGCCGTGCGCGCCCAGGCGACCGCGTCCGGGCAGACTCCGGGCGTGGCGGGCGGGAGTGGCGGCGCGGAGGCCGAAAAAATCAGCGGAAACGGGCTGTGATCGAGCATAAGACGGTGGTGTTTCACCTCAATTGGGGCGGGTCCGGGAGCCGGGAGCCGGTGAACCGGGGTGCGCCGGGCGGTGAAACCAAGGTTTCCGGCTGTGGAGCGAGCCGTTCAGGCGCGGGTTTCTCAGGTTCGTTTGAAACGGCCGGGGGCGGTTCCGGCGGCTTCATTTCAACGACTTCCGCCTGGTTTTCGGGCCGATTGAAAAAAGCCGGATCGTAGGGCCGGTCCGGGATGCGGCGGAAAGGCGGCTGGTTCGCCGGACGGCGGTCCTGCAGAGCGAAAAGCTGGCGCTGGAGCGAGGCGCGCTGGGCGACGAAGCGGCTCTGCTGCGAGGCGAGGTACTGGAGGAGGTTGGAACGCTTGCAGAGCGAGGCGCAGGCGAGGACCTGCCCATCGAGAGGCATAGGAAGCTTGGGGTCGAGTCCAACGCCGTGGATGTGGTGAGCGACTTCGATGTCGAGGGCGCGGGTTTCGATGGCGGTGCAGCGTTCGATGCGCCAGTCGGCGGCGGCAATGGCGTCGACGAGGAAGATTTCGGCGTCGTTGGCGGGCTGATAGGTGGTGTAGAGCGAGTGTTTGTAGGCGTCGAAGGCTTCAGGGTTTTCGATGCGCATGACACAGGTGAGCAGGGCATAGCGGCCATGCTTGAAGGCGTTCATTGATGACTGAGCTTTGCCGGCGGCGGTTTTGGGGCCGCTGGATTTTGAACCGTTGAGGCGGGACGCCTCTTTCTGTTTGTCCGTGGCGACACGGGGCATGGTATTACCTCGGGCCGTATTTTCGTACCGGGGCGGGCGGAACTGGACGGTGGCGCGGAGGGGGATTGCCGGGAAGGCGATGAAAAGAGAAGAGAAGAGTGGGCGCGGGAAAATTTGAGCGGGGTGTGAATGAAAGAGAGGAGTCAGACAGAAGTGTCCACGGAGGGACACTTCGTCAGTCCCCGTTTGTGGGCGGGTGCATAGATTCTTGTGATGGCCTATTGCGCTGATCGCGGGGGACGGATTTCGTTGAGCAGGTGAGGATGCCTGTCCAGCACCATCAGGAGTTTGATCAAGGCCAGCGGTGGCCGGGTCTTGCCGTTTTCGTAACGGGAAAAGGCGTTGCTGCCGCCACCGAAAATGGTGGCAGCCTGGCGCTGGTCGAGATCCAGCTTTTTGCGCACCCGTAGAATGAAGCCGGGGTCGACGGCGGAGGCGTTCACCTGCTGGTTGAACGCGAGCATGGCCGCACTGACCCGCCTGGACTCGGCTGGCGCCAAAACGGCCTCCCCGCAGGCCGGGCAAAATTCTCCCCGCACTGCCGGGATGGTGAACTCCGCGCCTTTGTAGGTGTGAACCATATCCCGCGTGCCGCGCGCCAGCCGACCCTTGCCGCAAGATGGACACTTCATGACCGGGTTCCTCCCTTAGCGTTGTTTAAACGAGACAATCAACACATTGCCGATGACGGTGAGCTTTAGGTACACGTCGCGAACCGCGGTCCTGGGCCGGTAAACGTCCTGCCAGATGCGGTGATCGGCATGTGTGGTCATGCTCTTGTAGAAGTCTGCGGGCGTCAGTGCCGCGACAATGGCCGTCATTTCATCGAAGCCGAGTCCCAGGGCGGCCGCACCGGAAAGCGCCGAGACCGTGGCACGGACCTTGCCCTCCGCCAGCAGAAGCCTGATCCCCGCCAACGGGTAGTGCGGGGTCCGCTTCTCCATGCGGTCAGATTAACCTATTAGGTGATATTTGGCAAGTAGGTGATCAAGGGGCTGTATGTCTGCCGCTTCGCCGGGCGTGTGACGCGCACAATACAGCTCAGTTGAAGACACGTGCTCCCATTTGAGCGGCTTCATGGCTCCGGCTGGCCCGATGCGCGTCCGCGCCGTTACCGGCGCGGCCCGGCTAGTGGGTGGTATGGGCCGTCCGTTATGTGGGCGGTGCGAGATGCGGCGCGATATGCTGATTCTGAGCGGGAGGTTCGCAAACACGATGTTCGGACGCAGACCCTTTCTTGGATTCATGGGCAGCCTGGGGCTGGTGCCGCAGATGAGCGCGGCGGCCAAAGCGGCAGCCGGGCGTGATGTGATCAGTGAGCTGGGCGTGCGCACGTTTATCAACGCCGCCGGCACGTATACGGCGTTGACCGCGTCGCTGATGCCGCCGGAGGTGATGGCGGCGATGAACGTCGCCTCGCGGCACTACGTCAATTTGAACGATCTGCAGACGGCCGTGGGCGAGCGTATCGCCAAGCTGCTCGAATGCGAAGCCGCGATGGTGACGTCGGGCGCGGCCGGCGCGCTAACCATTGGTACGGCGGCGTGCATCACGGGCAAGGACCGCTCGAAGATCGAGCGCCTGCCGGATACGGCGGGCATGAAGAATGAGGTGATCATTCAGAAGTCGCACCGCTACGGTTACGACCACGCCATCCGCGCCTGCGGCGTGAAGCTGGTGGAGGTGGAGACGGCTGAAGAGTTTGCCAAGGCGGTTTCCGACAAGACCGCGATGGCGCTGTTCTTCAACGACGCCGAACCGCGCGGGGCGATCAAGATGGAAGAGTTTGCGCGCCTGGGCAAGAAGCATGGCGTGCCAACGTTCAACGACGCCTCGGCCGATGTGCCGCCGGTGGACAACTTCAAGAAGTACACGCGCGCCGGTTTCGATCTGGTGACGTTCTCGGGCGGCAAGGGCATCTGTGGGCCGCAGAGCGCGGGCCTGCTGCTGGGCCGCAAGGATCTGATTGAAGCGGCGCGGATGAACACGTCGCCGAACTCCGACACACTGTCGCGCGGCATGAAGGTGAACAAGGAAGAGATGGTGGGCATGCTGGTGGCGCTGGAGCTGTTTATCGGGCGCGACCAGACGGCAGTGGACCGTGAGTGGGCGCGCCGCGTGGATGTGATTGTGAAAGCCGCGGAGAAGATAGCGAGCGTCACGCACACGATTGAAGTGCCGCCGATTGCGAACCACACGCCGCACCTGAAGCTGAGTTGGGATCAGGCGAAAGTAAAGATCACGCCACAGGAAGTGATGAAGCAGTTGCG
>CAYZIX010000266.1:0-3146 GCA_964478395.1 uncultured Candidatus Solibacter sp.
GCGTGCCGTCGCGTAATCCAGCCTTGTCAGCGGACGCGAGAAATACAATGGCAAGGCGTTGTTGGCCAGGTCCGGCGCAATCAGACCGGGCCCCGCCAGCGCAGCCAGGATCACACAGAAAACCGCCTGCACGTCCATGAACACCAGAAAGAAGTTGGCGTTCACCGAGAGCAGAGAGGCGATCTTCGGCGCCAGCCCGGCCCACAGGCCGGAGTGGTTGGCGATGTAGATGAAGACCGCGCACAACAGCGGCCAGATGCAGGCCAGGGCCAGCGTCACAATCATCACCGGCTGCCGCATCTGCCGCCGCCACGAGTGGTGCGGTAGCGCCAGCAGGCGCGCCCAGTGGCCCGTCACCGGGCCTTGATAGCGTTGGTATCCGCGCTTATAAACGGCCATTCGGCGCCTCCTCGCCCGGCGTGTGTTGAATGTGGCCGACGGCCTTCAGGAAGATCTCTTCCAGCGTGTCGCGGCGGTGCGTCAGCTTACGTACGGTCAGCCCGGCGTCGTCGAGGATTCGCCATAGCCCGGCTATTGCGTAATCGGCCGGCAGCACAATGCGCCAGCGCCCGCCGCCTTCGCTTACCGCGTCGGCGCCCGCGTCGCGCAGGCGCGCGCTGAGCTGCGCGTCGTCGCCGTTCACTTCTAGTTCGACAAAGCGCCGGTTGGAGCGGCGTTCTTCTTCAAGGTTGGCTTGGTGCACAATCCGGCCGGCGTTCAGGATGAGGACTTCGTCGCAGACCTGCTCGACGTCGGCCAGCAGGTGCGAGCACAGCACCACGTGCATGCCGTGCTCCTCTTTCATTTCGCGCACCAGCTTCAACATGCGTCGGCGCGCGGCGGGGTCCAGGCCGTTGGTGGGCTCGTCCAGGATGACTACTTCCGGCCCGTGCACAATGGCTTGCGCCAGCTTGGCCATCTGCTTCATGCCCAGCGAATAGGTGCCCAACGTGCGATAGCGGGCCTCGCCCAGGCCGACGTGGAACAGCACCTCGTGGGCCTTTTCGAGAGCCGCTTCGCGCGGTAGGCCGGAAAGCTCGGCCAGCAGCCGCAGGTGTTCAACGGCGGTCTGGCCGGCGATGAAGGCGTCGTTCTCGGGCATGTAGCCGACGCGTTCGCGTACGCGGCGCATTTGCGCGTGGCAATCCAGGCCCAGCACGCGGGCGCGCCCTTTGACGGGCTGGTGAAAACCCAACAGGGTCTGGATAAGAGTGCTTTTGCCTGCTCCATTCGGGCCTAGCAAGCCGATGGCGCGGCCGGTGCCTGCCTCGCCCAGACGGCACGAGATCCCGCAAAGGATCTCGCGCCCGCCCAGGCAAACTGTCAGGTTGTCGAGTTCAATGATCGCGTCGCGCATGATTCGACCAAAGCGAGTCTAAAACAAGGCTCGCTAATCGAGTACGACTCGCGACGCGAATTCGTTCCTTCTCTCCGTTAATAACAACCAGCATCGGCTCACGCTGTTGCGTGAACGTCTTCAGCGCAGGGAACGGCAGGATGTTCAACACGTCTGCCAAGCCATTCTGCATGTTCACCCAGACAAAGCCCGAAGGATGCAGGCCCGTCGAGGCCGGCATGCGCGAGACGAACGCCGCGCTGCGCACCAGTTGGAAGCCGCCCTCGCGCGTGGCAATGGCGCGTTCGGCCAAAGCACGCGTGGCGCCGGCCACCATGTAGCCACGATGGTACGTCCAGACGAACTGCACGCCATAGATGGGCGTGGCCACGGTGCGCCACTCGCGGCCGTTGAGGGTCTCTTCCGTAAAGGTGAGCCGCTGGTTGGCCGGGGCGTTCTGGTTGTAGTGCTCCACCAGGCGCTTGACGGTGGCATCGACGCGCGCCGGGCCGGTCACTTCGACCGCAGCCAGCCAGCCGGGCACCGGAATCTTGGGCTGCTCGATGGCCACGGCAAAGTCCGTGCCCAGCGCGGAGGAGATTTCGGCGCCGGGGTCGAAGCCGAGCTGCGTGGTATCGAGCTTGAACTTAGGCCCGAACTTGCCAAGCTGCGCGACGGCCTCGTCGAAGAGTTGACGCGGCTGGCGCATGGACGCTGTGATAGCCAGCGCCGCCTCGGCGGAGAGGTATTCCATGGCGCCCGACGAACTGGCCGGCGCCAGCCACGAGGCGATGCCCGTGCGCGCGGCTCCATAGTTCAACGTGGCCGAGTTTTCGTTGCCCACCTGCTCCAACATCACGTTGCGTACGCCGGCGGCGCCCTGCGCATCAATGGCCACCAGCCACGCCGCGCCCTTCTGCTTGTACTGGCGCTCGACGTCGGCTACCAGAGGCTCGGCGCGTCCGCCGCCAGCCTGCGCCACCGCCCAATCGAGATGGGCCTGCGTGTCGGAGGCCGTGAGTAGCGAGTCGGTCAGGCGGTAGACGCCTTGCGCTTTGGCGGTGAACGTCTTCTTGAGGAGCGGCTCCAGGCCGGCGCGCGAGCCGGGCTTCACCTCGGCCACCAGCAGCGGCACTTTCTCCTTGCCGCGCGCGGCCAGCGCGAACACCATCTCGTTGCCCAGCCGCGGCGAGATGCGCTGTAAGGCCGTGGCCATCTCGCGCATCTGTTTGGACTGGGCTGAATTCCACCACTCGTGGAACAGCGCGCTTTCCCCGGCGCGCTTGCCGGCCAGCGAGAGAGCCTGGTCGAGCGTGTCGGCCAGATTAGGCGCCGCGGCGTAGAACACAATGCCGGGCGGCAGCACGTCGGCCAGCCGCGCCTCGGTGCGCAGCGGCTGATCCGGCAGTTCAGCCAGTTTGCGGCCAATTTCAGCAAAGTCGCCCGCCAGGGCGAGGTACTTCTGCGAGTCCGGACTCCACTCCACGGTCTGGCGCAGCGTCACGCCGTCCAGCGCGTTGGTGGACGCGGCCTTCTGGCCCTTGTGCAGCAGGTTCTTGCCGGTGGGCTGCGATACTTCCACCGCGCCTTCCATCACCGACACGACGGAACCTGCCACGCCGGTGGACACCGCGAACACCGTGCCCTTCACGCTGGCCACGCTATCGGCCGTCTCCACGCGCAGGTGGCCGCGGCGCTGCTTGGCGGCTTCGACGATGACGTCGCCGCGCGTCAGCCGCACGGTCTGCCCGCTCCAGGCCGCGTGCAGCGCCAGTTCAGAACGCTCGTTCACTTCCACGCGCGATCCGTC
>CAYZIX010000267.1:0-3119 GCA_964478395.1 uncultured Candidatus Solibacter sp.
CAGGTAGTCGAAACCGTACTCGTTGTTCGTGCCGTAGGTGATATCGGCGTCATAGGCCGTGCGCCGCTCGTCGTCGTCCAACCCGTGCACCATCAGGCCCACTGTCAGGCCCAGGAACTTGTACACCTTGCCCATCCACTCCGAGTCGCGCCGCGCCAGGTAATCGTTCACCGTTACGACATGCACGCCCTCGCCGGTAAGCGCGTTCAGATACACCGGCAGCGTGGCCACCAGCGTTTTGCCTTCACCGGTTTTCATCTCGGCGATTTTGCCGCGGTGCAGTACGATGCCGCCAATCAGCTGCGAGTCGAAATGACGCATGCCCAGCACGCGCCGCGATGCCTCGCGCGTTGCGGCAAAGGCATCCGCCATCAGGTCGTCCACCGTCTCGCCGTTGGCCAGCCGCTGCCGGAATTCGCTGGTTTTGGCCGCCAGTTCAACATCGGTCAGCGCCTGAAATGCCGCCTCGCGATCGTTAATTGTCGCTACGAGCGGGAGTAGCTTCTTGATTTCGCGCTCGTGCTTTGTGCCGAAGATTTTTGCCAGGAGGGAATCGATCATAGACCTGCCACTTCAATCTTACCGCACGCCTATGAAGACACCCCTCCTGTGCTATTTGTTGCAGCGTTTCCGGAACGCCCTGTTTTACCGCGCGGTAACCGGCAGCGGTCCGAAGACCGGCGCCGGCTGGCCGGCCTTGTCGGTCAGGTTGACGTACGGGTTGCGGCCCAGGCCGTGCTGGATGGCCGCGCCTTCCGGCAGCGTCCCGTTAAACCACAGCTCCACCACGTTCGCGTTCGCCGGGCTCACAATTTGCCGGTAGACCAGTGGCAACGCCACACCCGCCTTGTCCACCACCACGAAGCCCGTCAGGCGGCCTTCGTGCGTCAGTCCGCCGTTCACGTCCTTGAACTCGATGTAGATCTTGTTGTCCTTGACGCGCGCCGCCACCGGCCGCGGACCGCGCTGGGTCTTGCCTTCGGCCAGCAGTGCCAAGCGCTTACCCAGCAGGCGGTGGTAGTCCGTGCCCACGTGAATGCCGTCGTCCAGTTCACAGTCCGTGCAACTGGTCATCCACACATTCGGCAGCTCGGATTCCACCTTTAGTTGCAGATCCTGTACCTTGTTCCAATTCACCGGATCTTGCGTCGAGACGTGGCGGCCAATCTGCACGTAGTAGAACGGCAGATCCGGCTGGCCGAAGTCGGCCCGCACGGCTTCAATCAGCTTGCGGAATTTCTCTTCAAACAGCGGCGCGGCTGTGGCCGAGGCGTCCGCCTCGCCCTGGTACCAGAGAATACCGCGCACCTTGCCGCCGGCCAACTTGAAGCGCCGCACCATCGCGCCATAGAGCGATGCGCCACCCTTGTCTTTCAGCTCGGGCGACCACTGGTTCATCGATGTCCCACCGTGTGCGCACGGAATCAGACCCACTGGAATGCCGGTCCGTTGCACCATCTCCTGTGCAAACGGCAATCCCACGCCGGCGCCGCGGTAACGCTTCTCAATCCAGGTGCGCAACTCCTCGCCTTCCAGCTTGGCCTGTACGCCTGCCGCGTTTTTGGCCCAATGTACGCTGTCGGCGGCGTCCACCAGGCGGTGCAGCGGATCTTGCGCCGTCACCCATGTGTCGGTCATGTCCAGAGAGTTGATCTGTGAGCTCGGCAGCGGCAGTGTCCAGACGTTTAGCTTGCCTACTCCTTCCATGTTCGACTGCCCGGCCAGGATCCACAGATCGCCCACCAGCAGGTTGGAGACGCTCGCCGTTGTCCCGGCTCCGGCCACGCGCAGTTCCAGCCGGTACGGACCGCCCGCCGGCACGCCTTTCAGTTCCGCGTTCCACTCTGCGCCGCTCACCTTGCCGGCCGCCTTCCAGTCGAATCCCTGCACCGTCCGGCCGGCCGCCACCAGGCGCGCCTCCACGGCCTTGCCTGCGGCGCTGGTGGCGCGTCCGCTCACCGGGATATTGGCGGTGTTCGCCGGGCCGCGCTGGAATACCTGGTATTCCACGGCTCCACCCGTCACCACCAGGCTCTGTCCAAGAAGCGGCGCCGCCATCACGGCCAGTGTGAGTAATGTACGCAAGCTCAATAACCTCCAAAGGCTAGATTCTATCGCTGTCGCGCTTGGTTTGCCGCGCTGGCCAATGGATAGCGCCTTGCGGGTGCGGGCTATCTCGATATAATTGCGGCATGGTTGCCCCCACCCCGTCGCGCCGCACTTTCTTCCGTTCGGCTGGACAAGCCGCCATCGCCTGGACCGCCTCTTCCTACTCCCGCATCTGGGGAGCCAACGATAAGGTCAATCTTGGCCTCATCGGCTCTGGTGAGCGCGGCCGTTTCGTGCTCGCGCGGTTCCAGAAGACTGAGCGCGTCAACGTCGCTGCGGTCTGCGATGTTTATGCCGACATGATCGACAAGGCCATCAGTCAGGCTCCCGGCGCCAAGGGCTTTTCAGATCACCGCAAGCTGCTTGAAGACAAATCCATCGATGCCGTGCTCATCGGCGTGCCGGACCACTGGCACGCGCCCGTCGCTATTGATGCCTTGAATGCCGGTAAGGACGTGTACGTCGAGAAGCCGCTCACCCTCCGCATCGAGGATGGTCCGCCCATCGTCAAGGCGGCGCGCCTGAACAACCGCATCTGCCAGGTGGGCTTGCAGCAGCGCTCCGGCGCCCACTACATCGAGGCCAAACAGAGGTTTATCGATTCGGGGATGATCGGCAAAATCACGCTGGTCCGCACCTGGTGGCACGGCAATACCTATCACATCCGCAAGGCGCCGGCCTCGCTCGCCCAGCTTCCATCGAATCTCGATTGGGGCCATTTCCTCGGGCCTGTCAAGTGGCGCGACTGGGATCCGCAGCAGTACTGGAATTGGCGCGCCTATCTCGACTTTGGCGGCGGGCAGGTCACCGATCTTTTTACCCACTGGATCGACGTCGTACACATGTTCCTGGGCAACGATTCGCCCACTTCCGGCGTCGCTGCCGGGGGCGTCTATTACTACAAGGACGGCCGCACCGCGCCCGACACCATCAACGTGCTGCTCGAATATGGCGGCCTTTACAACGCCACCTTTGAGCCCACACTTGTGCCCGGCCTCACCGGCGCCGGC
>CAYZIX010000268.1:0-3041 GCA_964478395.1 uncultured Candidatus Solibacter sp.
CTGTGCCGCGATGTCCCCAGCGTTCGTCGGGGCACTCAGCATCTTGCGGATGTTGGCGATGTGCGCCAGGGCGGTTTCACGCGATGCCGGTGGCGCAGTCGGTTCTGGGCGGTGTTCGGTGCGTGGCACACCAGCAGGTCGATTTTCGACAGGCCGTGAGGCGGCAGATGTCTCACGACCTGCCCACAAGCGGAACTCGCCCGCAAAGACGCGCTTCACCAAGGCGAAGAAGTAGGCCACGACATTGCGCACGGTGCCGCTCTGGCTGCGTGCCTGCAACTCGTCGAGTACTTCCTGGCGATGCTGTGGCGGCAGCCGCCGCAAGGCGGCCTGCACGTCCTTTTGCTGATCTGCCTGGGCATTGCTCAGGCAAGGCGGCAAGCTCACCGACTGCGATGCCGTATTGCCGTCGCCTTCGCGCGCGCGGTACGTACGTTCTTTTTTATACATATACGTCTTATACGTACTGCCCTGCTCAGCCGTCACGTGGCGAGCGTGTCCGGTCTGTTGCGGAACAAGCGTGGTGCCAGCGGAATCGCCAGACATTGGCAGTGGGGCGGCTGCCTCGCTCGCCTGCGGCGGCGGAGTAGGGGGCAAATCATCGTCATCGTGGCGCTGATCGTGGGTCGCAATGGAAGCGGCTTCAGGTGCCTGCGCCAGCGTTGCCTGAATGTGGACGGCCACCCGATCCACCTGGTTGTTTTCGTGACCGATAGACGCTTGCAGAAGCGCGGACAGGCTGGCATCGAGCGCGCAGGCTTGTTGGAAGTCCAGGGTGCTTTCGTGAACCTGATACAGCTCGCTGAGCACATGGCCGGTAAGGGGATCGCGTTGCTGGCCCACCAGACTGATCCACCCCGTCAGCCGAAGCACGACGAGGACACGCCGGGCCGTCTCGTACCCGGCCCGCTGCCCCAATGGGGTAGAGGTGAGATAGCGTCGCAACTGTCCCAGGTTCGCCAGCGGGCTGATGCCCTCGGCAGAGCGCAGCATGCGCAGAACCTGCCAACCATTGCGCTCCAGCGGCGTGAGGCGAGCATCGAGCATGAGCGAGGCAGGTGTAGCGAACAGGGCATCTTGCCCCAGCGAGTTGTGGCGGGTGTGGTGGTCTGCCATGAGAGTTCTCCAAGGTCTGGGCCACAGTGGCCCGTTCCCCTGCATCTCATCGCGTACCGCTCCATGCGTCAGCCAACAATGCGGTCTGCGCCATACCCGTTTTATCCGGCAGGCGTAGCGCTGGCACCGGCTTCCAGACTGATCTATCATCCCGGTACCCCCTTGGGGGTACAACTGGGGGTACTTCCAGCGATTCCCGCAAAGGCCGTGGCCCGATTTCCCCGCGAAACCTAGCATTCACGGCCGTTTGCCGACCGATCAACGTTTAAACGTGTGACTCTTCCGTTTTAACGTCTGCTCCGCAGGTTTCCCGGACGCCCGCGCAGTAGCGGAGACTCCGGAAAATCAGGACAAAGCCGCGCCAATGCGCGGCTTTGTCGTTTCCGGGGACGCCTGCCGGGGGCTTTCACGTCCGGCCGGGCACGCCGCCATCGCGCCACGCGATAGCGGCCCCGCGCTGCCGGGCGGGGCCGCGCAGGTTTCCCGGCTACAGGTACACCGGATGGCGGCGGCACAGGGCTGCCACCCGCTCCCGCACCTGCGGCGCCACCTGCGCGCTGGTCCCGGATTCCAGCGCGTCCAGCACGTCGCACAGCCAGCCCGTCAGCTGCTCGCACTCGGCGGTGCCGAAGCCCCGGGTGGTGACGGCCGGGGTGCCGATGCGCAGGCCGGAGGTGACGAAGGGCGAGCGCGGATCGTTGGGCACCGAATTCTTGTTGGCGGTGATCCAGGCCTCGCTCAGGGCCGCGTCGGCATCCTTGCCGGTGTAGGGCTTGGCCGACAGGTCGATCAGCATCATGTGGTTGTCGGTGCCGCCGGAGACGATCCGGTAGCCGCGTTCCTGGAGGACGGCGGCCATGGCGCGGGCGTTGATCACGACCTGTCGCTGGTAGGCCTTGAATCCGGGCGCCAGCGCTTCCTTGAAGGCCACCGCCTTGGCGGCGATCACGTGCATCAGCGGGCCGCCCTGGATGCCGGGGAAGACCGCCGAGTCGAGCTTCTTGTTGAAGTCCTCGCTCTGCCCCCGGGACAGGATGATGCCGCCGCGCGGGCCGCGCAGGGTCTTGTGGGTGGTGCTGGTGACCACGTGTGCGTGGGGCAGGGGATTCGGGTATTCGCCGGCCGCCACCAGACCGGCCACGTGGGCCATGTCCACCCAGAAGATGGCCCCGGCCTTGTCGGCGATGGCGCGCATGCGCGCCCAGTCCTTGTGGCGGGAGTAGGCCGAGAAGCCGCCGATGAGCATCCTGGGCCGGGTTGCGAGGGCGATGCGTTCCATCTCGTCGTAGTCGATCAGCCCGGTCGCCGGGTCGAGGCCGTAGGGGATGATGCGGTAGTGCCGGCCGGAGAAGTTGGCGGGGTTGCCGTGCGTCAGGTGTCCGCCCTGGGCCAGGTTCATCCCCATCACGGTGTCGCCGGGATTGACCAGGGCGAGGAAGACCGCGGCGTTGGCCTGGGCGCCGGCGTGCGGCTGGACGTTGGCGTAGTCGCAGTCGAACAGCGCCTTGGCGCGTTCGATGGCCAGACGCTCGGCCACGTCGACGTGCGCGCAGCCGCTGTAGTAGCGCCGGCCCGGGTAGCCCTCGGCGTATTTGTTGGTGAACACCGAGTTCTGCACGGCCATCACCTGCGGGCTGGCGTAGTTCTCGGAAGCGATCAGTTCGGCGTGGTCTTCCTGGCGGCATGCTTCGCTTGCGATCGCAGCGGCCAGTTCGGCGTCGAATTCGGCTAGGGGCGCGGAGGGGGCGTACATGGTGGCGAAGTCCTATGGTTTGGGTGAATTGGTGAATTGGTGAATTGGTGAATGGATGCGTGAGGGGCGCGTCGCATCGGCGCATCGGCGGCGCGGCGCGCCGGGGAATCGCCGGGCGCCGCCGGGGCGCAAGGAGCCGCCGCGGGCCGGGCGGCGATCACGACGGCGGGCG
>CAYZIX010000269.1:0-3039 GCA_964478395.1 uncultured Candidatus Solibacter sp.
TCCGAGCCGGCCGCTGCCGACATCAAACTGGGGATTGCCAGCTCCTCGTTCCGCGAGTTCAGCCGAAGGCTTTGCATTGAGTATACGAAGCGCTGCGGCATCTCGCTGCTGACCATCAAGGAATTCCACGCGCTGTACCGTTCGACTCCAGAAGAACTGGACAAGGCCAGGGCCGAGTTTGCGCGTGCCGGACTGACGCTGACTGGCGGCGGAACGGTGTACATGCAGAAGGAAGACAACGACGACATCAAGAGCTACTTCGAGTACGCCAAACGCCTGGGCCTGCCGATGATGAACATTGGCGCAACGCAGAAGACGCTGCCGATGATTGAAAAATTCGCTGTCCAATACGACATCAAGATCGCGCTGCACAATCACGGCCCCGAGGATAAGTACTTTCCGGCTCCGTCCGACGCGCTGAAGCTGATGACCAACATGGACCCGCGCATGGGCGTCTGCATCGACATCGGCCACACCACACGCATCGGCAAGGACCTGCTGGCCGAGGTGGAAGCGGCCGGGCCGCGACTGTTGGACCTGCACGTGAAAGACCTGCGCGACATCCGCGACGGCAAGACGCAGTGTCCGGTGGGCGAAGGGGCGATGCCGATTCCACAGCTCTTCAAGCTGCTGAAGAAGATGAACTACCAGGGCGCCTGCCATCTCGAATACGAGATTGAAGGTGAAAACCCGGTGCCCGGCATGCAGCGCAGCTTCAGCTACATGCGAGGAGTGCTGGCCGGTATGAAAGCCTAGACCATGCGGATCCTGCTGCTGGCCCTGACGCTGAGCACGGCGTTTGCGCAAACGGAGTTCTTCCCCGTATCGGTGTGGTACGGAGGGGGCAAGGCCCGCGCGCCAATGCTCGAAGCCAATCCGGCGGCGCACAAGGAGGCTTGGCGCAAGGATCTGAAGCAGATCAAGGCGCTGGGCTTCAACACCGTGCGAGCCTGGATTGACTGGGCCACGGGAGAGCCCGAAGAGGGCCATTACAACTTCCAGACGCTGGAGCAATTGCTAGAACTGGCCGAGCAGGAGAACCTGCGCGTGTTCGTGCAGGTCTATATGGACTCGGCGCCCGAATGGGTGGGCCGCAAGTACCCGGACGCGAAGTTCGTCAGCTCGAACGGCGACGTGATTGAGCCGGAGAGTTCGCCCGGCTACTGCCGTGACCATGCCGGCGTGCGCGCCGCGGACAACGCGTTTTACCGGGCGCTGGCGGCGCGGCTGGGCAAGAGCAAGGCGTTTCTGGGATGGGACCTGTGGAGCGAGCCGCACGTGATCAACTGGGCGACACCGACCTACATGTCGAACCCCGAGTTCTGCTTCTGCCCGCACACCAAGGCGCGCTTCCGCGAATGGCTCAAAAAGAAGTATGGCACGCTGGATGCGCTGAACACGGCCTGGTACCGCAGGTTCAAGAGTTGGGACGAGGTGCAGCCCAACCGTCTGTCAACCATCCTTTCTTTCGCTGACTTCATCGACTGGAAGACCTTCATTGCCGACAAACTGGGCGAGGACTTGCATGACCGTTACGAGTCCGTAAAAAGCGGCGCACCGCAGGCCATTGCCACCAGCCACGCGGCCGGTGTGGGGCTGTTCGCGTCGCCGCTGTGGTGGGAAGGCCAGAGCGACGACTGGACCATGGCCGCGCAGGTGGACTACTACGGCACATCCTTCTATCCGAAGCATTCGGCGTTCGTCGATCGCGATCCGCTGTGGCGCGGCGCGCTGCTCGACTTCACACGCAGCTTCGGCTATGCTCAGGGCCGCACGGGCTTCGTGATCGGCGAACTGCAATCGGGCTTCGGCACCATCGCGATGAACGTTAGCCCGACGGTGACGCCGGCCGACCTGCGGCTATGGGCCTACAGCGCGCTGGCGCGCGGCGCGAAGGGGGTCCACTACTACGCGTACTATCCGATGAGCACGGGCTACGAGTCCGGCGGATTTGGCATGATCCACCTGGACGGCACGCTCACCGAGCGGGCCAAGACCGCCGGCGCGGTGGCGAAGGTGGTGGACCGCAATCAGAAGCTATTTGCCGGAGCGCGGCCACCGAAAGCGGAAGTGGCGGTGGTCTACAATCCGCTTTCGCACTTCATCGGCGGGCGGCAACGCCAAGCGGCCTATGGCGGTCCGCAGGGTGAGGTGGCCAGCATCGAACGCGATTCTCTGCTGGGCATCTATAAGGCCCTGTGGGGCAAGAATCTGCCACTGGATTACGTCCACATACAACACCTGAAGGCGAGTGAATTGCGGCAGTACAAGATGATCTATCTGCCGTATCCGCTGATGCTGCCGGAAGCAAGTGTTGCCGAGTTGCGCGCCTACGTCCAGGCGGGTGGGCGTCTGGTGGCTGAGGCGCGTCCCGGGTGGAACAACGAGCATGGCAAGGCATCGGAGATTGTGCCGGGCCTGGGGCTGCACGAGCTGTTCGGAGCACGCGAGGCGGCGATTGAAACGGCGGCTCAGGGAAAGACGCGCGTGGTGTTCGAGCCGAAATTGACCGTGCCGGCGCGCTGGTTCAAGGAGACGCTGGAGCCGCTGGGCGGCGCGAAAGTGACGGCCCGCTACGAGGACGGCGTGGCGGCGGCCGTCGAGTCGCGCTTCGGCAAGGGCGCCACGCTGCTGGTGGGCTCCTATGTGAGCGCCGCGTATCAGACCACGCCGACACCGGAAGCGGTGGAGTGGTTCAGCCGGTTGCTGGCATGGGCCGGCATTACACCGCCGATGGCGGCCGAGGGCAACGTGGAGGCGCGCTGGCTGGAGACAGGCGCGGAACGGCTGTTGTTCGTGTTCAACCATGAAGCGGCGCCGGCCACGGCGCGGCTGAAGTGGCAAGACGGGACAGCGTGGGTGATCTCGGATCTCGAAACCGGGCAACCGGCGACACTAGAGTTCCCATTGGCGGCGCACGAGGTGCGGGTGCTGCGTCTTAAACCGCGATAAAGGCGGATCGGGTTCATTTGGTCAACTCTGCGTCGAGTTGCTTGCGCCAGGCGGCCTGGGTTTCGGGCGAGAGCGGCGGTGGGGGCG
>CAYZIX010000270.1:0-2804 GCA_964478395.1 uncultured Candidatus Solibacter sp.
GTTCTTCCGCCACCGTGTACGGTGAGCCGCAATCGCTGCCGCTGACGGAGGAGCACCCACTGGCGGCGACAAACCCTTACGGCCGGACCAAGCTGGTGATTGAAGACATGTTGCGGGATATCCACCATGCAGAGCCGTCCTGGCGCTTCGCCATCTTGCGCTATTTCAATCCTGTGGGCGCGCACGCCAGTGGACAAATCGGCGAGGACCCCCTGGGCGTGCCCAACAATCTATTACCCTACGTGGCTCAGGTGGCAGTGGGTCGGCGCGAATACCTCAACATTTGGGGCGGCGACTATCCCACGCCTGACGGCACCGGTTTGCGCGACTACATCCATGTGGTTGACCTCGCGCAGGGCCACCTCAAGGCCTTGGAGCGCCTACAGACTGCGGCGCAATGCTTCAGCGTCAATCTGGGCACAGGGACGGGCTATAGCGTGCTTGAGATCGTGCGCGCTTTTGAACAAGCCAGCGGCCGCGCCGTGCCTTACCGCATAGCGTCTCGGCGCTCCGGCGATGTGGCCGCCTGCTATTCCGATCCGCGCCAAGCCGCCGAATTGCTGGGCTGGCGCGCTGAGCGCGATCTGGCCAGGATGTGCCAGGATGCATGGAACTGGCAGAGCCGCAACCCTCAGGGGTTTACGCGGGCTGAGCCGCGTTGAACCGGTGCGGTCTTCATGCTTGCAGATATACGGGGAGGCACGCAAACCATGTTGATCCAACCGGTGGTTCTGTCCGGCGGCTCTGGCACGCGCCTGTGGCCGCTGTCGCGTGAAAAATACCCTAAGCAACTGCTTTCGCTTACGGGCGAGGATTCGCTGCTGCAAGCTACCCTGCGTCGGTTTGAGGGAGTAGCGGGCATTGACAGTGCGCCGCCGTTGGTCGTCTGCAATGAGGAATACCGATTCGTGGTTGCAGAACAATTGCGCCTGATCGGAAAGAAAGGCCGTATCGTTCTCGAGCCCGTGGGCCGCAATACCGCTCCTGCGTTGACGCTGGCGGCGCTGGCGGCACAGTCTGGCGGAGGCGATCCGGTGCTGCTGGTCATGCCCTCTGATCACGTTGTTGCCCAGACCGCGGTATTTCAGGAGAGAGTGCGCTATGCCGCGCTGTTGGCCCAAGATGGTGCCATCGTCACCTTTGGCATCACTCCGGACCGACCCGAGACGGGCTATGGCTACATACAGACAGGCGCCTCGGTGGATGAGGACGGTGCATGCTTCATTGCCCGTTTCGTTGAAAAGCCCGACTTCGCCACGGCCGAAGGCTATGTGCAAGCGGGAGACTATCTTTGGAATAGCGGGCTGTTTGTGCTTCGTGCCTCAGTCTGGTTGAAGGCGCTGGAACTGTGCCGGCCCGATATTCTGAGTGCGTGTGAAGCGGCGTGGGAAAACGGAGAATCTGACCTTTCGTTTTTGCGTGTGGGTGCAGAGGCATTCGCCGCCTGCCCGGGGGATTCAATCGACTACGCCGTGATGGAGCGTCTGGCCGGCGCCCAAGCCGTGGCAGGGTTGCCGCCAGGTGTGGTCGTGACGCTGTCGGCGGGGTGGTCCGATGTGGGCTGCTGGGATGCGCTTTGGCAAATCCTGCCCAAGGATGGAGACGGTAATGTGGCGCAAGGCCCGACCTTGATGCTGGACAGCCGCAATACCTTGGCGCTGTCTTCTGGGCGCCTGCTGGCGTGTGTGGGCCTGCAGGGGCTGGTTGTCGTGGAAACGCCCGACGCGGTGCTCGTCGCCGATCAGCGCCACACCCAGGATGTGAAAAAAATCGTCGATCGTCTCAAACGGGAAGGTCGCACCGAGGGATTACTGCATCGAAAGGTATACCGCCCGTGGGGCTGGTATGACGGCGTTGACGGGGGTGAGCGTTTCCAGGTCAAACGGATCATGGTCAAGCCTGGCGGCAAGCTGTCGCTGCAGATGCATCATCACCGCGCAGAACACTGGATCGTCGTGCGTGGCACGGCTCGCGTGACCAAGGGCGATGAGGTTTTTCTTCTGTCCGAGAATCAGTCCACGTATATCCCTTTGGGTGTGACGCATCGGCTGGAAAACCCGGGCCAAGTGGAACTGGAGATGATCGAGGTGCAGTCCGGCTCCTACCTGGGTGAGGACGACATCGTGCGGTTCGAAGATTTGTATGGGCGCTGATGGCCGCGCTGGGCTATCTGGCAGGAGCTACCTTCCATGAAGATTGAGCGAAAGCCCCAACACGTTCTCTTGACGGGCGCGGCCGGGTTCATTGGCAGTCACGTGGCCGCGCGTCTGCTGGAGCGCGGTGATCGGGTTCTGGGTCTGGACAACCTCAACGACTACTACGACCCCGCGCTCAAGTGGGCCAGGCTACGGCGGTTCGAGGGGGCTCCGGGTTTCCGTTTCGTACGGCTCGATCTGCACGATCGCGCACGCATGGCCGAACTCTTTGGCGCTGAGCGTTTCGACGGCGTCATTCACCTTGCCGCCCAGGCCGGGGTGCGCTTCAGCATTACCAATCCTCATGCCTACCTGGATTCCAACCTCACAGGATTTGGTCATGTCCTGGAGGGGTGCCGCGCCCAAGGCGTCGCGCACCTTGTGTATGCGTCGAGCTCCAGTGTCTATGGCGGCAACACCAAGATGCCGTTCACTGAAACAGACGCCGTCGACCATCCCGTGAGTCTGTATGCTGCCACGAAGAAGGCCAACGAGCTGATGGCCCACACATACAGCCACCTTTACGGCTTTCCTACCACCGGGCTGCGCTTTTTCACCGTCTACGGTCCCTGGGGCAGGCCCGATATGGCTTACCACCTTTTCACCCGG
>CAYZIX010000271.1:0-2759 GCA_964478395.1 uncultured Candidatus Solibacter sp.
GTTTGGCTGCTGAAGGCAGCATGATGTGCGTCCGCGTTGTAAATGAAACCCTCACGTAAGAGTCAACTTTTCTGTCTGCTGTTCTCGATGACTTAGTTCTAAGGCCAGCCAGTAATTCCGAACTATTTGTGACCTATTTTCTTTACGTTGACATTTTACCTGCCAGAATTCTATTGACAAAAGTAACAAAGACATTAAACCTGAATTCCGAAGTCGCGCCGACTGCGGCGGGTAACCTTTGAGACAACAGAGGGGTGGGAACCAACACCTCGGACAAAACTATTCCGCGGGAAATCGCCGCTCTGCTGACTGGCGAGCGGGTGATCCTGCGTGAGACCAAACGGCCGGTCACTCCTTTCGGCGGCGTGGCCGTCTTCATTTCCTACCTCGGAAAGATCGATCTGATCGGACAGGTTCGGCGCCACATGCCCATCCAGTGGAAGTCACCCAACCAGATCGATCCCGCAACGACCTTGGTGGCTTTCCTGGCAACGGTGCTGGTGGGCGCCAAACGCTTCGCCCACGCCGCGCTGCTGCGCGGAGATCGGGCACTGCACGCGCTGTTGGGAATCAAACGATTTCCCGTCGACGACACCATTCGCAATCTGTTTCGCGCTTTCGGCATGGGGGAGGTGCAACGCCTCTACGAGCCGCTGGCGGAATGGCAGATGCAACGCATCCCGCCGCGCGCCTCCGGTTACACGCTGGATCTGGACTCGACCGTGTTTGAACGTTACGGCCATCAGGAGGGATCGCTCAAAGGTCACAACCCGCGCAAACACGGCCGCCCCAGTCATCATCCGCTACTGGCCGTGCTGAGCGAGGCGCACTTCCTCCTCCACGGCTGGCTCCGCAGCGGCAACTGCGGCTCCAGTCGTGGTGTGGAGGAGTTTCTCCAAGAAGCTCTCGCGCTGTGGTCGCAGCGCCAGAAGATCCGTCTGCTAAGGGCCGATTCGGGCTTCTTCGAGGACCGGCTGCTGAGCTTTTTGGAACAGCGCCGGCTGCCCTACATTGTAGTCGCCCGCTTGACGAAGTGGGTAAAACGGGCGGCGCAGAGCGTCGAGCAATGGCGTGAACTGGACGAGAACTTCGCCGTGGGCGAGTTCCGTCTGCGCTTACACGGCTGGGCGGCGGAGCGCCGCTTCGCGGTTGTCCGCGAGCGGATGCGCGAGGGCCGCGGCAGCGTGGGACGCAAGCTGCTCGACGTGCCGGGCTACACGTTTCGCGTCTTCGTCACCAGTTGTCAGAATGCGCCTGAACAGATCTGGCGCGACTACAATGGCCGTGCTGACATCGAAAACCGCATCGCCGAGCTGAAGCACGACCTGGGCGCCGACGGCTTCTGCCTGAAACAATTCTTCGCCACCGAAGCGGCCTTCCGCGCGGTGCTGCTGCTGTTTAACCTACTCAGCGAGTTCCAGCGTGCCGCTGGATTGCCGGGCTATCGCGCCCCAGCGACGATCCGGACCCAAGTGCTCACCTGCGGCGCCATCCTCGGCCGCGCCGGTCGCCGCCTGGTGCTCCATCTCTCCCAAAGTTGGGGGGGATTGCCAGCGAGAATCCCCTTGCTGGACAGCATCCTGGCTTGTGAAATTCCAACTTCTCCGAAGTTGGCTGACGCACCGGGTACCTGAGCCAGACCGCTATCTCTGAAACCGCCGCCAAGGAGGAAAACTAGCGGTCAACTTCGGAATTCAGGCTTAGAGCACTTTAGGAATTATTATAGACGAGCCCGCATCCTCGAAACCAAGCCGTGGCGTTCTCGGGTGTGATCTGCGGGAGGGCGTCTGCAAGGGCCGCCTCCAGCGCTTCTCGTGTTCTGGCCTTGGCCGAACGCAGCAGTTGTTTGAGCTTCGACCAAGCCTTCTCGATGGGGTTCAAATCGGGTGAATACGGCGGCAGGTAGAGCAGTTGAGCGCCGGCCTTTTCGATCTGTCGCCGCACGCAAGGCGTCTTGTGGGAACTGAGGTTGTCCATCACCACCACGTCGCCGCGCCGGAGCACCGGGCACAGCACCCGCTCGACGAAGGCCAGAAAGATGTCGCCGTCGGTCGCCTCTTCAATGGTCATAGCGGCCACCATACCCTGCACGCTCATCGCTCCCAAGATGGTCAGGATCTTCCAGTGACTGGTGGGCGTGGCCTCGGCAATGCGACCGCCTCCTTCGCAGCGAGCCCGCAGGCGAGTCATCGACGTGGTCACGCCACTTTCGTCCAGGAAAATCAGCCTCTCCAGCGAGGTTGCGCGGATCTGCGCGAGATACTCTTCGCGCTGCTGGAGATTCGCTTCGGTGTCGCGCTCGGCGGCGTGCAGCGACTTTTTTTCAGCCGCAGGCCCAGCCGCCGCACCAGATACCAGACCTGCGGAATGCTCAGCGTGACGCCCGCCTCGCTGAGTAGCCGCGCCTGCACTTCGGCCAACGTCAGATCGGGTTGCGCTCGGAACCACGCCCGCACTTGTTGCTGCGCCTCTTCGCTGGCGCGCAACTTGCGGCCCGGACGGTGCGGCACGCGTTCGGCCTGCCCGGTGTGCTTGCGCTGCGAGGAAATCTTCCGCGCCCATCCCACGCTGACGCAGAACCGCGCCGCCAGTTGAGTCAGGGTTCCCTCGCCGCGGTCGTAGGCACCTAGCAGCTTGCGACGCAAATCATCGGAATAGCAACGAGCCATTACTTCGTACGCGGCGTCTAGTCAGAGCTGTTTATATTATAGCCTAAAGTGCTCTAGCGTGGCTTGGGACGGAGTGGTCAGTCCCCTCAG
>CAYZIX010000272.1:0-2741 GCA_964478395.1 uncultured Candidatus Solibacter sp.
GCATCGCCCGCGCCGCCCAGTTGATCGACCTGAACCTGCACACCGGCGCGCACCCGCGCATGGGCGCGACCGATGTGGTGCCGTTTGTGCCGATCAGTGACATCACCATGCAGGATTGCGTTGAAATGGCGCGCCGGTTGGGTAAACGCGTCGGTGATGAGCTTGGCATCCCGGTCTATCTCTATGAAGAAGCCGCCACACGTCCCGAGCGCCAGAATCTCGAAAACATTCGCCGCGGCCAGTATGAAGGTCTTAAAGAAGAAATGGGCACCAACCCTGAGCGCGACCCGGATTTCGGTCCGCGCCAGGTCGGCCCGGCCGGCGGAACAGTGATCGGTGCGCGCGCGCCGTTGATCGCCTTCAACGTGTACCTGACGACCAATGAGGTCAGCATCGCCCAGCGCATCGCCAAGGCCGTGCGCCACTCCTCCGGCGGTCTGCGCTACGCAAAAGCCATGGGCGTAATGGTGGAAGGCCGCGCGCAGGTTTCGATGAACCTGACCAATTACCGCCAGACCCCGCTGGCGCGCGTGGTCGAACTCGTCCGCCGCGAAGCCCAACGCTACGGCGTGGGCATTCACCACACCGAATTGGTCGGTCTGTTGCCGCAAGAGTCGCTGACCAACGCTGCGCTGTGGTATTTGCAACTGGACGATTTTGAGCCCGATCAGATCCTTGAATCGCGGCTTTATGAACTGCTGCGCTCGCCCGTCCAGGCTGGACAGGCAGCCCAGGAACCGGATTTCATCGATCAACTCGCCTCGGCCAGCCCCACACCGGGCGGCGGCGCGGCGGCAGCCCACACTGGAGCGGCGGCCGCGGCGCTGGTGGCCATGGTAGCCCGCGGTACGCTCATCAAGAAGAAATACGAAGGCGTCAAAGACCTGATGTGGACGCTGGTGGAACAGGCCGAAGCGCTGCGCGCTGAGCTGAGCAAAGCCGTAGGTGAAGATTGCGCGGCTTTTGAGGCCGTGATGGCGGCCTTCAAGCTGCCCAAAGATACCCCCGAGCAACTCGCCGCCCGCACGCAGGCCGTTCAGGCTGCCACGCTCGTGGCTGCGGAAGTGCCGCTGAAGGTCGCCGGGCAGGCCCTGCAGGTGCAAATGCTGGCTTTGCAGGCGGCCCAGGAGGGCAACCTCAACGCCATCACCGACGCCGGCTCGGCCTCGGCGCTGGCGCATGCCGCGCTCACTTGCGCCGCCTATAATGTGCGCACCAACTTGCTCAGCCTGGAGGATGCCGGCGCCGTCGCGGACCTGACGGCGAAGATTCGCGTCCTGGAAACCGGCTCGGCGGAACAACAGGCGTACATGCAGAAAACGCTGACCGAACGCGGCGGCATCCCGCTCGGATAAGCATGCGCCGTCGATCGGGTTGGCTGGTGTTCGGGTTGCTAATCCTCGCGACCGCCTGCGCTCCGCGGGTGGTTGCCAGCCCGGCGACCCTCACACCGCCGCCCTCGCTGACCAGCATTGTGAGAGACACCCCCACCCCGCCGGCGGCCACGATTGTGCCCCCGGCTGCGCCTTCCGCCACGCCCGCGCAACCGCCTTTTGATCCGGCTGCCTGTGCGCCGGAAGCTTGCACGCTGGAAGGTGATTTCTGGCTGCAGCGGCCGGTTGCCCCGCCGGCGCAGCTAACGGTTGACGGCAGCTACCTTTACGGTACCAGCCAGAACGGCCAGCGCATCGTTCACAGCGGCGTGGAATTCTACAATGCCGGGGGCACACCGGTGTTGGCGACGGCAGACGGTAAGGTCTACTTCGCGGGCAATGATGAGGTTCTAACCTTTGCTCCCTGGACGCATTTCTACGGCAACCTGATCATCCTCGAGCATGTGGCGCCGGATGGCAGCCTATTGTACAGCCTGTACGCCCACCTTTCTGAGGTCGCCGTCGAGCCGGGCGCGTTGGTTCGCACCGGACAGGTGATTGGCAAGGTGGGCATGACCGGCAGCGCCATTGGCAGCCATTTGCATTTTGAGTTGCGCGCTGACCCGGACAATTATTCGACTACGCGCAACCCATTGTTATACCTTGCACCGCTTCGTGACGCGCAGGGCGCTCCCCTGGCCGTGCTGGCCGGTCGCCTGATCGACGCAAACGGTCAGACTGTATCCACGCCGCAACTGGTGGCGGAACGGCTGGATTTGCCCGACACGGCCGCCCCGGAACGGTATTATATCGAAACCTATACATCAGGAACCCAATCGGCCCCCGCCTGGCAGGAGAATTTTGTCCTTTCGGACCTCGAGCCGGGGCGCTACCGCATCAGCTTTGTGTTCAACGGGCGGCTCTTTGAACGTTTCGTCACCCTCGCAGCCGGACAGCTCACCTACTTATCTATGCAATTGGAGAATTGAAACATGGGCGTAAAACCTGACCACTGGATTCGCAAGATGGCACTCGAGCAGGGCATGATCGAACCTTTCGTCGACAGCCAGGTACGCAACGGCGTGATCTCCTACGGGGTCTCCTCCTACGGCTACGACATCCGTGTCGCCGACGAGTACAAAATCTTCACCAACGTGTACTCGGCAATCGTCGATCCCAAGCAATTCGATCCGCGTTCCATGGTCGATTTCAAAGGCGATGTTTGCGTCATCCCGCCCAATTCATTTGCGCTGGCGCGCACGGTCGAGTATTTCCGCATCCCACGCTCGATCCTGACGTTGTGCGTTGGCAAGAGCACCTACGCCCGCTGCGGCATCATCGTCAACGTGACGCCCTTCGAGCCGGAGT
>CAYZIX010000273.1:0-2586 GCA_964478395.1 uncultured Candidatus Solibacter sp.
CCGTAAGGCTTGTCCGGCTCGGGCAGCAAGCCCTTGCGCTGATAGAACCGGATCGTCTCCACATTGACGCCGGCCGCCTTGGCAAAAACGCCAATGGTTAGGTTCTCCAAAGTATTTTCCATATCGCTTGACTCCGTACATGAGTACGGAAGTAAGGTTACGCTATCCAATCCAAATTCAAAAGGCCAACGTATGTCTGAATCGCAAAACGGGCGCGGTGCGCTCTTCGCCGGCGGGCTGGCCGCCATCCTCGCTTCAACCTGCTGCCTAGGGCCGCTGGTACTGGTCGCCCTGGGCTTTAGCGGGGCCTGGATCGGCAACCTGACGGTGCTGGAGCCGTATCGGCCGATTTTCATTGGCGCGGCGCTGGTGGCGCTGTTCTTCGCCTGGAAGCGTATTTACCGGCCCGTGCAGGCGTGCAAGCCGGGCGAGGTCTGCGCGATTCCGCAGGTGCGCACCACCTACAAGCTGATTTTCTGGATCGTGGCCGTGCTGGTCCTGGTCGCGCTTGGATTTCCCTATGTCGTTCCCTTTTTCTATTAACCAGGAGTTCATCATGAAGAAACTGTTTGCCTCCCTTGCCCTCGCCGCCGTTGTTGCTCCCGTGTGGGCCGCTACCCAAACCGTCACGCTAGCGGTGCCCGGCATGACCTGCGCCGCCTGCCCGATTACCGTCAAGAAAGCGCTCTCCAAGGTCGAGGGCGTGAGCAAGGTCGATGTGGGCTTCGAGAAACGCGAGGCTGTCGTCACTTTCGACAACGCCAAGACCAGCGTGCCGAAGCTCACCAAGGCCACCGAAGACGCCGGCTATCCGTCCAGCGTCAAGCAGTGAGCCACTAAGCCAACATCAACAACGGGAGCCACATCATGGGACTGATGACTCGCATTGCCGATAAAACCGGCGCGCTCGGCAGCGTCGTTTCCGCGATGGGCTGCGCCGCCTGCTTCCCGGCGCTCGCCAGCTTTGGCGCGGCCATTGGGCTGGGCTCCTTGAGCCAGTACGAGGGCTTGTTCATCGGCCGCCTGCTGCCGCTGTTTGCCGCGCTGGCTTTCGTGGCGAACGCGCTGGGCTGGCTCAGTCATCGGCAATGGCTGCGCAGCCTGCTCGGCATGATCGGGCCGGCCATCGTGTTCGCGGCCACAGTCTGGCTGCTCGGCAACTGGTGGACGGCGAACCTGATGTACGTCGGCCTGGCCTTGATGATTGGGGTGTCGATCTGGGACTTCGTGTCGCCGGCGCATCGCCGCTGCGGCCCGGATGGTTGCGAACTCCCTGCGAAACACGGCTGACCGTGCTAGACGGCGGCCCACACGAATAAGGAACGATGGTATGACCACTCTCAACATCACCGGCATGACCTGCGACTCGTGCGCGGTTCACGTCAAGGACGCCCTGGAGAAAGTCCCCGGTGTGCGCTCGGCGGAAGTGTCCTACGCCAAGGGCAGCGCCCGGCTCGCTATCGAGGCCGGCACGTCACCCGACGCGCTGACGGCCGCTGTGGCCAGACTAGGTTATCGGGCCACGCTCGCCGATGCGCCCGTGGCTCCGGCGGACGGCGGATTGCTCGGCAAGGTGCGCGAATGGCTGGGCAGTGATGACAAGGCTGGCGGGGATGCTGGCAAGCTCCATATCGCCGTGATCGGCAGCGGCGGGGCCGCAATGGCGGCGGCACTGAAGGCCGTCGAGCAGGGCGCACGCGTCACGCTGATCGAGCGCGGCACCATTGGCGGCACCTGCGTCAATGTCGGCTGCGTGCCGTCGAAGATCATGATCCGCGCCGCCCACGTTGCCCACCTGCGCCGGGAAAGCCCGTTCGACAATGGCATCCAAGCGGTAGCGCCGGTCATCCAGCGCACGGCGCTGCTGGCCCAGCAGCAGGCCCGTGTCGATGAACTACGCCACGCCAAATACGAAGGCATCCTGGAGGGCAATCCAGCCATTACCGTGCTGCGCGGCGCAGCCCGCTTCAAAGACAGCCGCAGCCTGGTCGTGCAACTCAACGACGGCGGCGAGCGCGTGGTGGCATTCGACCGCTGTCTGGTCGCCACCGGCGCGAGTCCGGCTGTGCCGCCGATTCCTGGCCTGAAAGATACGCCTTACTGGACTTCCACTGAGGCACTGGTCAGCGAGACTATCCCTAAGCGCCTGGCCGTAATTGGCTCATCGGTGGTTGCGCTGGAGCTGGCGCAGGCGTTCGCCCGACTCGGAGCGAAGGTGACGATCCTGGCGCGCAGCACGCTGTTCTTCCGCGAAGACCCGGCCATCGGCGAAGCCGTCACGGCCGCATTCCGCATGGAGGGCATCGAGGTGAGGGAACACACCCAGGCCAGCCAGGTCGCCTATATCAATGGTGAAGGGGACGGCGAATTCGTGCTCACCACGGCGCACGGCGAACTGCGCGCCGACAAGCTGCTGGTCGCCACCGGCCGCGCGCCCAACACGCGCAACCTGGCGCTGGATGCGGCGGGCGTCACGCTCAACCCGCAAGGCGCGATCGTCATCGACCCCGGCATGCGGTCCAGCGTGGAACACATCTACGCGGCCGGCGACTGCACCGATCAGCCGCAGTTCGTCTATGTGGCGGC
>CAYZIX010000274.1:0-2542 GCA_964478395.1 uncultured Candidatus Solibacter sp.
GTAGCCGGTCATAATGGTGTCGCGCACGCGTCCCCAATAGGAGAAGGAGTCGAAATTCAGGTCTGCCGCCAGACGTTCGGCCGGAATTGGCGGATGCTCGGCGAAATACTGGGAGCCCAGCAGCCCGCTTTCCTCGCCGGTCACGGCCACAAAATAGGCGCTGCGCAGAGGCTTGGGCTCCATCGACGCCCAGGCGCGCGCCATTTCAATCACCATTGCCGTGCCGGTGGCGTTATCCAGCGCGCCGTTGTAGATTGAGTCGCCCTTCACGGGCTCGCCAATTCCCAGGTGATCCCAGTGCGCCGTGAACACCACGGCCTCGCTCGCCAGTTTGGGGTCCGCGCCCGTCGCCAGGCCCACGACGTTATGCGTCATGATGTCTTTCACGCCGAACTTGAAATGTCCGTGGATGCGCACCTTGCCCAGCGGCATCGCCTTGAAGTCCGGCTGGTCAGCCGCCTTCAGCATTTCTTCCACACTCTTGCCGGCCAGCCCTAGCAGTTGTTCGCCGGCCGCTGTCGTCACCCAGCCGGCAAACTCCAGAGCCGGTTGGCCCGCGGTGCGGCGGATCTGCGCCTGTGGCCGCCCGTTCGCGCGCAGTACCTGCCAGCCATAACTGGCCGTTGCCGGTGTGTGGATAATCAGCACCCCACGTGCGCCACGCCGTGCGGCTTCTTCGTACTTGTAGGTCCAACGGCCGTAATAGGTCAGCGCCTTGCCGCCGAAAAACTTTGGATCGTCCGACGGCGGCTCGTTTGTGAAAAGCACCACCACTTTGCCGCGGACGTCGGCGCCTTTGTAATCCTCATGCCTGAACTCCGGCGCTGTGATGCCGTGGCCCACGAAGATGGCTTCGGCATCCATGTCCGCTGCCGGTATCCGTGCGTAAGACGTTCCCACGAAATCGTCCAGCCAACGGAACGCCACTGTCTTGCCACCCGCGGTGGCGGAAAGCTGCGCGCCGGGTAAGACTTCCACCGAGCGTAGCGGCACAGCCTGCAAATAGGTGCCATCGGCCGCGCCGGGTTTCAGGCCTGCCGCGGCGAATTGGGATTGTATGTAGGCCTCGGCTAGTTGCCCTCCACGCTGCCCGACGCCGCGGCCCTCCAGTAGATCGCTGGCCAGGAATCGCACGTGTGCGCGAATGTGGTTGGCCTCAATGGTGTGCATCTGCGCCGGAAGCAACGTGGCGCAGGCGGCGAGCAGTAGAACGGATCTCATGATTTCAGGTTGTTCCTTTTGGCTGGCAGCCGGGCGGCGAACTTCGCGACATTCACAACGAAACGCTCGTGCGTGCCTTCACCCACCAGTTCACGCTCGTCGCGAGCCTCGACGCGGAACGTCACGCGCCGGTCATTCACCTCCACTACTGTGGCCGTGAACTCGACGGCCAAGCCCACTGGCGTGGCCGCTAGATGGCGTATGTTCACCGTTGTGCCAAGGCTGTCTTCGCCCTGGTCCAGGTACGGCAGCAGCGCATTGCGCGCCGCCCACTCCATGTGGGCAATCAGGTGCGGCGTCGACAACACGCGGGCCGCTTCATCGCCCAAAAAGTCGATTGCGACCTCTGGTGTCACCAAAACGTGACATCTGCCCACAGCTCCGGCGGGGATCGCTTTCATGTGATAATAATAGCAAGCGCTAACCTCCCGGGAGGATTGGCGCGTCTATTCGGGTGAGAGGTTCGCCAGGTTGCTGTCTCTGTGCATGCTGATGCTGTTGGGCGGGGTGGACGGGCGCGTTCCACCGGCACCGGACCCGGCTGCGAATTTGAGCTACATGTTTATGCCCGACTCGCAGAAGGACCGCGAGGGCGAACAGGCTCTGAATCGCTATTTCCAGGCCAGCCGGTCACGTATCGTGCGCGGAGCCACCATGGTCGCGCATTTCGCCGCTCAGTTGCCTAAACTGCGTGCCGCCGGCAGTGTTGATGCGCGCCGCCACGTCTCCCGTGAAGGCGCTGTCAACTATGAAGTGAACGGACGCCAGGGCGACGAGCGCGCTTGGAAGGACGTCATCCTGCGGCTGATGAATGCCGAGATGGAAAACTCTCTCAGGCACGATACCAAGACCGCTGTTACGCCCGAGAACTACAAGTTCAAGTACAAGGGGCAGCGGGACCACGACGGGCGCTTGGCTTATGTCTTTGAGGTCAATCCGCGCAAGAAACGCGACAAGCTCTTCAAGGGTGAGATCTGGATCGATGTCGATACGTCGCAGACTGTTATGGAGACCGGGCGTCTGGTGAAGAACCCGTCCATCTTCCTGAAAAAGGTACAGTTTGTGCGCGAGTATCGGATCCAGGATGGCTTGGCCGTACCCAAGACCGTGCAGACATCAGCCGATGTCCGCTTTTGGGGGCGCGCTGAGATCGAAATTCAGTACAGCGACGTGAGCTGGGACGAGCCCTTTAGCGCCAACTGATCCATCAGACACAGCAAGGGCCGCCACGACGGGCGGCCCTCAAAATCAATCCAGACGGAATGTCGGAATTGTGACTACCAGCGCGGCTCACGGCGGCGATTGCCACCGAAACCACCCC
>CAYZIX010000275.1:0-2381 GCA_964478395.1 uncultured Candidatus Solibacter sp.
CAGACAGTTTGTTCCCGTGCGATTGGTGGAATCCGCCGAGCCTGCTCACGGTCGGGCTATCGAAGTCCGGCTCTGCGGTGGCCGCAGCGTGATGGTGGAGCCAGGCTTCGACGCGGCTCATCTGCGCGCCGTGCTGGCCGCGTTGGAGACGCGCGCTTGACCAGCCTGCCGAGCCTGCGCGCGCTGGACATGGCGCAAGGCGCGCGCATCTGGCTGGCTCCCGAAGCCGCCGACATGCGCTGCGGTTTCGACCGCCTGGCCGAGCGCGTGCGAGCGGTGATCGGAGAAGATCCGTTCGGCGGTCACCTTTTCGTCTTCCGCTCGCGCCGGGGTGATCGCTTGAAGATCCTGTTCTGGGACCGGGATGGTTTCGTGCTCTGGTACAAGCGGCTGGAGGCGGGCGTGTTCAAACTGCCGCGCGTGGAGGCGGGGACGCGCTCGGTGGAGTTGCGGGCGAGCGAACTGGCGATGGTGCTGGATGGCATCGATATGTCGCGGCTGAAACGCGTTCCACGCTACGAACGCCGCGCGGAAAAGTGAGTTGCCGAGTAACTCACTTCCAGTTACTCGCGTCTTACTATCCGTGACGTTTGACGGCACGGAGTTAGTCTCGTTCCCCGAGGACAGCGAATCGCTGAAAGCGGTGGTGCGCTCGCTGCTTGTGGAGCGCGACCGCGAGAAGCAGCGCGCCGAAGAACAACAACTCCGCGCCGACCAGCTCCACATCGAGAAGCTGCGCCTCCAGCAGGAACTGGAGCGCTACAAGAAGTGGTATTACGGTCCGCGCGCGGACCGGCTCGCCTCGAGCGGCGATGTCGCTCAGATGCTGCTCGACTTCGCCGGCGAGTTGGACGGCAAGCCGGTCCACCCCGAAGACGTCCCGCCTGCATCGGAGCCGGTCGCCGAACTGCGGCGCGTGCGGCGGCGCAAGGGCCGGCGCAATCTCGCCAACTTCGAAAACCTGCCGGTGAGCACGCACGTTCACGAATTGAGCGCCGAGGAGCGGATCTGCCCGTGCTGCGGAGTGGAACGTAGCGAGATCGGCGCCGAGGAGAGCTGGCAGATCGAGTACCTGCCCGGCCACTTCGAACGCATTCAGCACCTGCGCAAGAAGTACGCCTGCCCGGCGTGCGAGAACAACGGCGCTGGTCCGAGCATCGAAACGGCGGCCAAGCCGGAGACGGCGATCGACAAAGGGCTGGCCGGACCGGGGCTGCTGAGTTACATCGTTACTAGTAAGTTCGCCGACTATCTTCCTCTCTATCGCCTGGAAGACATCTTTGCGCGGCAGGGATTTGAGGTCTCTCGCGCCACGCAGTCGGTCTGGTGCGGCGATGTGGCGGACCTGGTCGAGCCGCTCTACGAGTTGATGGCCGGGCGGGTGCGGGCTTCGCATGTGGTCGCCACCGACGACACGATCATGCCGATGCTGAGCCGGGACAAAGCGGCGAAGGCAAGGATGTGGGTGTACGTGGGAGACGAGTCGAATCCGTACAACGTTTTCGACTTCACGCTCAACCGAGGGCGGGACGGTCCAAAACACTTTCTCGCTGACTACCGGGAAGTCTTGCTGGCCGACGCCTATGCCGGATACAACGGCGTGGTGACGGGCAACGAGATCACGCGCGCGGGTTGTTGGGCGCATGCGCGCCGGCACATGATCGAAGCGGAAAAGTCGGCTCCCGCGATTGCGCGGGAAGCGGTGGAACAGGTGCGCCTGCTCTACGAGGTGGAGCGGCGGGCGAAGGATCGCTCCGTGGAGGGACGGCTCGAGTTGCGTCAGCGGGAGTCGGCGCCGGTGCTGGCCGGCTTCAAGGAGAAGCTGCTCGGATGGAAGGAGCAGTTGCTGCCCAAGCATCCGATGGCGGAAGCGGTGAACTACGTACTGGGCCAGTGGAATGAGCTGAACGTGTTTTGCCGCGACGGCGCGGTGCCTATCGACAACAACGTCAGCGAGCGCGAAATGAAGCGGGTGGTGCTGAATCGAAAGAACTCGCTGTTCGTGGGCAACGCGCGCGGCGGCCGGACGGCGGCGATCCTGGCCAGCCTGACCAGCACGTGCCGCCGCCACGACGTGGATCCGCAACTGTACCTGACGCAGTTGCTGGTCAACCTGCCGTCGCTGAAAGTGCGCGAACTGCCGGCCTGGCTCCCGGATGAGTGGAAACGGAATCAGACCCCGCCGCCAACAGGCACTCTGAAGTAGGCACAGCGTCAAGGCGCGGTTCACATAGCGCTCACGAAAATGCACCTGTCTCGTGAGCGCTCTCTGAACCGCATCTTGAGAACGGGCTCTGGGGGGCGCACAGTGGGGACATGGGAAAGCGCGGGCGTGAGGCGTGGGCAAAGTGGCGCGGACTGGTGGCGGAGCAACGGCGGAG
>CAYZIX010000276.1:0-2330 GCA_964478395.1 uncultured Candidatus Solibacter sp.
GCCGAGGTGGACACGCGCTGGATTGTGGAGCGCATGACCGGCCGGGCCGCCGGCAGCGTGGAAGGTGCGCCGGCAAGCACCGCCGGTGAGACATTGCTCACCGCCGGACCGCTCACGCTGCGCACGCCCACCGGCCGCATGGCGCTGGGTGGCGTGTCGTTTTCAGTGCGCGCCGGCGAGGTGCTGGGCATCTACGGCCTGATGGGCGCCGGACGCACGGAGTTGCTCGAATGCCTGATGGGGCTGCAACCGCGCGTCACGGGCCCCATTCGCCTAGGCGAACGCAGCCTGGAGCGGCTCGACACCTCCGCCCGCATTGCCGCCGGCCTAGCCATGGTGCCGGAAGACCGCCAGACCACGGGGCTGGTTCAAACGCTTTCCGTTCGCGCCAACATGACGCTGGCCAGCCTGCGCCGCTTTGCCCACGCATTATGGCTCTCAGTGAAGGCTGAGAAATCGGCCGCAGCGGCAATGGCGGCTGAATTGCACTTGAAGGCTCCGAGCCTCGACCACAACATCGGCTCACTCAGCGGCGGCAATCAGCAGAAGGTGGTGCTGGCGCGCTGCCTGCTCACCGGACCGCGCGTGCTGCTGCTGGATGAGCCCACACGCGGCGTCGACGTCGGCGCCAAGCGCGAAATCCACGCGCTGGTGGCGCGGTTGGCCGCGTCCGGCATGGGCATTGTGCTCGTCTCTTCGGAATTGGAGGAAGTGCGAGCCGTCTCGCATCGTATCCTGGTAATGTCACGCGGTGTGGTGACGGCGGAGTTCGACGCCGCCGGAGCTACCGACGCGGCATTGGCTTTAGCCGCATCGGCAGCTACCGCCGCGTAGTCTGCGGATTGTTTTTCTGATGACGCTTGATCACCTCGCATTGCTGCTCGGTTCCAGCCCGGAGGCGGTGCGCCTGCCGCTGGCCATGCTGCTGGTATTCGGCTCGGCCAAGGCGATGGACGAACTGTTCGAGCATCTCCACATGCCGGGCATTGTCGGCCAGATTCTGGCTGGAGTGCTGATTGGTCCAAGCGTTCTTGGCTGGATCCATCCCGACAACTTTCTTACCGCGCTGGCCGAGCTCGGCGTGATGTTCCTGCTGTTCGGCGTCGGCTTGGAACTGAAATCGTCGGACCTGATGAAGGTGGGTGGAACAGCGACGACGGTGGCGGTGCTCGGCGTTGTCGTCCCATTCTTCATGGGCTGGGGACTACTACAGGCCTGGGGCGAACCGCAACTGGAGTCGATCTTTGTCGGCGCCGCCATGGTGGCTACCAGCGTCGGCATTACGGCGCAGGTGTTGGCCGCGAAGGGACTGCTGCAAGAGCGGTCGAGCCGCATCATTCTGGCCGCGGCCGTCATCGACGATGTACTCGGACTGTTGATCCTCGCCGTGGTCAGCGGTTTGGCCAAGGGCAAGGTGAACATCGCCGAGTTGTCGATCACCGCCGTGCTGGCTACGGGCTTCACGGTGATCATCGCCAAGTGGGGCACCCGCACCATGCAGCGCGTGCTACCACGCGTGAACCGGTCACTGCGCGCCGGCGAGGGCCAGTTTGCACTGGCGATGATTCTACTGTTCTCACTTTCTCTGCTGGCCGTGTATGCCGGAGTCGCCGCCATCATTGGCGCGTTTCTGGCAGGCATGGCGCTGTCGGAAAGCGTCAACCACCGTGTCCACGACCTGACGCAGGGCGTCTCTGAATTGCTCGTACCGTTTTTCCTCGCCGGTATCGGACTGCACGTGAACGTCGCCGCACTGGCCTCCGCGCCGGTGTTGCTGATGGCCGGAGCCGTGCTGCTGGCAGCCGTGGTTTCCAAGTTTATCGGCTGCGGCCTGGGCGCCATCCGGCTGGGCTGGAGTGATGCCTCGCGCATCGGCGCCGGCATGGTGCCACGCGGCGAAGTGGGCATGGTGGTGGCGCAGATCGGCCAATCGTTCGGCGTCATCGGCGACCACGTGTACGCCGTGGTCGTACTAATGTCCGTGGCGACCACACTGGTCGCACCACCGCTGCTAAACCTGGCCTACCGCGGCCTGGACCGGCCGCACGAAGCCGAAGAGCGGTACACCGTCGGCTAAACAAAAGACTCATTACAAGCACCCGCCCGGCTCTGCCGGAACTCTCGTTGGGTCCGCTCCGGTAAACCTCACCGGCGGGCCTCCTGGATGGCGGCGGCGCTTTCGGGAGCGGCGCATTTGGACTGGAATTCGGGGCTCGCCCAGACGCCGAGAACGCGCCGGACGGCGGCGGCGCGGTTGGGCGTGAAGTCGCTGTCATGGCGGACCTGATCGCAGGTGCGCAGGAACGGATCGGTGATATTCGTCAGCTCGG
>CAYZIX010000277.1:0-2307 GCA_964478395.1 uncultured Candidatus Solibacter sp.
GGAGCGGCTCCAATTTTTTGTCGATACGCGCCCGGACGCGACGGTACTGGCCTTCACCTGCGCCGTGGCGGTGGCCTGCGGCGTGGCGTTTGGCCTGGCGCCGGGCTGGCGCGCGATGCGCGTGCGGCTGACATCGCGAGCCAGCGCGGGCGATGGGCACCTGCGGGGCGTGCTGGTGGCGGCGCAGGTGGCGCTGACGGTTGTGGTGGTGACCGCGGCCGGACTGTTTCTGACGACGTTCCGGAATCTGGCGGGGAGCACGCTGGGTTTCCGTCCGGACGGAGTCCTGATGGTGACGCTGGATCTGAACCGCAGTGGCATTGCGGAACAGGCGCGCGGCGAGCTGACGCGGCGCTTCGTCGAGGAGGCGCGACGCACGCCGGGCGTGGTGGCGGCCGGCGCAGCGCGCATGACGCCGCTGTCGCGCACTATCAGCCAGACTGCGTTGACCGTGACGCAACCAGACGGCACTCCGCGACGCGTCAATAGCTGGTTAAACGACGTCGGCCCCGGCTACTTCCAGGCGCTGGGCACACCGCTGCTGGCGGGTCGCGACATTAGCGGCACGGAGCGTGAGGCGGCGGTGGTGAATGAGGCGTTCGCGCGCCTGGCGTATGGCGGCGCCAACCCCGTCGGGCGCATGGTTTCGCGCCGAATATTCCAGGAGGGGCAGGCGCCGTTGGTGATCAGCGCGACGATTGTCGGCCTGGTGCCGGACGCAAAATACCTTTCGGTGCGCGCTGAGGCGCCGCCGACAATTTACTTTCCGCTGACCCAGCAGCCCGTCGCTCCCGCCACGGTGCATGTCGCACTGCGTTCGGCCACGCGGGCCGAGGCGCTGCTGGAGCCGCTGGCCGGGATTGCGCGGCGCGTGGATGCGCGCATCTGCTACACGCCGGCGACGTTTGCGTCGCAGGTGCGCGAGGCGATGAGGGTCGAGACGCTGCTGGCGGCGCTGAGCGCGGCCTTCGGCGCGCTGGCGCTGGCACTGGCGGCGATGGGACTGTATGGCGTGCTGGCCTACACGGTGGCGCGGCAGCGGGCCGAGATTGGCGTGCGCATTGCGCTGGGAGCGACTCCGGCGCGGATCTGCAACTGGGTGATGCGGCGTGTGGGCGTGATGCTGATCAGTGGCGCCGTCGTGGGAGTGGGCGTATCGATTTGGGCGACGCGCTTCGCCAAAACGCTGCTCTATGGCGTTAAAGCGAACGATCCGCGGGTTTACGCGGGCGGGTTGGCGATTCTGCTCGGTGTTGCGGCGCTGGCTGCATACTTGCCCGCGCGGCGGGCGGCGCGCGTGGATCCGCTCGACGCGCTGCGCTGCGAGTGAGCAATTTCAGATACAATGGCCGCAATTCCGGAACGGAGGCCAGATGTTTTGTCCGAATTGCGGCTATGAAAACCCCGGTGAGGGCGGATATTGCGCGCGCTGCGGCGCGGCGGTGCCAGCGTCGGCGGTGGTCCAGTTTGAGTTCGCCGGGACCGCGCTCCAGTTGTTTGGCTGGATGATGTTGACGGTGCTGGCGTCCCTTGTCATCGTTCCCCTGGCTTGGGTGATGGCCGCCATGGGGCGCTGGACGGCCCGCAATCTGCGGCTGAGCGACGGCACGACGTTCGTCTTCCGTGGCAGCGCCTGCGAGGTGCTCGCCTGGATGCTGGGCTACGTGTTCGTGACCGGCGCATATATGGCACTGATTTTCATCGCCGACCCAGTTCGCCAAGGCGCGGCTGCGACGGTTTTGGTGGTGCTCATGCTCATGAGTGTCATGCTGGCGATCAACCTGCAAATCATCAAGTGGTTTGTTGGGAGTCTTGAGGTTTCGGGCAACTCGCGGCTGGCTTTTCGAGGTGGATTCCTTGGCTACCTCGGCTGGTCGCTGCTCACCGGGGTTTCCATCTACACGATTATCGGCTGGGCGTGGGCCGCGGCAGGCATGTATCGTTGGCTGGCGCGCAAGACGGAGGGTGTGGGCCTGAGTTTCACCTGGAAGGGTCGTGGCCATCAAGTGCTGTGGCGGACGCTGGTAATGGTGCCTGGCTGCCTGCTGATCGTCACCATTCCGTGGATGGTGATGTGGCTGATGCGCTGGATGATCAGCCAGATTGAGATGAAACGGGAGCGGGCGACCGCGGTGACGGCATGAGTGCGGCCAGACGCGCCGGGGCGGCTGGCCGCGTTTGTGATTAGGCGCCGAGCCGCTCCAGGTAACGGATGACGGCGTCGATGCCCTGGTAGAAGTTCGGCAGGTGGAACTTCTCGTTGGGCGAGTGCAGGTTGTCGTCCGGCAGGCCGAAGCCCATCAGTAC
>CAYZIX010000278.1:0-2232 GCA_964478395.1 uncultured Candidatus Solibacter sp.
CGGACGAAGCGTAATTTGTCAGTTGGACCGACGTGTACTGGTCACGAAATACGGCTGTGGGGACGGGGTTGGAGAGGCTGGCGGTGAAGTTGGCAACTTGATCCGCGGAAATGTTGGTGAAGGTCGCGGAGGTAGGTGAAAAGACATAGTTGGCCAACGAGGGCGTCACCGTGTAGGCGCCACCCGCAGCTACCGTGAAGGAGTATAGGCCGCTTATGCCGGACGTAGTTGTCGCGTTGGAGGCGCCGCCGAGCGTAACCTTTGCGCCTGCTACGCCGGTACTGCCTGAGATGGTGTGAGTGGTGCCGCCGACCCCTCCGCTGTCACCCGGACCGGAGCCTGACGTGAAGTGGGCATAGAGGGCTTCATCGTTATTTGGATTCGGATCAGAGGCGTTAGTCAGTCTGGCCGCGCATGTGACAGCGCCGGTGGCGGTTGCCCCTGCGTGAGCGTTCAGGATGAGCTGCAAAGACGCGCCGGATGCAATGCTGGACTGCGTCGTGCACGTGACGGTCTGGCCTGTGGTGGAACAGAGCCAATCGCTGCCGGTGGTGCTGACCAGAGTGACGGCCGGCGGCAGCAGCGTGGTAATGGTCGTGGGTCCGGAGGCCTCTTTCTGGCCAACGTTGGTCACCGTAAGCGCATATGCGGGCTGGTCGGTACCTGAGCCGGTAAGAGTAAGAGAGAGATCGGGGTTACCGTTGGGCAGTGGTGTGACAGGCGTGTAGTGAAAGGCGGCGGTGCCGTCGCCCAAGGCGCCGTAGGTGGCGTGACCCCATGAGAGCAGTTTCCCGTCGGCGCGTAGCGCGAGGTTGTGCGCACCGCCCGGGGCGATGGCGGTGATGGAATCAAGTCCGGGGACGGGAAATGCTTTGGACATATAACTGATGTCATAGCCATAGACGCCTGGCCCCCAAGTCCAAACCGTGCCGTCACTTTTGACGGCGAGGCCGTTCTCATAAAGGTATGCTACGGAGACGGCGCTAGTAATCCCCTCGATCTGAAGCGGAGTGGAGGAGTGCCACCACCAAACCGTGCCGTCGGAACGCAACGCAGTGCCGCCACTGGCCTGACCGCCTATTGATATTGCGGTGATGCTGGTGAGGTTGGGCACCTGGACGGGGGTGTGGCGATCGACGGTGGTTCCATCGCCGAGTTGCCCTCCTGTGTTGTAGCCCCAAGCCCAGACGGTGCCATCCGATTTCAGCGCGAAGGCGCAATAGTAACCGGCGGCAATCTGCGTCACATTGGTGAGCCCGGTGACCGGTGCGGGCGTGGTCCGCGTGACGATTGTGCCATCGCCGAGCGCCCCGTACGAATTGATGCCCCAGGCCCAGACGGTGCCATCGTTTCGAAGGACGTAACTGGCGCCCCATCCGGCGGCGGCTTGTTTGACTCCGCTGATCTTTGTGGCCTTCACGGGCAGTGGCGAAAGGGTAGTGTCTTCCGTCGCCAATTCGCCAAAGTTATTTGAGCCCCACCCCCACAGCGAACCATCGGCTCGAACCGCGAGAGTGTGGAGTGGGCCGGGACCTAGAGAAATGATGTCGGTGAACGGAACGGTCACGGTGGGCGTCGAGCGCGCGACGGCAGTGCCGTCACCCAACTGGCCGGTGGAGTTGTTCCCCCAGGCCCACAGGCGATTCAGATCATCGAAAGCGAAACTCGAATAGGCCGAAGCGGCGGCATGCGTGATTTTGGCGGACAGATTGACCGGGCGCGCGAGCAGGCCAGTGATGAGGTCTCCCGTGCCTGAGCGGCCCGAAGAGTCCGTGCCCCAGACGTAGGTGGAGCCGTCAGACGTGAGCGCCATCGCCATTGTTCCAGATGTGGCCAAGTCGACCACTCCAGTGAGGTTCGGAATGAGTGTGGGTGTCGCACGGATGGCGGCCGTGCCGTCGCCCAGGATGCTGTCCGGTCCTTTACCCCAGCTTTTGACAGTGCCATCGGTAAGCAGTGCAAAGCTTGTGTAGGCCTGGGTAATAATGGACTGGACGCCGGTCAAGTTTGGAATGATGGTGGGTACGCTGGCGGGGCTCGCGCCGGGCAATCCGAGCTGGGAATAGGTGTTCCAGCCCCAGCCGGCGACAGTGCCGCCGGACAGCACCGCGAACGAATGGGCATAGCCGGCGGCGATGGCCGTGACGCCAGACAGACCTGGAACCTGGATGAATGTCGGGCGTGTTGTCGTTGTGCCATCGCCCAACTGATATGCGGTGTTACTGCCGCAGG
>CAYZIX010000279.1:0-2217 GCA_964478395.1 uncultured Candidatus Solibacter sp.
CGCGTGTGGCCCACTGGCCGTTGTAAACCGGGTAAGCCTGATAGGCAATTGCGTAGCTGAGCCGCACGACCGAGCTGTGATTCCCTCCCGGATTCCAGGCCATGGACCAGTTCGGCTGTGGCTTGACGACGGTGGGCTGAAAGCGTGAGCCCTGGCCGTCGCGCCCGGCAAACACCAGCGCACCGGCGCGGCCGTTGGCTGGATTGGTGACGCGGAAATCGATCATCGACTGGCGGTTATAGCGCTCAGCACGCGGCGCCGCGGCCAGCATATTCAGACCAAAGCTGAACGTCAGCCCGGGCCGCACTTCCCAGGTATCCTGCGCCGCATTGATCCACGTCCAATTGCGGAAGTAGGAGGGCGCCTCAAAAATGGCGTAATCGGCGTTGTCGACACCGCCCAGAAGGAATGAGGCAAACGGCAGGCCGGTGTTT
The DNA here is from genome assembly GCA_964478395.1 of uncultured Candidatus Solibacter sp. Taxonomy (GTDB): domain Bacteria; phylum Acidobacteriota; class Terriglobia; order Bryobacterales; family Bryobacteraceae; genus Paludibaculum. Next base: position 435 of record CAYZIX010000279.1, read on the forward strand.
GTGATGCCCGGCAGCGAAGTCTGCCCGGCCGCAAAATAAAAGGCTCCGGAGCTTACGCCCGGCATGAAGGTGTTCACCTGGTAGCGCACCAACTGCGAAGTAAAACGCAGACTATGCGGCCCGCGCTTGCTCGACAGCGCTTCGGTGAAGATGTAGGTATTGCGCGCGTTACGCGCCACCGAACTGGTGCGCCCCATGGGCACGTAGGCGCCCAGATAAACATACGGAAAAACATTACCCGGCACGCCTGTGAGGCCCAACTTCTGCGGCCAGCCAGAGGTATCGGTAACGTTGCTGCTCACGTCCATCACGGCCTCGACGGTGGCCGTGTTCACGCTTTGTGGCGAGATGGTGTAGACATGCTCCAGGCTCAACCGGCGGTTCTGATATTCGCGGTCGGCCGGCGCCGAATTGGCCGGCGAATTGATGTACAAGGCGCTGCCATTCAGGCCGTTGGTGGTGGACAGGCTGACGGAAAGCCGGTGCTTATCCAAGAACGAGTGGTCCACCTTGACGATGAAGCCGTTGGCCTTGTTCGTTTCCGGCGAGGCAATGAAAAAATTATTCTTCCAGTACGGGCCGATGTCGGTGTTCGGATGCGGGTAATAGTCCAGCAGAGCCCGCGACACGGCGTCCTGCCTGGCGCCCGGGATGGCGAAAGCCGGGAAGGTATCCTTCACGTACTGGAGATTCGATGTGGAAACCGCCGCCGAGGAATTGTAGTTCGGATTGGCGCGCAAGCTGGCTGGATCGTAAATCATCAGCGGGGCGCCGGCGGAGTCCACCACCTGCGAATAATCGCCGGTGCGCTCGCCTTCAATCGGGACGGTGCGCAAGTAGGAGCGCGAGACGCGCTCCCGCACGCCTTCGTAGCTCACCGAAAAGAAAGTCGTGCGCCCGCCGCGATAAAGGTGCGGGATAATCAGCGGTCCGCTGACATTGAAGCCGAACTGATTACGGCGCAGCAGATTCTTTGACTGGCCGTTCTGCGTCATCTCGTGCGGAACGGCGTCGAGCATGTCGTTGCGCAGGTTTTCGTACACGCGGCCGTGAAACGGTGCGCTCCGCGGGCCGCTTTGCGTACGCGAGGCGGCGCCGTCGCGGTAGCCGAGTTCGCGTGTTAACACGCGAAACTCCTCGGCAGCGCGCTGCAACTCTGACGGGCGCTGTGCCGGCGCTTGGGCCCAGGCATAGACACAGCACACGAGCAGAGGCAAAACTGACGGCTTTACCCGCACGCTTTCAGTCTAGCGTGCGGACCGGGTCTAGATCGACCAGCGCCACAAGTTGGCGCCCACCGTGAAACCGGCGCCGACGGCGACAAACAGCACCAGGTCACCCTTTTGCAGACGGCCATTGGCGTATGCTTCGCAGGTGCCGATCGGAATAGTGCCGGCTGTGGTGTTGCCGTAACGATCGATGTTGATCAGCACCTTGTCCTCGGAGATGCCCATCCGGTCGGCGCAGGCCATGATGATGCGCTTGTTGGCCTGGTGCGGCACCATCAGCTTGACGTCAGCCGGCGTCAACCCGTGCTTCTCCAGCAGCTTCAGCGAGATCTCGCCCATATGCCGGACGGCAAACTTGAAGACGGCCTGACCTTCCTGATGAACGAAGTGCAGGCGCTTGTCGACGGTTTCGTGCGACGGCGGCATGCGGGAGCCGCCGGCCGGCATGCGCAACACTTCGGCTCCGGAACCATCGATCTGGTTCATATGGCCAACAAAACCGGGCTCGCCGTCTTCGGCCGCCTCAAGCAGGAACGCCCCGGCGCCGTCGCCGA
>CAYZIX010000280.1:0-2188 GCA_964478395.1 uncultured Candidatus Solibacter sp.
ATCTGCGCGACGGCGCGGTTGCGCCCGATGGTGGCCATGCTGCCCGGGTCGCGGTAGCTGAACGGCTGCGGCGGCTCGCCGGCCGCCAGCGCACGGATGTTCGCGGCGGCGCAGGCAGCCTGCTGCATGGCCACCGGCGCCAGCATGGGCAGCGCCTGTCCGTTGGCGTCTTCCAGGTAAGCCGCGTCACCGATGATGAACACCTCGGGGTGACCGGCAAGTTGCAGGCTGGGCGTGACGGGCACGCGCCCCTGCCGCGCCAGCGGCACGCCCAGCGATTCAACCAGCGCCGCCGCGCGCACCCCGGCCGCCCAGATCAGCGTGCGCGCCGGGAGGCTTTCGCCGCCGCGCAGGGCCACGGCGGAACTGTCGTAGCCGGCCACCGCCGCGCCAAAGCGCACCTCGACCTGCTTTTCGGCCAGCGCGCGCACCGTCTCAGCCGAAAGGTCAGCGGGCATGGCCGGCAGCAGTTTATCGGCGGCTTCCAGCAGCAGCACGCGCGCCTCCTGCACCGGCAGGCGCGGAAAGTCTTTGGCCAGCACCAGGCGGATCAGCTCGGAGAGCGCGCCGGCCATTTCCACGCCGGTCGGCCCGCCGCCCGCCACCACGAAAGTCAGCAGAGCGCGGCGGATCTCGGCGTCCGGCTCCAGCGCGGCCAGCTCAAACTGGCGCAGCACGTGGTTGCGGATGGCGACGGCGTTGCCCAGTTCCTTCAGGTCGAAGGCGTTGCGCTCGACCGATTGCATGCCGAAGAAGTTGGTCTGCCCGCCGGCCGCCAGGATCAGGTAGTCATATTCCAACTCGCCGTGCCCGGTGATCAGGCGGCGGCCGGCCAGGTCAATGCGGCGCACCTCGGCCATCCGAAAATCGAGGTTCTTCTGCCCGCGGAACACCGCGCGCACCGGGTAGGCGATCTCCGATGGCGCCACGCCGGCGCTGGCCACCTGGTAAAGCAGCGGCTGGAACAGGTGGTAGTTGTTGCGGTCGATCAGCGTGACCTGCACGGGGGCTTCCGCCAGGCCGCGGGCTGCCTTCAACCCGCCGAACCCGGCGCCGACGATGACCACGCGCGGAAGTTTGTTTTGAGCGTTCATCTGGTTCTCCTTTTCCGAGCCAGTTGATTTGTGACGTTTATCACATACTATTATACTCTTATTTGTCAATAATTCAATTAGAGGAGTGTAAGAAAACCGTGATGCGTTGATTCGTGAGTCATGAACCGTTACAGGGCAGGCCGTAAGCCACCCGCAATTCAAACGTAGGTCGGGCTGTGGGGAAATTTTATGGAATAAAATCAGGGAGAACAGCCGTAGTTTAGAATGGCTTACCCCACAACCCGATGTCTCGAACCGCAATTCAAACGTAGGTCGGGTTGAGGGGAAATTTTATGGAATTAAATCAGGGAGAACAGCCGTGGTTTAGAATGACTTTCCCCTCAACCCGACGTCCCGAGCCACAGTTATGAAGCCACAATCCGGATACGGGTCAATTGGCTAATCCCCGCCGCTTACATCTGTTTAGCCGTACCCGCGCTCGGCGAAATGCATCAAAAAAGCCCTCCACCCTTCAGTGACGGGCTTTCCTCATACCACATTGGCACATCACTCAGAACGCCTTACCCTAAAATCTCCAGCTTCGCCAGCGATGCGATCAAGCGCTTGATGCCCACGGACTCAAAGGCCACGTCCAGCGTCTCCTCGCCATCGAGGATGCGCGACGAAATCACCAGCCCCTCGCCCCAACTGGGGTGGCGCACGCGCTGCCCGGCGCGGAACTTCTGCTCCGGCGCGGCGGGCGCGGGCGGGGTGCTGCGCCCGACCGTCGAGCGCGCGGGGGTGGAGTTGGTCCAGTCATAGCTGGTCTTGCCCCAGCCGCTGGCGTTGGTCTTGCGGCTGCTTGTGCCGCCTTGCGAGCCGTTGGTCGTGCTTTTTGACTTGCCCGCATAGCTGCCATAACCGGCGGTCGAACTGCGCCGGCGGTAACCTGATCCGAAATCGTCGGTGTCATCCCAGCCTGGCAGGCGCGCGCGTCCATCGAGACCCTCGTCGCTGCGCGCAAGCAGATCGTCGGGAATATCGTCCAAAAATTGCGAGGCGGTCTGATATTCGGGATTACCATAAGTGCTGCGCTGCCCGGCGCGCACCAGGTACAGGCGCTCCTTGGCGCGCGTGATGCCCACGTAGAACAG
>CAYZIX010000281.1:0-2150 GCA_964478395.1 uncultured Candidatus Solibacter sp.
GCCAAACTCAACAACTCTTCTTCGCTGCTGCCGCCTTAAGTTAGCGCCTATGGGCGTTAGCCAGGGGCTCTCCCGCGACTTCAACCGAGCTGAGATGCGTGTTTTCAACCGGACGTTTACGGCCGCAACCCCGCTTGAATGAGTTCCTCGGCCCACAGCGCGTATCCGGCCTCTGTCGGATGCGTGCCGTCATACATCAACTCCTTCGGCAACGTCCCGTCGGGCTGAAGAAACCGCCGTCCCGCATCCACCAGCGTGACGCCCGCTTGCCCGGTGAAGTGCTCGCGGATCAGCCTGTTGGTTTCGGCAATCGGCGCGCGCGCCGCGTCGCCCGGACGGTGCCCGCGCGGCAGAATCTGCATCAGCAGAATCCGGCTCTGCGGTGAGCGCACCTTCAGCTCATCAATAATCGCGGCAATGCCCTCGACAATCTCGGCCGGCGTGTTGGCCCGCGCGTGCGACGTGCCGCTCAGATTGTTGGTCCCAATCATCAGCACAACCCAGCCCGGGTGGAGCCCCGCGAACTCGCCCTGCCGCAGCCGCCACAGCACGTTCTGCGTGCGGTCCCAGCCGAAGCCCATGTTGAGCACCGGCGTGCTGCCGAACAGCCGCTGCCACGACTCCGGCCCCGTCACATTATTCGCCGCCGCCGGCACCCCGCCCCAGTAATGTGTGATCGAGTCGCCAATCATCACCACACGCGGTGCCAGCTTCGCCTGCACGGCCACCACGGCGTTGTGGCGCGCGTACCATTCGTAGCTGTCCTGTTCGAGCCACGGTACCGGGATCAGCGCCGTGTTGATATCGGTCATCGCCGTAAGCTTCACGCGCGGCGCCTCGCCCATCAGCCGCGCCAGCGCCGGCTCAATCGCCTCGGCCATGCGCCGCTGGCCCACGGTGTCGGGATGCAGGGGCGCGCCCGGGCGCTTCAGCCGTGAGTCGTAGAAAATCGAGCTGTCGAGTTGGCCGTCCTTGTAAAAAATCGAACTGATATCGAGGTATGTAACGCGCGGGTGGACGCCGTAGTTCTGCGCCAGCCGGGCGTTGATCTCGCGGTCGGCCGCCGTCTTGGCCGCTGAGATGCCGCTCGGCAGCACGCCCAACAGCAGAATGTGCGTCTCGGGCAGACGAGCCTCAATGGCCGCAATCACGCCGTCAATCCCCGCCACCGTCTGCTCGGCCGTGTGCCGGTGGCCGGTGTTGTTTGTGCCAATCAGCAGGACCACGGCTTTTGGATGCAAGCCGTTCAACTCGCCGTGCTTGATGCGCCACAGCACATGCTCGGTGCGGTCGCCGCTGAAACCGAGGTTCAGCGCCTTGCGCGGCTCGTAAAACTCGCGCCAGGTCGGCTGGAAATTCTCGTCCGGCGGATTCGCCTTGTCGTAGTTGTTCGTGATCGAATCGCCAATGAGCACCAGTTGCGCGTCCGCGTGCTCGCGCACCGCCTGGAGCACAGCCTCGTGCCGGGCCGCCCACCACGGCTCATTCAGCCGCTCGGTGGGGACAATTGCCGGATTAGGCGGTGCGTTCGTCCCGGCCCAACCCATCACCGCCACGGCCAGCACACTGGCCCATCGTGCCAACAATCCGATTCTTCTCACCCCGTCATTGTACTCACCTGAACTCGGCCCTCTGATCCGCCCGTCATGAGCTGCAAGCGTGTTTGGTGCGCACAACGAGCAGCGACCGTGAGGGAGCTGACGCACGACCTACTAACCACTTGGCGCATATCCTCAACGGGAGCCGTTGCGCGTCGCCTCTTCGGAGCCGCGTAAGCGTAAGGCGCTGGCCGCCTGGACCCAACTAAGGAACTGATGCACGCTGGGGGATGGCCAACCAGCAAGCTCCAGAACTCATACTTTCGCCGACACCAGAAAAGCGCCGCTATCGCTCCAAAGCAGAGCGCCGGCAGATCGTTGAAGCGGCCCTGCAGCCAGGTGTCTCCGTCGCACGCGTTGCGCGTGCTCATGGCGAACTGCTCCGAACTGCTCCCGAACTGCTCCCGAACTGCTTCCCGAACTGCTCAGCCTGACGCGACCGCATCGCATTTTTCATGAAATCGGCAGTCGGCTCTGCCACTTTGGAGAATATCGCGTTTTCGTCCCCACTATTCGTTCGGAATGCCAAGAAATCAGCGCTGTGTCCTGCCC
>CAYZIX010000282.1:0-2120 GCA_964478395.1 uncultured Candidatus Solibacter sp.
ACCTGCTGCGTCCGGAATTCGCCGGCGTCAACCACAAGCGGGTGCTGCGGCTGTACCAGCAGGCGAACCTGTCGGTGCGCAAGCGCCGCAAGGCCAAGCGTCCGGCCTCGGAGCGCATGCCGTTGCAGCTGGCCCGCGCCGTCAACGAGGTCTGGAGCATGGACTTCGTGAGCGACAGCCTGGCCAGCGGCCGCCGCATCAAGTTCCTTACCGTGGCAGATGACTTCAGCCATGAGTGCGTGCAGATCGGCGCCGACTTTGGGATCTCGGGCGAGTACGTTACACGGCTGCTGGACGAGACCGCGCGGTTCCGCGGCTACCCGCGTGCCGTGCGCACGGACAACGTACTAAATGCAAGAGGTGTTCCGACAAACGGCAACAGCATCGCACGCCGGTCTTGCAGGGCAGATCGGCAGATGACAAAGAGCGATGAGCAGAATCGGCGACGCGGTTCCGCCGCACAAGGGCGCCTCGGTTAACCATAGTGGAAACAAGATTCACGACGCCTTCGTCGTGATCTTCACCGTACCTAAAACAGCGTAGGCAGCCCAGCGGAAGGTCCGAGCATTATCTAGGGGGTCCCCGACCTACGTCGGCGCCCCGACGGCCCTATTGAGAGGGATCGATCCGCTGGGCAAACTCTGCTCGAAGAACCGCCTGTACGGCTGGTTCTTCTTGATGATTCCGTACGCCACGCGCGCCATCTTGGCTGCCACGGCCGTGAGCGCCTTGCGCTTGAGGTCGGGGTCCTTGGGGTTGCTGCTGACGTATCGGTCGTACTTCTCCCGAAACGAGTTCTCGCGAGCTCGAATCGCGACGACGGCGGCGAGCCAGAACGCCAGACGCAAACGGGCGTTGCCTCGTTTGGACAGCTGTTCTCGGCCGCGCTGGACACCCGACTGGCTCTTGGCCAGGTCAAATCCGCAATACTTCAGAAACTGCCGGTGATGCCCAAACCGGCGCAGGTTGCCGGCCTCGGCGAGGATGGTCAGGGCGTTGATGGGCCCCACACCCGGCAAAGACATCAGGTTGATGTAGTCCGCGTCGCTGGCCAGCAGGTTCTGCGCCTGTTCTTCGAGCTGGCGGCGCATGTCATTGAGGTGCTGATAGTGGTGCAGCGTGAACAGAAAGGTCTGCACGGCGACGCTGTGCGGATCGTGCGGCAGCGCCCCGGAGTCTGCGCAGCACTCCCAGATCTCGGTGAGCTTGGCCACGCGATGGACGCGGCGACCGACCACTGGCGAGGCCAGTTCGATGAACTCCTGACAGGTGTGTTGGCGCACATGGGCCGGCGTGGGGAATTCGATCATGAACTTCACCCACCATTCGTTGCGCGTGCTGGTCCAGTACTTGTGCATCTCGGGGAAGTACAGCGGCACGTGGTGGTTGATGATGGCGTGCTGGACCTTGGTTCTGGCGCGGCTGATCTGATAGTAGGTCTTGGACAACTCCTGGATGTCGTGGTGTCCGGCCAGCATGGGGTCGACATAGCGCTGTGTGCGTCCTTGCTTGAGCATCTCCAGGATGACCGCGGCATCCTTGGGATCGTTCTTGTCCCATGAGTTGAACATCGCTTCGCGGAACCGGGACTGGGCCACCGATGAGATCGAGACGACTTCGAAGCCGGTACGCAGCAGCCGATGGGCGATTGGACGGTGGTAGTCACCAGTGGGCTCCAGGGCCACCCGACAGCGCCCGCCAAGACCAAGCAAGAAGTCGATCAGGCGCTGCATGTCAGCAGCGCTGTTGGTCATGCGAAATCGGTGTCGTTGACCAGATGCAGTCTCAACAAGGACTGCGTTCCAGTAGCGGGCTACGTCTATTGCAACCCAGTGCAGCGCGGCGATAGGATGGTTCGTGTCAGCCATTGGGGTGGTCTCCTTCGGAAGTCAGCGATCCAAAGGATGCTTGCTGCCGGCAGTGGCTGACAACCACTATGCATTTACTACGGTCCAGAGTTCACCAGCCGGGCCTTCATGGCCTGGGCGCAGGCGCATGGCATTCGCCACATCCTGATCCAGCCTGGGCGCCCCATGCAAAACGGCTACATCGAGAGCTTCAACGGCAAATTCCGTGACGAGCATTTAAGGAAGGTCTGCACAACCTCCGCCGCGGCGCAA
>CAYZIX010000283.1:0-2052 GCA_964478395.1 uncultured Candidatus Solibacter sp.
GACTCGCCACGCGCTAACCGCCCCCGCCCATCACATTACGGACGGATTACGGTCGTAAGAAAGCCATCCGGGAACGGCGTTGGTCGCCCGCAATCCGTCATATAATGGCAGGGCAACGGGGTTGGAAAGAGGACAGTCATGCTGAACAGATTCTGCTTATTGATGGCGGTAGCCGTTGGCACCGCTTGGTGCGCCGGCCCTAAGTGGTTCAATTTATTGAACGGCAGGAATCTGGATGGATGGGAGACGGTAAATGATGGCTTCTGGAATGTGCTGAGCGATGGAACGCTGGTAGGCCAGCGCGACATGCGCACGGCCCAGCATCAGGCTTGGATTTATACGAAGGAAGAATTCAGCGAATTCGAATTCGAGGTTGAGTTCTGGACGCGCACGCGCGGAAACAGCGGCATATCCATTCTGGACACCAGCCGCGGCCACTTTTCGTTCGGCCCCCAATACGTGAGGACAAAAACGCCATCGAACATCGGCTATGAAATCCAGATCAGTTACGGATACCCTGACGATTACACGACGGGCAGCATCTACAACTTCGTCAAGGCCAAGGTTGGCGCGCAAAAGGAAAACGACTGGAACAAAATGGAGATCGAGCACCGCAACGGCATGGTGCGCGTGAAGCTCAACGGGGTGCTGGTGGCCGAGCGGGCGCGCGACGCCAACCGCGCCAGCAGCGGCCCCATCGGTTTCCAGCTGCACGACAAGTACAGCGTGGCGATGTTCCGCCACCCGCGCATCCGCGAATACAAGAAATAAGCCCGCGGAGAGACGTTCTCCTTTAGTCCGGCGCCGCCGGATAAGCCGTCCCGGAATTGCGCAACCGGCTCTCGCCGTGGCCTCGGGCGGCTACCAGCGGCAGGGCGAGCGTCGCGGCCACAAAGCATATCCACATTGTCAACGCCAAAGGTGCGGGAGCCGCCAGGCGCTCAAGCATGACCGGCAGTCTTCTGAACTCGCCTATCTGGAATGCAATCAGTCCACCGCCGGGTTTGTGTGCAACCATGCCCGTGTAATAGGGCAACAGCAGGAAATGGGTGGCGTAGAGATCCAGGGCCGCGTACAGGCCCGCGGCCATCGCCGGCACCCAACTATGGTGGCGTGCCGGACACAATGCCTGAAGGCCGCTCACCACCAGCAGAACCTCGGCGACAATGACGGCGTTAACGTACCAGCCCGCACCGGAGGACAGACCCAGCACGGAGAAGGTCAGCTCGTGGTAGCAGAGCCCCAGCCAGAAAAAGCCGTACACGCTCGCGAGCGCCGCCAGACGGGTTCTTTCACCTTTTGCGCGCCAGAGCCTTTGCGCCAACCCCGCGGCGGCCGCCACCATGATCCAGGCGAACAGGCGGTACATCCAACTCCTCAATTGGAGGAAACTCCAGTTCCCGCACCAGATATGCGAGAGGAAGGCAATGTCGAAGAACCGCGCCCAGTTCACTGCCGGGATTCGGCCCAGCAGATCCCAGGGCGAAATTCCCCCTTGCGCCACCACCTGCTGAAGTCCCGACCAGGACCCGGTCAGCGCATGGTTACGCCAATACCACCAGCCTGAGATGACCGCGGCCGTCAGAAAGATCCTGGCCGCGTCCATGGCAATCCGGCTGCGCCTGCCGGCGTCCCGCAAGAACCGCCAGGCGATGATCATCAGGAGAGCGGGGATCGCAGTCAGGAAATACGCTTTGGTCAGCAGGCCCACACCGAGCAACGTTCCGGCCAGCCACGGCCCCCCGCCGCCGAGCAGAACGCACACCAGCGCCGTGAATACCGTGGTGGAAAGCGCGTCGTTGCCTACACGGCTGGCACTCATCAGAAAACCAGGCATCGAAGCGATCACAGCCGCCACACCGGCGGCCAGCATATCGGAGCCGACCAGACGCCGTGCCGCCATATACGCCAGCGGGATGGTCAAGGAAGCCACCAGCAGGCTCATCAAGCGCATCAGCAGGACCCGCGCCGGAAGCGCAAGTCCCCCGGCGGCTATTTGAACGGGCGTGAGCATCAGGTAGTACAGAGGCGGCTGTTGCGCTTCGTGGTTCA
>CAYZIX010000284.1:0-1842 GCA_964478395.1 uncultured Candidatus Solibacter sp.
CTCATAGACAAAATGGAGAATCGAAAGTAGACCGTAATCCGTCCGCAGGGAATTTCGGAGTACAGGGCGGAGTCCGATGGAATGGGGGCAGGGCGTGGCGGGTGGTTTCACCCAGTGGGTGTTGAATTGCTATAGCTTCGGTGATGGCTCTACCGAAGAAACCGAAGCGCTCTCCTGCCGAAGGCGAATTGCCGTTTGAATACGACTGGGAGCCGGCCGAGGAAACGCTGACAGCCTACGCAGGGATTCCGTTGTTCGTGCGTGCGGTGCGTTCGTTTGACGTGCCGGGGAGCGTGAAGCGGCACTTGCATCTGAAGCAACGGGAGCGCGGCTTTGACGAGGCGACCTACGTGGAGAGCCTGCTGGTGTTGAACGCGCTGGGCGGGGAATGCCTGGAGGACTTTGATCGATTGCGCGAAGACGCGGGGCTGGCTGAAATGGTGGGGCATGCGATGCCGAGTCCGGAGGCGGCGCGGAAGTTCCTGTACCAGTTTCACGATGAGAGCCGGATCGAGCAGGCGCAGCGGGAACTGCCGGTGGGGCAGGTGAGTTATATCCCCGAAGAGAGCGCGCCGCTGCGGGGTTTGGCGCAGGTCAACCAGGATCTGGTGCAAGCGGTGGGACGGCGATGCGCGGAGCAACGGATCGCCACCATCGATCTGGATGCGACGGTGATCGAGAGTTGGAAGCAGGAAGCGAAGTTGACCTATGAAGGCAGCCGCGGCTACCAGCCGATGCTGGCGCTGTGGGCGGAGATGGACCTGGCGGTGGCCGATGAGTTTCGGGACGGCAATGTGGGGGCGCACACGGAGCTATTGGGAGTGACCCGGCGTGCTTTTGCCGCCTTGCCGGAGACAGTGGAAGAGCGATATTTCCGGGGCGATTCGGCCTGCTATGAACAGCAGTTGCTGAAGTGGCTGCGGAATCGAAACCGGGAAGACGGGCCACAGGGCTACATCGGCTTTGCGGTGAGTGCGCGGATGAGCGACTCGCTGAAGGACAAGATCCGGATGGTGCCGGAGGCGGGCTGGCGGCCGTACCGGGAAGACGGCGAGGTGATCTGCGAGTGCTCGGAGTTGCCCTGGGATCCGGCGGAGCGCAGAGCGGGCGAGGTGCTGGATGAGGTGCGATATCTGCTGATCCGGGTAAGGCGGCGGCAGGGCGCGTTGTTTGCCGATGGGGGTTTGACCAAGCACTATGCGGTGGTGACCAACCGCTTCGACTTCGACGCCAAGCGCGTGCTGGAATGGCACCGCGAGAAGGCGGGCTCGATCGAAGCGCTGCATCATGCGTTGAAGAACGAACTGGCGGCGGGCGTGATGCCGTGCTCTCGCTTCGGAGCCAATGCGGCGTGGCTGAGGCTGGCGGTGCTCGCGCATAATGTGCTCACCGGCTTGAAGCGTGTGGCGCTGAAGGACAAGTGGCTGCGGGCGCGGCCCAAGCGGCTGCGCTTCCACTTCTTCTGTTCGCCGGGCAAGTTGATTCACCACGCGCGCAGCGTCGTGGCGAGAGTGCAGCGGAAGGCGGCTGAACTGGTCGAGTGGGCTGAGGCCTGGGCGCTGCTGACGAGCACCGCGTAAGATTGACCGCGCATCCCGAGCACGAATCGGCAGTTGCTGGATTCGACGTTTTCCAGCGCGGACGAAGTGTCTGCCGGTTACGAGAAATACCTCAAGTAGGCAAAGTAGGCACGCTTGGGAGCAAAATTCGTCGATGTACCGATGCCGGAGAGCCGATCGGACACCCGGCGGAACAGCCCAGAGCCTCCCCGAATCCTCCTCGTCGACGTGCCCGGCGTACTTACGGACGGATTACGGCCCGTCTGTCACCGGGTTTACGCTA
>CAYZIX010000285.1:0-1836 GCA_964478395.1 uncultured Candidatus Solibacter sp.
GACGCCGGCCGATTCGGTGAAGCGGCGCGCCTGTTCCAGGCCGTTCTGGCCGGTGGTGGCGTCCAGCACCAGCCAGACCTCGTGCGGCGAGCCTGGGACAACCCGCTCGCACGTGCGGCGCATCTTTTCGAGCTCCGTCATCAGGTTGGCCTTGGTGTGCAGGCGGCCGGCGGTGTCCACCAGTAGCACGTCGGTCTTGCGGGCTCGCGCGGCCTGCAGCGCGTCGAACACCACGGCGCTGGGGTCGGCGCCCTGCGCCTGGCGGATGATGTCGACGGCGGCGCGCTTGGACCAGACGTCCAGTTGCTCAATGGCGGCGGCGCGGAAGGTGTCGGCGGCGCACATCAGCACCGAACGGCCTTCGGCGCGATAACGCGCGGCCAGCTTTCCGGTGGTGGTGGTCTTGCCGGAGCCGTTCACGCCAACCATCAAGATGACAGTGGGGGGCTCGGCGGCGATGTTGACGGGGCGGTCGCCGGCTTCCAGTACGCCGAGCAGGTGCTCGCGGATCAACTGGCGAAGTTCGCCGGCCTCGGAAAGCTGATGGCGGTCCACTCTCTGGCGAATGGCTTCAAGGATGTCGGTGGCTGTGCGTACACCGATATCTGCGGTGATGAGCGTGTATTCGAGCTCGTCGAGAAGATCTGAGTCGATCTCCTTACGGCCGAGCAGCACATCCTCGACTTTGTTGACAAGGCCGGAGCGGGTCTTTTGAATGCCTTGTTTCAGGCGGTCCAGCAAACTGGGCATGTGAATGGAGCCGGGGCTCTCTTCAATTGTAGCGGCAATAAGCGCTCTCTACTCGCCAATGATCTTAACCAGGACGCGTTTCCGGCGGCGGCCGTCGAATTCGCCGTAGAAGATCTGTTCCCAAGTGCCGAAGTCGAGCTTACCGGCGGTGATGGCGACCACCACTTCGCGGCCCATGAGCTGGCGTTTCATGTGGGCGTCGGCGTTATCTTCGCCGGTGCGGTTGTGGTGGTAGCCGCGGACGGGCTCGTGCGGAGCGAGTTTTTCCAGCCAGACGTCGTAGTCGTGGTGCAGGCCTGATTCGTCGTCGTTGATGAAGACGCTGGCCGTGATGTGCATGGGGTTGACCAGGCACAAACCTTCGCTGATGCCGCTATCGCGAATGCAACGTTCAACTTCAGGCGTGATGTTGACGAAGCCCCGGCGCGAGGGGACTTCGAGTGTGAGTTCCTTGCGGTAGCTTTTCATGCTACACGCTATTGTCCATCAGAGCCGGAGCGGGCCGGAGGTGGCCCGCTCCGGGAGGCGGAGTCTATTTCGAGTAGCTGAATATCAGGACCGTGGAGAATCTTACCGGCTGGCCGTCTTTCAGCAAGGGCTGGAACTTCCATTGTTTGGCCGCGTTCACCGATGTGACGGTGAACATGGCATTGCCTTTGGTGACCTTGGCCTCCTCGACGTTGCCTTGCGCGGACACGACGATGGAAACTTCCTGTTGGCCGGAGACGTTCAACTGGCGGGCTGCCAGTGGGTATTCTGGGGGCACTTTCTTTACCACATGCGCCATGGCAGTGGCTGTAGGCAGTTGGGCAATATCCTGCGCCATGACGCAGGCGCAGGCCGCGACGGCGAGCAGGATGACAAGCTTGGAAATACTCTTGAAACGGTTCATCTAATGGGGTCCTCCACCTTTCGGACTGGATCGCACAGTAGGCTTATCGGAAATGGTGGAGCCGTCTTGAACCTGATTCAGGGCAGCAGACCGAGATATTCGGCGTGACGGGCGGCGGCCGCCGGTCCGCCAAGAGGTGTGTCGTGTTCGGGCAGGCTGAAGGCAACGGGCGGGCGGCGCGCCTGGGAGCACTG
>CAYZIX010000286.1:0-1828 GCA_964478395.1 uncultured Candidatus Solibacter sp.
TATCGCCAAACTATGAAAAATCCTGTTGTCACGGGCGGAGCCGGTTTCATCGGATCCACCCTTGTGCGCGCTCTGCTCGAACAGGGCGCCGGACGCGTCACCGTGATCGACAATCTCAGCGCGGGTAAACGCGAAAACCTCGCCGAGGTGGCGTCGGGCGTCGATCTGCATGTCGTCGATATCCGTGACTATGACCTGATGGCGCCGCTGCTGGTGGACGCGCCGGTGGTCTTTCACCTGGCCGCGATTCCGTCGGTACCACGTTCGATTTCAGAGCCCGTGCCGTCGCACGACGTGAATATCAACGGCACGTTCAACGTGTTCCGGGCTGCGCAGCAGGGCCACGTGGGGCGCATCGTGTATGCAGCCTCGTCATCGGCTTACGGAGACACGGAAGTTCTGCCGAAGGTAGAGACGATGGCGCCGAATCCGAAATCGCCCTACGCGCTGCAGAAGCTGGTGGGCGAGTATTACGGCTCGGTGTTTGCGTCGTGCTTCGGGCAGGAGTTTGTGGCGTTGCGGTTCTTCAACGTCTATGGGCCGCGGCAGGATCCGTCCAGCCCGTACTCGGGCGTGTTGAGCATTTTTCTGACGCGCCTGATTGAGCGCACGGCGCCGACGATTTTTGGCGATGGCGAGCAGTCGCGCGACTTCACGTACGTAGAGGACGTGGCGGGGCTCTGCATCAAGGCGTCGAAGGCGCCGGCGGCGTTGGTTTCCGGCAAGACTTACAACGCTGGCAACGGTGGGCGGTACACGTTGAACGAGACGTGGCGCATCCTGTGCGGCCTGGAGGGTGTCTCAATTGATCCGCTGTATGGGCCCGAGCGCGCCGGCGATGTGAAGCACTCACAAGCCGACACCACGGCTGCGGTGCGCGATCTGGGCCACGCGCCGCGCTTCAGTTATGAAGAGGGCCTGCGGCGGACGCTGGCCTGGTACCGGGCGTCGCAGGCATAAGGGAGACATCATGCGAAAGTTGATTGCGCTAGCGGTGCTGCTAGCTTCGGCCGCGCTGGCGGCGCCCGCGAAGATTGTGCTCGTCGCCGGTCCGCGCAGCCACGCGCCGCGCACGCACGAATACAACGCCAGCGTGATGCTGCTGGCGAAATGGCTGAACCAGAACGGCGTCAAGGACACGGTGGTAGTTACCGGCGGCTGGCCGCAGGACGAGACGGTGTTCAACGGCGCGCGCGCCGTGGTCTTCTACATGGACGGTGGCGAGCCGCATCCGCTGCTCATTGGCGACCGGTTGGAGAAGGTGGATGC
Organism: uncultured Candidatus Solibacter sp.; assembly: GCA_964478395.1. Taxonomy (GTDB): domain Bacteria; phylum Acidobacteriota; class Terriglobia; order Bryobacterales; family Bryobacteraceae; genus Paludibaculum. Next base: position 1,270 of record CAYZIX010000286.1, read on the forward strand.
CTTGGCCAAGAAGGGCGTGGGGTTGGCGTTCCTGCACTATGCGGTGGAGTTGCCAAAGGACCGTGGCGGCGAGAAGCTGCTCGACTGGATTGGCGGCTATTACGAGCGTCCTTATTCGCAGAATCCAATGAACGACGCCGTGCTCAAGCAGGAGTCGCTGAAGCATCCGATATCCCGCGGCTGGAAGGGATTCGCGCTACGCGACGAGTGGTATTTTCGCATCCGGTTCACGCCCGGCGACAAGCGCGTGACGCCGATTCTGAGCGCCATGCTGCCGCCGAAGGAGCCGCAACGTGAGGTGCTGGCGTGGGCGTGCCAGCGGAAGGACGGCGGACGCGGATTCGGCTTCACCGGCCTTCATTTCCACAAGAATTGGGCGAACGACGATTTTCGCCGGATGTTGGTGAACGCCGTGTTGTGGACGGCCAAGGTGAAGGTGCCGAAAGCCGGCGCAAAATGCGATTTTGACCCCGCCGACCTGGAAAAGAACCTGTTCGCAGTTCCCAAGAAAAAGTAGGTAGTTCTCATGAAGACCCTCGCAACCCCCTCGCGCCGCCAA
>CAYZIX010000287.1:0-1801 GCA_964478395.1 uncultured Candidatus Solibacter sp.
GGGAGGGGTGGGTGCGCCGCCCGTGACGATGGCACCGCCGGGCATATTGACTAATGCCCGGAAGCCTGTGTGGCGTGGCGCCTGATGCGCCGTCCGATGCGTTCCACGATGTAGCCGGCATAGGCGCCGTTGGCACGCAGTCTTGCTCCCGCAAGTGAAAGACGTTCAAGTAGTTCTATGCCGGCCCCGTCGATCGAGGTGACCTCCCTTAGCATGACTATCAGGCGGGCGCCGCGCTGCATGATCTGGCGGCAGCAGTCGTCTGCGATTGCTACATCCTGTCCAGCCAGCGTGCCATCGATTGAGACCTGGGCCTCGGCATTCACCGTTTTCTGGCTGATGTGTAGCATCGGCGCCTCTTGCTCGCAACTGATCATTGCAGTTTTTGGGCCAACCGCAAATACATGACCTGGGCGCCGAAATCGTATGAAATTTTGCCGAACTTCGGCAGTGTTGATGTCATTTGCCGACTATCGGCACGCGGCGCGCAGCGCGCCGGCCGTTAAGTGCCCGACAACACAGGCCGAGTCAGTCTGGAAGTGCAGTTGCCATAGGTGGAATGAGGCGGTGTGCCAGCGACCGTGGAGGTCGCACCTTCCGGCACGCCAGGAGAAATGATGCACAGATGGCAAATCCGCGGGCGCATGTGTGCCCGCCGCGCAACGCGCACGGCCTGGGTGGCCGCCGCCTTGCTGACGGCAAATCCCATTTGGGCCGAAACAACCGCCCCGCTCAGCCTGAGTCAAGCCGTTGAGCTGGCTCTGAAAAACAATCTGGGCCCTATCAGCGCGCGTGAACACGTTGCGCAGGCAAGAGGAGAGAAAGGCTTGAGCCTTTCGGCGCTGTTGCCGAATGTGGCGGGTGCGGTTTCGCAGTCCAATCTGACAGCTAATCTGGCGGCACAGGGCCTACCGGTCCAGAAGCTCGCCGGTTTTCCCGTCTTCGTTGGACCCTTCAATCGTTTTGACGCGCGCGTGACATTGGCGCAGCGCGTTTTCGATCTTGCTTCGATCTATCGTTACCAAGCTTCAGGTCACGCCGTGGAGTTGGCGCGGGCGCGGGCGCGGTTGACAGAGGAGCAGATCACGACGGCCACCAGCCTTGCCTACATCGCCATGCTCGAAGCGGGGCAGACGGTGGAGGCGGCCGAGGCCAATGTTGAACTGGCCGAGCGGCTGCTCAAGCTGGCGCGCAATCAACGTCAGGCCGGCGTGGCGGCGGGCATCGACGTAGCGCGCGCCGAAACGCGTTTGGCCAACCAGCAGGTGCAACTAGCCCAGGCGAAGACGCAGCTCGACACGGCAAGGCTTGATCTGCTGCGCCTGATTGGAGCTCCGCTGGCCGACCGGCCGGTGCTGAGCGGCAAGTTGCAGGTTTCGGTTGAGGCGGACCGCGATGTGGAAGCGTCGGTGCGCGATGCGCTCTCGACGCGCGCCGAGGCCAGCGTGTCAGATGAGGCGCTGAAGATTGCCGAGGCGCAGCGGAAGGCCGCCTTGGCGGGCTATGCGCCATCGGTGAGCTTTTATGCCGACTACGGCAGCAGCGGGTTGAAACCGAACGAGCTGAATTTGCCAACACGCACGGTGGGCGTACGAATGGACATACCGATTTTCGATGGTGGACGTACACGCTCGGAGGCGCAGGTGGCGGCCAGCCGGCGGCGCGAGGCCGAGGCGCAGTTGCGCGATGTGCGGGCGGCCATTGAACGGGACGTCCGTCTGGCGGCGGAGACGTTGACGACACGCGCGGCGCAGGCGCGCGCCGCAGAGACGGCGCTCAACTTGGCAACGCGCGAGCTGGA
>CAYZIX010000288.1:0-1734 GCA_964478395.1 uncultured Candidatus Solibacter sp.
CCGTGGACTTGCCCCATTGCCGGCAACAGCACAGCGCCAACCGGTGCGCCCCGGCCCGCAGCAGTTCACTTTGCGCCTCGTCCGGCTCAAAGCCTAGGCGCGTGCGCGCCCAAACGACGGGATCGGGATGGACAACGAGCGCCGATGCCGGTTTAGACACGATGGGCGGGAGCAGGGGTAGAAGGTCAGAAAAGATGCGCCAGTTAATCATTATTTGGGCTCAATTCCGGGTATTTTCTGGCGATTCCAGGGGAACGAACCCGGGCGCCGGGGGCATGGAATCAACTGGTTGCAGGTTCAGCCCAGGTTTGTTTCCAGGGCTCAAATCGGGGTCAAGCGGCGTGGAATCAAGCAGGGGCAGGGTGTCCTGGGAAGTTCTGAATTTTTCCTGAAGCACCACGAGTTGGCGCATGAGCGAGGCGCGCTGGGTGACGAGGCGGCTTTCGGCGTCGAGGATGTAGCGCGGCAGACGCGAGCGATCGACTAAAGACAGGGCGCCCAGGGTGGTGCGGTCGAGTTCGGTGACGCGCGCGCCGCCGGCGACGAGGCCGGGCAGGTGGTTGCGAACTTCGATGTCGAAGGCGTTGGTTTCGATGGCGGCAAGACGGGTGAGCCGCCAGTCGATGGCGGCAATGGATTCGACGAGATGGTTTTCGAGGTCGTCGACGGGCGCAAAACGGCGCACGGCAGAGGCGAGATAGGCGCGAAAGGCACCGGAATCCTCGCCGCGAGTGACGCAGGTGAGCTTGGCGTAGTGGCCGTGCTTGAAGGCGTTGAGCGCCGAACGGGCCTTGCCGTCCGCCGTTTTAGGACCGCGCGAGCGGGCACCGTTACGGCGCGAGGCGGCACGTTGTTTTTCCGAGATGTGACGAAGCATAAAGATCCAGTCTCCGGGGAAAGGGTGGCACGGGCTGCGGAAGAGCTGGACGGGCGATTTATGGAAGGTGCTGAAAAGATGGTGAATTTTGCGGGTAGGAGTGACGTGACTAGCCGCTTTGAAAAGCAGCCGAGGCTAACACACCCGGTCCAAACGGAGCGCACAGAGCCGACGCCTTAGACTGCCGGTACAAACCAAGAGCGGACATCCGACGTTGCCCCTTGGCTTGGGTCGAGGACGTCCCAGCCGAACCACACATTACCGCGAAAAGGCTCACATGTATTGTGACTCGGGATCAACTTATTCGTGCCGTAGTGCTACGACGGGATCGACCCGGATTGCCCGGCGCGCGGGGAGGGCGGCAGCCAGCAGCGCGGCGGCCAGCAAGACCGCGACCGATTGCGCGACCGACACCAGATCGAAACTATCGACGCCGTACATCAAGCTACCGAGGAAGATGCCCCAGGAAAACGCCGCCACCACGCCAATCGCCAGTCCGGCTGCGACCGGCACAAACGAGAAGCGCAAAACCATCCTGACGATGTCTTCGCGCCGGGCCCCAAGCGTCATGCGGATGCCGATTTCGCGCGTCCGCTGCGCCACCACGCTGGCCAGCACGCTCGCCAGCCCCAGCGCGGCCAGGCCGAGCGCCAGGATGCCGAAGAAGCCGGAGAGGTAGGCAATCAGGCGCTCGCGCCCCAAACGGCGGTTGATGTAGTCTTCCAGCAGGCGGACGTTCATCACGGGTACGTTGGGGTCCTGGTCCTGGATTACACGGCGAACGCTCGCGATCACTGGGGAGGCGTTGCCGCTGAACCGCACCGCCAGCCAGCGAGCGCCCGCGCCGTTGGACCAAC
>CAYZIX010000289.1:0-1692 GCA_964478395.1 uncultured Candidatus Solibacter sp.
ACGCGCTGGCCCGGTTGGGCGACGAAAGCCCGGCCGGCGCGCCGGTGTGGCCGTTGCAGGGCGTCGAAACCGGCTGCATGACGGGCTACCATTCGGCGCCGGTATTCGCCGAGGCCGCCGTGAAGGGATTCACGGGCATCGACTACACCACCGCCTACAAGGTGCTGCGCCGCCGCGCCATGGACGAGGACTATCGCGGTCTGGGCGACTACCGCAAGCTGGGCTACATCCCGTCCGATAAGGAGGCGGAGTCCGCCACCAAGACGCTGGAATACAGCTACGACGATTGGGCCATGGCGCAATTGGCGCGCAAGTTGGGCCACGAAGACGACGCGGCCGTGTTCGAAAAGCGCTCGCTGAACTACCGCAACCTGTGGGACAAGCAGACCGGTTTCATCCGTCCGCGGCTAGCCGATGGCACGTTCGCCGCGCCGTTTGATCCGAAGCGGACCGGGGTCAGCAAAAACTGGCGCGACTTCACCGAGGCCAACTCCTGGCAGGCCACCTGGCAGGCGCAACAGGACCCGCAGGGCTACATCACGCTGCTAGGCGGCCGCGAAGCGCTGGTCAAAAAGCTGGACGCGCTGTTCACGGAAAACGCCGCCATTGAAGGCGAAGTGCCGGTGGACATGACCGGCCTGGTGGGCATGTATGCGCATGGCAACGAGCCCAGCCATCACGTGGCTTACCTCTATGACTATGCCGGCGAGCCCTGGAAGACGCAGCAGATGGTGCGCAACCTGCTGGACACGCAATACAACAACCAGCCCAACGGGTTGTCCGGCAACGAGGATTGCGGCCAGATGTCGGCCTGGTATGTGATCAGCGCGTTGGGCTTCTACGCCGTCGATCCGGCCGGCGGCAACTACGTGCTGGGCGCGCCGCGTTTCGACCGCGCCGTGGTTGATGTGGGCGCCGTTAAGCCTCTCATCATTGAGGCCAAGCGTAAAACGGATTCGGACATTTATGTTCAATCCGTGACGCTGAACGGCAAGCCGCTGGATAAGGTGTGGTTCCGCCACGCCGATATCGCCAACGGCGGGACGTTGACGTTTGTCATGGGGTCTGCACCCAACAAGAGCTTCGGCTCAGCCGTTCCGGCCGCTCCGCCGTCGCTCAGTAAGTGAGCGGCATTCAATGGACGATGACGAATTAGTGACGGTGGATGTCTTCTGGTTTCCGGACCAGGCCAAGCTGGCTCGCGCGATGCTGGAGGCGGAAGACATCCCTGTCTATCTCGAAAACGAGCACACGCTCTCGGCGAACTGGATGTGGACCAATCTGCTCGGCGGTCTGCGTCTGAAGGTTCCCGCTCAGTTTCTCGAACGCGCCAAACAGGTGCTGGCCTCCCAGGTGTCCGACGAGACGCTAGACGCCCAGGCCGAGGCCGCCGAGACGGAACCGCCAGAACAGAAAGACGAATAGAGGCCGGCTGTAGACCGCACTTGCCGTGCGGGTCAGCCAGTTGTTGCGTACGGTTGGGCCTGACATCTCCCGATCGGGTTCGCTCCGGTAAAACGACTATGCGGCGGCGGGGGCGGGCGGCTGCTTCTCCGGGTTGATGGTGACCGGCTCACGGGCGATGCGCGGCGACAGGCCGAGATCCCATCGTTTGGCGCGGCCCTCCAGGCGAGCGGCATAGGATTGCTGATTGCGAATCAGGTCCGAGATCTGGCGCGCCAGCAGCGTGGC
>CAYZIX010000290.1:0-1689 GCA_964478395.1 uncultured Candidatus Solibacter sp.
CGATGAAGGAACGCGCCAAAGAACTGAAGGCCGAAAAAGAAAAAGCCGATGGCGAAAGCGTCCTGCTCGCCAAGATCGCCGAGATGCCCGAACCTGAGCGCGGCATGGCCGCCCGGCTGCACGCGATCATCAAGGCAGCCGCGCCTTCGCTTGCGCCCAAAACCTGGTACGGCATGCCCGCCTATGCCAACAAAGACGGCAAAGTGGTCTGCTTTTTCCAGTCCGCGCAAAAATTCGGCTCGCGCTATGCCACGCTCGGCTTCAACGATTCGGCCAACCTTGACGACGGCGACCTGTGGCCGACCGCATTCGCGTTGAAGGCACTGACCCCCGCGGAAGAGCAAAAGATCGCCGCGCTGGTGAAGAAGGCTGTGAGCTGAATCCCGGCAGAGGAGAACCCGCATGCGAAAACTGATTATCGCCGAATTCATCACGCTGGACGGCGTGATCCAGGCGCCCGGCGGCGCGGAGGAAGACACCGACGGCGGTTTCATCCACGGCGGCTGGACCTGGCCGTACTGGCACGATGACATCGGCCTGCACTTCTCGCAGGCCATGGCCGAGGCCGACGCGCTCCTGCTCGGGCGCAGAACCTGGCAAATCCACGGCGGTGCGTTCGAAACAATGGACGGCGACCCCTTCGCCGACGCGCTCAACGCCGTCCCCAAGTATGTTGTTTCGACCACGCTGCCGGACGCTGCCGCCTGGCGCAACTCGACGCTCATCCGTGAAAACGTGGTTGAAAGCGTGCGCGCGCTCAAGCAGCAGCCCGGCAAGAGCATCCTGATGGATGGCAGCAGCGTGCTGGCGCACACGCTGGCGCAGCACGACCTGGTTGACGAATACCGCCTGCACGTCTATCCGCTCGTGCTGGGCAGCGGCAAGCGCCTGTACCCGCCGGGCACGCGCCTCGAGTTTTCACTGGTTGAGGCTGCTCCGCTTCCGACGGGCGTGGTGTACCTGCGCTACCAGCGCGCGGCCTGAGGTGTGTCCGGCATGGTCAGGATGACACTCGAATTCAGCGGCGAAATTATCTACTGGCGCGGCCCGTCGCCCTATTATTTTGTCGCCGTCCCGCCGGAGCAAAGCAGCGACATCAAAGCCATCTCCGGCCTGGTGACCTACGGCTGGGGCTGCATCCCGGCCGCGGCGCGCATCGGCGCGACCGAGTATAAAACTTCGCTGTTCCCACGGAACGGCGGCTATGTGGTTCCGGTCAAGGATGCCGTGCGCAAGGCTGAAGCCCTCGGCCAGGGCGACGTGGTCGCCGTCCGGCTCGAAATCCGCTAAAACATTCCGCTTGCTGCTATTCCTGTTTGTACAGCAGCGAGCACGAGCCAAAATCGATCAGCAGTCCCTCGCCGTCGAACCAGGCGTGGGGTTGGCCCTGCTTTCGCCCGGCCAGCACGTCCTCCACGCCGGCAATCAGGTCGTCGATCAACGCGGCCGGGGCGGGGTCCTGCGTGTGGCCCCACAGCAGCCAGTCGAACCCGGCGCGCAGCGGCGCCAGATCCAGCAGCATCTTGCGGAAATCGGCCAGCGAACTTGATTCGGGCAACTGCATCCAGATCTGCCCGCTGTGCACGGCGTCACCGCTGAACATCAGCCGGTTGGCGCGGTCGAGCAGGCCAATCGAGCCGGGCGTGTGCCCGGGCAGCGGCACCACCTCCAGGCGGCGGCCGCCCAGGT
>CAYZIX010000291.1:0-1591 GCA_964478395.1 uncultured Candidatus Solibacter sp.
AGGAAAGTGCAACAGAGAGATACCGCCGAACTCGTTCGGTAAGGGTGGAAAGGCGAGGTAAGAGCTCACCAGCGGCATGGCGACATGTCCGCTCTGTAAACCCCACCTGGTGCAAGATTGATAGGAGGGCATATGTGGCGGCCCGTCACGCCCTCGGGTAATCGCTGGAGCCGGATGGCAACTTCCGGCCTAGATAGATGGTCGTCCAAGACAGAACTCGGCTTACAGACGGCACTCACATCGCGCGGCGGATTTATCCGCCGCGTTTTTCACGCTGATAAATTCAAAGGCCCGTTCGCTGCTTTCCATAGAAAGAGATTGACGGACGCATGTTTGGATCGTTCGGCGCGGAAAAGGGGATGATCGCCCGGCGCAACAATCCGCCTGGCGGTACGTCGTTCCGGGATAATAACGGTTCCGGCGCATGCGCCGGAACCGTTGAATGCCTTGCTGGGGCACGAAACGCAGAGCGCCCCAAGCCCGACGTTCGTTCTCTGCCCCTTTAGGGCGCGGGAGTGGGTTCAGGCGTGGGCCCGGGCGTCGGCGTGGCGGAAGCGTTCATCAGGTGTCTGGACAGCGCGTAGCCGGTCCTGGAGCCGTATTTGACGCGGGTCCAGGTGCCATCGCTGGCTGTCAGCACCACGACCTGTTTCCCGGCTTTCATCCACGTGAGCCGCACGGATCCGGTAGAGCGGTACTTGCGCAGCGAGGTCAGTTGCTTCACCGTATCGTAGACGGGCGCCGGGCTGGGGGAGGGCGTCGGCGCCGCGGCGCTGAACAGCAGATCCTGAAGCGAGGGCGTCACAATGCCGTCCGGCGTCCGGCCTGCCAGCGTCTGGAAAGCCATCACCGCCGAGCGAGTGCTCTTGTCAAAGGTCGTAGTCAGCTTGAAGCTGGACTTCAGATATCCCAGCGCCCGGAGCTGCCGTTGAAGCCCTTTGACGACCACCAGCTTGTCGCCATACCGCATGGTGGTGAGGCGGCCGGTGATGGAATCGTCAGAGGCGATCTTTCGCTGCAGCGCGCTGTCGGCCTCGCCTGTCGCGGTTAGGCTCGCGGCGGCCTGATAGGCTTCCACGGCGGCGCGGGTCTCTTCGGAAAACGCCTTTGTGATCGCGCCGTCATAGAAGCCCAGCGAGCGCAGGCGGGCGTTCAGCGACTTGACGCGGGAATTGTTGCTGCCCAGCGACAGCGTTGGCATCGGCGTGGGCGACAGGTTCGGCTGTATGCCGCTATGGCCCTTGGCCTTGACATCGTTTTTCAGCTGCGCGGCAATCACACGGCTTTCGGCCGTCCTGGTGCCCCGGATAATGCGGACCGTGGTGCCTGTTTTGCAGTTATAGCTGATCCACCGGCCGTCCCCCGGCGTCAGACGGATGCAGCCGGCGGAGGCGGCAGAGCCCAGGCGGTTCAGCGAATCGTAGATCAGCGAGGAGGTGCTGCGCCGGGAGTACAGGATGGAGTGAAACCAAATATGCCCGGTGATTCGCTTGCCGTAGCGAATGTAGCAGTGTTCGAACGCGACCCATGGAGCCACCGCATCGCTGAGCAGCCGAAAGGTTCCCGTCGGCGTCGTGCCGCTGATTCTGCC
>CAYZIX010000292.1:0-1510 GCA_964478395.1 uncultured Candidatus Solibacter sp.
GCGCGGCACCGAATTCGGCGGCGAAGTCGGCAGCCAACACCGAAACATCGACCAGATGATCCTCCAGACGATGTGCAATCAGGCGACCGTTGTCGTTCCTGATGTGCGCCAGGAAATCGGTGTTTTCAAAATCCCGTTCGTCACTCATCCCCATACCTCCCCACCGCCGCCTTCAACAAGCCCAGTACCTTCTCCCGCAACCCCGCCGGCCGCACCACCTCGCAATCCGGCCCGTATTTCAAAATATCCATGATCAACTCCGGGTCGTTGCTGTACGGCAGGCGTAGCTGGTAACTGCCGTCATCGAAGAAACTGCCTTGCTGCTCCGGGTGCCAGTGCTCTGCTGCGACCCAGCGAGCGCGTTCCGGGGTGAAAACAAGTGTTGCCCATTGCACCTGGGCGCCGGCAAAAATGCCGTAGCCGGAACCTAGGGCGGCATCAAGTTCGGTCTCGGGGATGTCGCGTGCAGCGCCATCAAGGGTTTTGACCGTTTTGATGGCATCGACCGCAAAGCTGCGCAGTTCGTCGCGCAAGTGGCACCAGGCGTCGAGGTACCAGTTGTCGCGGTAGTGGGTCAGGCGTTGGGGCGAGATTTCGCGTTGGCTGGTATCGCCCTTGCTACGGGCGACGTATTCGACGTTGAGCCGGCGCCGTTCCATGAGGGCCGTGGCAATCTGCTGGAAGTGTTGCGGGGCGTAGTGGCGGGCAGCAGCACTCAGGATGCGGATGCGCTGGGCAATATCGTCGGCCGAATCGGTGGCACTTTCGAGCATGCCGAGCAGGCGCTGGCGCAACGGGCCGACATGTTCAGCGAGCAGGCCGCCGGAGTCGAAAGCATTGAGAAGTTGTTGCATGCTGAGCAAAGCGTGGATTTCGCCGGCCGAGAACCACACACCGGGCAATTCGTAGCGCTCGACACTGCTGTCGATATGGTAAGTGCCGGTTTCTCGCTCATAGACGATGGGCACCTGCATGCGCTCGCGCAGATCACGCAGGTCACGGTGCAGTGTGGCACGCGAGACTTCGAGGCGCTGCTGCAGTTCGGCAAAGGTCACGCTGCGCCGCGAAAGCAGCATGCGCTCGATGATTCCGAAGCGCTCGGATTGAGTCATAACACCCCCTGAATGTGCCGATATCATAATCGCATGGCTTTTTGAGAGCCATGAACGAGCAGCTTTTCACCAGGGAAATACAACTACGACGGCACCAAAAATCAGCGCGAAGAATACAAGCTGGTCAGGGTTTGAATGGTTCGCCATGGCACTGTCTCTTGTTTAGGTTTGATCAGCGTGCATGGCGAAAGTCTCATAGCGTGAGACTCAAAATCAGGCTTGGCGTATCAGCCCTTCCAGGAGGCTCATCGCTTCGTTCACCCGGCCAAGCGCCTCGGGCGACAGGCCTTCGCCGAGTTCAAAACATTCGCCGCGCACGCAGAGCACGAAGCTCGGCGGCGGTTCCCGGCCTTCGGTCTGGCGAAAGACCTGCAGGACGGCTTGCGGCGGCAGGGCGT